>CAZCIF010000164.1:0-8233 GCA_964498645.1 uncultured Rhodomicrobium sp. | reverse complement strand
TTCGAGGAGTTCGGCGACGTCATGTTCGTCCTCGTCAATCTGGGCCTGCGGCTTGGGATTGATGCCGAGTCAGCCTTACGTGCCGCCAATCTGAAATTCATCCGGCGCATGGAAGCGATGGAGGCTGCCGCGAAATCGGCGGGCAAAGAGCTCAAGGGCATGACGCTGGACGAGATGCAGGTGCTTTGGGACCGGGCTAAGGCTTCGGAACGCGATGGCGACGAAGGCTGCTGAAACATTTTCATGCCCCTCACTCTGTCCCCCATGGGAGAAGGGACGCCTGAACATGGCGCAGAGCGTACGACACCGTTCCCTCTCCCAGAGGGAGAGGGACAGGGTGAGGGGTGTAAGTCCTTGAAATAAAGCCGGAACCCCCTCAATCAGCGTGTTGCGGAAGCAATGGCGCGAACATTGCACGCACCGCTGGGAATTCAAACGCGGCACCTCCCGGCGCAAAGGCTTGTGACCCCATGGACGACCTTCCCGATACGATCGAAGCCTATCACCAGCGAAGCAAACATTTCCCGCACCGGTACGCAGCAGGCCCCGCATTCCTCGATTGGGACTCCCAGCCCAATCCTTTCCGGCGTTATGCGGGGGCGCGCGAGGTGCCGCTTCCGCTCGGTTATGACGCGCCTACGCCGGCGTTCAGCGAGATTGAGAAAGCACCGCCCAAGCCTTTGAGCATAGAATCGCTGGGGCTTTTCCTGGAACTTGCGCTCGGCCTTTCTGCATGGAAGGACGTGCAAGGAGCACGCTGGGCGGTGCGCAACAACCCTTCGAGCGGCAATCTCCATCCCACGGAAGGATGGCTGGTGCTTCCCGCACTCGCGGGAATCGGCGAGGCGGCGGCGTTGTATCACTATGCGCCCTTCGCCCACGCGCTCGAAGAACGCCGCGTGTTCGGCGAGGTGCCCGGACTGCCGGAGAATGGATTTTTGTTCGCGCTCAGTTCCGTGCCTTGGCGGGAGGCCTGGAAATATGGCGAGCGGGCGTTCCGCTATTGCCAGCACGATGTTGGTCATGCTTTGGCCGCCGCTGCCTATGCGGCCGCCTGCCTTGGCTGGCGCGTAGAACTGCTGGCAGGCGTGGAGGACGATGCGCTTACGGACTTGCTCGGCCTCAACCGTCCCGATGCCGCCCATCCACGGGAGGAGGAGCACGCCGATCTTATCGCCTTCGTGCGAACGGACGGTTTCAACGCCGCGACGCCGGCAGTTCCGCCCTTCGGCCAGTGGCTGGGCCAATGGCTTGGCAGCGCGAACCGCTTGAGCGAGGATCATGAACCCTGGCCTGCTGTCGCGCGCGCTGCGGAACTGACGCATAAGCCACAGACGGAAGTGCCGGTCATCCCGCAGAACACTGGCGCCGCCCGCATTATTTCCGTTCTCTCACCCGATCAAGCGCCAGCCGCAGCCGCGGTCATCCGCCGGCGCCGGAGCGTGCAGCATATGGATGGAGAGACAAGCATCGGCCTTCCGGTGTTCAAGCGCCTGCTCGCCGCTACCATGCCCGATGCGGCGCGAACGCCCTGGCATGCTTATCCATGGGCTGCGCGGATCGCGCTCTTTGTCTTCGTTCACCGGGTTGAAGGCCTGGCACCGGGACTCTATGCCCTGTTGCGCTTCCCCGATATGCTGGAACGGTTGAAGGCAGCCTGCGATCCCGCCTTTGCCTGGGTGGAAGCGGCAGGCATGGACTTGCCCTTTTACGCTCTCAGAGATGGCGATTTCCGCAAGCTCGCCGCGGCGCTTTCCTGTCATCAGGCCATTGCGGGGAGAAGCGCGTTCAGCCTTGGCATGCTGGCGGATTTTGAGGGCACCTTGGAGCGGGAAGGTCCCTGGTCCTACCGGCGCCTTTTCTGGGAGGCGGGAATGATCGGCCAGGTTCTCTATCTCGAGGCAACCGCCGCCAATCTCTCCGGCACCGGGATTGGCTGCTACTTCGACGATGAAATGCACCGGCTGTTGGGGCTTCCCGCGGACCGCATGGAATGGCAGTCGCTCTACCACTTCACGGTAGGCGGCGGATTCGAGGACCCGCGCATCTCAACTTCATCGCCCTATGCCCACCTCCCCTCTTCCCGGATGTGAAGAAAATGATGGGCTCCCGATGTCAGCCGGACTTGCCTCGGCTATCCAGCTAATACCAAATCCGGTTGAATAGTTTGCCAGCGTCATCCCGGAACGGCCCAAGGGGTCGTATCCGGGATCGCAAAAAATGCAAGCGTGTGCAATGTGTTACGATCCCGTGTCTGCGCAGCGTCATTTCATGCCGCGGCGCGCACGGGATGACGAACCGGAGAAGCAATCAACCGGATTTGGTATCACTCGTTCATATCGGGGATGAGCAAAATCTCGTCAGGCATCCCGCCGATGCCTTCCTGGAAGGAGATGCCGCCCAAACGCGAATAGCCGGCGTCGCCCTCGATCAGCACGACGGCGTCCTTCGGCATTTTCTCAAGTTCCTCCAATAATTTTGCGACGGTCATCACCCTCTCCAATCTCTACCTTGGCGCAAATCCTACATTGGCTTCCGGCGTCTGCTGCGTTCTTTATAAGGCAACGTTCGGACCAAAAGCCTAGAATTGAAAAAATATCGTAAAAACAGCATGTTAAGCGGGACCCTGCTCCGCAGAGGCGTGACACTTTGCCCCCACCGTTCCGGTACGATCTTTGCTCGTACCTATGCACTTGTGATGGAACGGAGGAGCCGTTAGCAGGCCCCGCCGCGTTTGCGCTCGAACACAGGAGAAAAAACAATGTCTCTCGACCTTCCGATGGTCTTCAAGCACCACGTCTTCATCTGCGGTCAGCAGCGCCCGCCTCAGCATCCGCGCGGCAGTTGCGGCGCGGCGGGTGCGATGCCGTTGATCGAGCGGCTTGGCATGAAGGTGCAGGCCTTGGGCAATCCGGAGGTCGCCATGACCGTGACGGGATGCATGGGATTCTGCCAAGCGGGCCCGATGCTCGTCGTTTACCCGGAAGGCATCTGGTACGCGCCCAAGACGGTTGAGGACATCGATGAGATTGTGGCCTCCCATTTTGGCGAGGGGAATCCGGTCGAGCGGCTGATCATTCTTCCGAGGGTTTAGCAGACAGCCGTCATCGCGAGGCGGCTTTAGCCGCCGTGGCGATCCAGAAGCAATGTCAGAGACTTGGCCTGGATTGCTTCGCTTCGCTCGCAATGACGCCGGGCCACTAGCCGGTGCCCTCCTCGCCGAACTCCAGGACGGTCGTGTCGTCATCCATCGTGATATGCGCGGCCTTCAGCGCGCCATTCGGATGATAGTCATAGCGGTGCGCCAGCTCGACCTCGCCATAGACGAATTTTTCCACCGCGATCAGCCGCTCCTGGCCGTCGAATTGAGCGCGGATATAGGTGTTTCGGTTTTCGAGTTCCGCTGCATCGAGTTGGTTGACGAGCCTTAGCGGCAGCTTGACCCCCGAATAGGTTACGAAATAGCGGTATTCGCCGGCCGTCATTGTGCGTTTTCCTCTGACTTCTTCATCCGCCTTATGATGCCTCAGAAGCGGCCTCAACCGTAAGCCCTAACGCGGCCAGCTTTGCAAAAATTCGTCCGGATTAAGCGGCACTGGCTGCTTCGGCATCGCCTTCGGGGTGCCGATATGAAGAAATCCCACAATCCAGTCCGAAGCCTCAAGGCCCAGCGCTGCTTTCACCATTGGATCATAGGCTGCATCGCCTGTCTTCCACATAGCGCCAAAGCCAAGAGCGCGGCACGCGATCAAAATGTTTTGAGCTGCAGCGCCTGCGGAGAGAATTTGTTCGATCACGGGGACCTTAGGACTGGGCGTGATCCTTGCCACGGCGGTGAGCAGCAGCGGCGCGCGGAGAGGTTTCTGCCGTTCCCGTTCCAGCAGCTCTGGCGCGCTTTCCGGCTCGCGGCGCTGAAGAGCGGAGGCGAAAACTTCGCCGAGCCGGACCAGGCCCTCGCCCCGGATGGAAATGAAACGCCAGGGACGCAAGCGGCCGTGATCGGGCGCCCGTAAGCCGGCAGCGGCAATCTTGCGGAGGGCCGCTTCATCCGGCGCGGGTTCGCCAAGTTCGATCGGGCTCACGCGCGTTATCAGCGCTTCATAAGCGTCCATGTTCCCCTCCTTTGGTTCTCATTCGGTTAGAGAGCATCCGTCATCGCGAGGCGGCTTTAGCCGCCGTGGCGATCCAGAACAAAATCAGAGACTTGGTCCTGGATTGCTTCGCTGTGCTTGCAATGACGGTGCCTCTGCTTGCGGGTAACCTGCATCAGCAGGCAGGCAAATCGATTTCGTCCTCGACGACATGGTTCAGATCCGTGCCTTCGGCGGTCAGCACCATGCGCAGTTTGAGCTTGCCTGAAACGAGATGCCTCTCACGTACCACACGCTCGATTTCCCGCTGCGAGGTCACGCCCACCTGCTTCAGGAACTTCCTCATCGACATATTGAACCGGTCTTCCTCCACGGAAACCTCCCAGTAAAGATCGCGCGATCCTGCTTTAATGTTTATATCGCGCCCTTGTGCCGACCGCATACCCTGATAAGCTAATAGCGATCGAGCCATTTCCTAAATAACATAGAACTCCAAGAACAAGATCTCCGGGACAACGCTCATGACCCTCCAACAGCCACCCGCCGCGTTAGCCTTCGTTCCAACGGGCAACGCCATGGTGGATCCCTTCGGGCGGCATATTACCTATTTGCGCGTATCGGTGACTGACCGTTGCGATTTCCGCTGCGTCTATTGCATGGCGGAGGATATGACATTCCTGCCGAAGGCGGATCTGCTCACGCTGGAGGAGTTGAACCGCTTGTGCTCGGCCTTCATTGCAAAAGGCGTGCGCAAGCTGCGGCTGACCGGGGGCGAGCCGCTCGTCCGCAAGAACATCATGTGGCTTGTCAATGCGCTTGCCCGCCACCTTAAGAGCGGCGCCCTGGAAGAATTGACGCTCACCACCAACGGAAGCCAGCTCAGAAAATATGCGGGCGAACTTGCCGCCGCCGGTGTGCGCCGGATCAACGTCTCACTCGACACGCTCGATCCCAAGACGTTCCAGGAAATCACCCGCTGGGGCGATTTCGCGAAGGTCATGGACGGCATACGCGCGGCGCAGGAAGCGGGCCTTCAGATCAAGATCAACATGGTCGCTTTGAAGGACGTCAACGAGCAGGAAATCGAGGAGATGCTGCGCTGGTGCCATGGCGAAGGCATGGACCTGACGCTGATCGAGACCATGCCTCTCGGCGATACTGGCGCAGACCGGACCGATCAATATCTGCCGCTTTCGGTGGTGCGCGCCAGGCTCTCGGAGCGGCTGACGCTGGAGGAAATCCCCTATCGCACCGGCGGCCCCGCCCGCTATGTCCGCGTCCGCGAAACCGGCGGCAGGCTTGGCTTCATCACGCCGCTCACTCATAATTTCTGCGAAAGCTGTAACCGGGTGCGCATCACCTGCACCGGAACGCTTTATATGTGCCTCGGACAGGAAGACGCCGCCGATTTGCGCAGTCCTCTCCGTGCCAGCGCGTCGGACGAGCTGCTGGGTGCCGCCATCGGCGTGGCCATTGCCAGGAAACCAAAAGGCCATGACTTTGTTATCGACCGGCGCGCGCAAAAGCCCGCCGTTGCGCGCCATATGAGCCTCACGGGCGGTTAACCCGGCATTTTATGCGCCGCTTGAGAAGAAGCTTAATCCCCGCACTCCTCGCATTCTTCCTGCTTCCGTGCGCGGGCCACGCCGGAGACAGCCCTGACCCGGCGCTCAGCCCAAGCGACAGCGAAAAGCACTTTCTCGACCGCTTGATGGCATTGGAGTCCGGCGGGCGGGTTTACGCAAGGAACCCCGCCTCCTCCGCGTTCGGCCCCTACCAGTTCATCCGCGATACCTTCCTCGATGTCATTCAGCGGAGATTCCCTGCACTCGCTGCCGGCAAATCGCATACCGAAATCTTGGAGTTGCGTGCCAATCCAGACGTCGCCCGTAACGCTGCCCTCGTCTACACACGCGAAAATGCAAGCTTCTTTGCCGCGCGAGGGACACCTGTCACGGCGGCTCATCTGCGCCTGGCTTTTTTTGTAGGGCCATCGGGCGCGCTTAAGGTGCTGGCGGCGGCGCCGGAGGAACCGGTCGCGAATATTTTAAGTGCCGCCGCCCTGCAGGCGAACCCCTTCTTAAAAGGTATGACGGCGGGTGAACTGATCGGGAAATCGAGCCGGGACGCCCAGGGCATCGGCCCGCTTTCCGCCGCGGCCATGGCGAAGGCGCCTGCCGGGGCGCCCAAAATCACCGTCCGCTGCAATCTCAAGCTCCCAAGCTGCCGCAAATGGCTTGCCTTGGCGGAGAAGCGCCTCGCCCTCGCCACTGCGCGCCCAAAAACTTTAACCGCCGCGCGATAGCGGCCCGGGCTAATGCCGTCATCGCCTGCCGTGCATCAGGCCTGCGCCGCCGCAAGCTCCGCATCCCTGGCCTTAACCCGGGCGAATGCCGGGCGGGCAGAAAACCGCTGGATATAGGCTTTGATCTCAGGCAGTTCCGGCACGAGTTTGAACATCACCGTCCAGCTGAGGCCGGACCCCCAGATCACATCGGCGGCTGTGAAGCGCTCGCCCAGCAGCCATGGGCCTTTTGCAAGCTGGCCCGCGAGCGCCTTCAGCATCGTATCGTAGTCGCCATAGGGCTCCATCGCGGCCGGCCCCAGCTCCCGCTTCATGGCCCGGTCGACCACGGCAGGCTCGAAACATGCTGCGTAGAAGACGAGCCAGCGCAAATATGGCCCGCGCAATGGGTCGTTGAGCGCCGGCGCAAGGCCGGCTTCCGGGAAAAGGTCTGCGAGGTAAATTGCTATCGCGATCTGCTCGGTAACCACCGCGCCGCCGTGCTCGATGGCGGGCACCTTGCCCATGGGGTTAACTGCGAGATAGGCGGGCTGGCGATTCTCCCCTGCCTTGAAGTTCAAAACCTTGAGGTCGTAAGGCGCACCCAGCTCCTCCAGGAGCAGGAAGGTGCCCGATGAGCGTGTGTTCGGAGAGTGGTAGAACGTGATCTTTCCGTTTGATGCCATGGCGTTCGCCTCCTTGCCGAATAAGAGCAGATAGGCAAATTTTGTTCCTTTTTTGTTCTTGTGTGCTTTGGCGGCGTATGGCTTGACCAATTCATAACTCATGAGTTATGAGTCTGGCATGGAGGCTACACCGGATGAGCTTTTCATCACCCTGGCCGATCCGACGCGGCGCGCGATCTTCGAACGGCTGTGCCGCGATGGCGAACAAACCGTGCGGGCGCTGACCGCGCAGGCGGGCGTCTCGCAACCGGCAGTCTCCAAGCACCTCGGGGTCCTGAAGCATGCCGGCTTGGTGCGCGGCCGGCGCGACGGGCGCGAAACCCACTACAGCGCCGAGCCGCAAGGCCTGGCGCCCTTGATCGATTGGATGAGCCTTTACGGAGCGTTCTGGCGCGAACGGTTCGACCGGCTCGAAGACCTGTTAAAGAGGATGGACCAATGACGAAATCCGCCGCCGCGCGTTCCCTCGTGATCGAACGCGAGATACCTTATCCGCCGGAAAAGATCTGGCGCGCGCTCACGCAACCACACCTGATCGAGGAGTGGCTCATGAAGAACGACTTCAAGCCTGTCGTGGACCACCGTTTCAATCTTCGCGCAGACTGGGGCGCTGTCGACTGTCAGGTCCTGGCAGTCGAGCCGAACAAAACGCTGTCCTACACATGGGCGGCCTACGGTCTCGAGAGTGTCGTCACCTGGACTCTCACCCCTACGAGCACGGGAACCCACCTGCGCATGGAGCAGTCGGGCTTCCGGCCGGATCAGCAGCAGGCCTACCAGGGCGCCAAGGGCGGGTGGCCGCAGTTCCTCGACGGCTTGGAGCGGGTGGTGGCTGGGCTGGCTTAGCCGTTCCGCCCTGCCGCAGCATGCCGCGCAATTTTCTGAGAGGTCTTACCTATGACTGAAACCAAATCGATCGTTGTCGAACGCCTCATCCCGCATGAGGCCAGCAAGGTATGGCGCGCACTGACTACGCCGCACCTCATCGCCGAATGGCTAATGGAGAACGACTTCGCAGCCAAGGAAGGCCACCGCTTCACTTTCCGCGTGGCGCCGCTGCCGGGCTGGTCGGGCGTAACGAATTGCAGGGTGCTGAAGGTGGAACCGCCGCATTTGCTCTCCCACACTTGGGGCGACGGCACGGAATCCGATAGCGGGCTCAAGACCGTGGT
>CAZCIF010000163.1:0-8274 GCA_964498645.1 uncultured Rhodomicrobium sp. | reverse complement strand
CATTCTCAAGACGGGCGGGCTGACCTGGCTGCACAACGATATCGATGGTTTTTCCATCGCTCTGCTCAAGACGGGCATAGTCGAGACCGAAACGCCGGAAGAGATAACCGGCCGGGACTATAATCGTTTGGCGTTTGCCGGCCGAAATCCAGACGAGCACACGCTCGCCGACAAAATATTTTCCAAGCCCCTCCACCCTCGCATCGGCAATCACACGCCCGTCCTGCAACTCGGGATAAACGAGAGTGATGGAACCCTTGCCGATGGCCACATCTTCCCACGAGAGTTCCCGGCCGCCAAGAATGACTGGATCGTCCTTATGCATGAAGCGGGCGTGGCGCTCCGGAAGCTCGAGGCGCAAGACATATTCGTTGGCGGCAATCTTCGCGATCGTTTCGCCCGGCATCACGACCGCCCCGGCGGTAACTGGCACAGCGAGGAGCCGCCCTTGCGCAGGAGCGAGTACGTTCCCTTCCTGCACCTGCTGGGCCAGCACGGAGCGCTCGGCCTCCGCCGATTTCAGCGCATTTGCCGCCACCTCGGATGCTGCACGCGCTTCGTCGAGCTTGGCGCCGGCAGCGAAGCCTCTTTGCGCAAGCTGCTCCTGGCGCTGGGCTTCGGCCTTCGCGGTCTCCGCGCGAGATTTGAGGCCCAGAATTTGGGCATCGAGCGACTTGATCCTAAGCGCGAGTTTTTGGTCCGCGACTGTGGCGATGACATCGCCTGTTTTAACTTCGCTGCCCTCGGTGATGGTGAGTGAGGCGACCGTGCCGCCCGTGCGCACGCGCGCATTGACCTCGTCGGTGCTTTGCACGGTTGCGAACACCGCTTTAAGGTCATCGATATCGCGCGGCTTGACCACGAACACATCCCCGGCCCCGGCGGCGCCCGGCAAACCGGTCCCCAATATTGTGAACGCAAGCAGCACGCGTGCAAGCAGTCTGTTTTCTGCGGCTAGCCTTACTGCGGCCTTCCAAGACGTTCTAATCGTCATTCCCCTGTCCCTTTGCGGGCTTTCAAAATTGGTCTGCGGCGTTTTGCTAGCCAGCTCCTGCCGCGGTGGCCATCCGGAGCGCCTTTCCCATGGATTGCTTCGAGACGGGCGTACTGTCACATCCGCGCAGGCTGGTGTCTATATAAGTTCTTGATTTACCCTTCCTAATATGGTTTCCCCCTCCCCGTCTTCACCGGCAAGTTTCGCGGAAATGACAACCGGGGGGAGCCTAGACGCGCGGCCGATAGCCGTCTGTGACTAAGTCACTGGCGCGGTCTTATTTTCCTTTTTTGAAGTCTTGGCCGAAAATATAACCGGCATGGCGCACCGTGCGGATAGGATCGCGATCCCTTCCGCGGTTGAGCGCTCTTCGCAGCCTCCCAATGTAAACATCCACTGTCCTGGGGTTTACCATCGGGGCTTCGGGCCAGGCGGCAATCCGCAGCTCCTCGCGGGAAAGCACGCGGCCCGCATTTTTCATCATGAAGGCAAGAAGCCTGAATTCCGTGGGGCCGGCCCGGACCTCGCGGACGCCACGTGTCACGCGATAGGCCGCGGCGTCGAGATGGATGTCTCCGATATCCAGGGTAGAGGGTGCCGCCGCCGGGGCGGTGCCATCATCTCCGGGGAAGGCGCGGGTTGTTTGCCGCTGCATCGAAGTGGAGAGAGGAGGCTTCGGCTGGCTGGCGAACCCGCTAGCCGAAACGCCCGGTGATATAATCCTGCGTTCTCTTGTCCGCAGGATTCGTGAAAAGCTGCTCGGTTGTCCCGAATTCCACGAGCTCGCCCAGATACATAAAGGCGACATATTGGGACACGCGCCCGGCCTGCTGCATGTTGTGCGTCACGATCACGATGGTGAAATCGCTGCGAAGCTCATCGATCAGCTCTTCGACTTTCGCCGTTGAGATCGGGTCGAGAGCGGAAGCCGGCTCGTCAAGGAGAATGACCTCGGGCCGAAGCGCAACGGTGCGCGCGATGCAAAGGCGCTGCTGCTGTCCGCCGGACAGGCTAAGCCCGCTGTCCTGCAGCTTGTCTTTGACCTCCGGCCAGAGCGCCGCCTTCTCCAAAGCAGACTGAACGCGATCGTCGATTTCAGACCTCGGCAGCTTTTCATAAAGCCTGATACCGAAGGCGATGTTTTCATAGATCGTCATCGGGAACGGTGTCGGCTTTTGGAACACCATTCCGATGCGCGAGCGAAGCAAGTTCAAATCCACATTCGGGCCGAGGATGTTCTCGCTATTGAACAGGACCTCACCCTCGGCGTGCTGGTTGGGATAAAGGTCGTACATCCGGTTCAAGACCCGCAGCAGGGTGGATTTGCCGCAGCCGGAAGGGCCGATAAACGCGGTCACCGTCCGGTCGTGGATCGGCATATTGATATTTCTTAGGGCCTTGGATTGGCCGTAGTAAAAATCCAGGTTCCGGATGCTAATCCGCTCTTTGCCATTCGAGGCGTTCTCGTGTTCCATCATGTTCATGATTTTACTCCGGAAGAGCTAAGCCAGCGCGCCGTGATGCTAAGCGCAAGAACCGCAGCAGTGATCAGAAGCGCACCCGTCCAGGCGAGATTTTGCCACTCCGAGTAAGGGCTAAGCGCAAACTGAAAGATGACCGCCGGCAGGCTCGATATCGGTGCATTGAGGTTCGTACTGAAGAATTGGTTGTTCAAGGACGTAAAGAGAAGTGGAGCCGTCTCCCCGCTGATACGGGCAATCGCAAGCAGCACTCCGGTGACCATTCCCGCCATCGCGGCCTTGTATGCCACATACCGGATCACGAGCGAGCGTGGCATCCCGATGGCGCTTGCGGCCTCCCGCAATTGGTTCGGCACCAGGAGAAGCATGTTCTCGGTGGTACGCACCACAATCGGGATCACCAAAACCGAAAGAGCGACGGCGCCGGCGATCCCGGAGAAGTGACCCATCGGATAAACCATTATCTCATAGACGAAAAGGCCCATCACGATCGAAGGAGCGCTGAGCAGGATATCGTTGATGAAGCGCACCACGGATGTGATCCGCGAGTAGCGCCCATATTCGGCCATATAGGTTCCGGCAAGGATTCCGAGAGGCGTTCCGATCAGCGTCCCCAGCACGGTCAGGATCAGGCTTCCGACGATCGCGTTTCTCAAGCCTCCTTCCGAAGCGCCAGGAGGCGGAACATCTTGTGTGAACACAGCGGTGGAGAGCGCGCCAAAGCCTCTATAAATGAGCGTGGCGAGAATGATGAGCAGCACCGTGATGCCGGCGCCCGCCGCCAGCCAGCATAACGCCATGACAAAGCTGCTTATGCGGCGGCGGCCGCTATATCTTGCGAGATCCTGAGCCATTACTTACCAGCCGCTTTCTCCAGGCGCATTAGAAGGAGCCGTGCAAGGGCAAGGACGATGAAGGTGATAATGAAGAGGATGAGGCCCAGCGCGATAAGAGATGACGTATAAATCTCCTCCGTCGCCTCGGTAAACTCATTGGCGATTGTGGCCGAGATCGTCGTTCCCGGCGCGAGGATGGATGCGCTTAGCCGATGTGCGTTGCCGATCACGAAAGTCACGGCCATCGTTTCGCCGAGCGCCCGTCCCAAGCCGAGCATTACGCCGCCGAGAAGTCCCACTCGCGTATAGGGAATGACCACCGACCGGATAACCTCCCAAGTCGTGCAGCCGATGCCGTAAGCGGACTCTTTCAGAAGTATCGGGACGGTTTCGAACACGTCGCGGCTGATCGCGGTGATGAAAGGAAGCACCATGATCGCCAAGATCAGGCCGGCGGTCAGAACGCCGATGCCGTAAGGAGGGCCAGCGAACAATGATGAAAGAATGGGGATATCGCCAAAGGCGGAGATAAGGGCGGGCTGCACATATTGCTGAAGGAAGGGGGCAAACACGAACAAGCCCCAGATACCGTAAATGATGCTGGGAATACCTGCAAGCAGCTCGATGGCAATACCGATTGGGCGGCGAAGAATTATAGGACATAGCTCGGTAAGAAAAATCGCGGCGCCAACCCCGATTGGGACGGCGATGAGCATCGCGATAAAGGCGGTGACGAGCGTGCCGGTGATGGGCGCGAGGGCACCGAACTTCTCGGTAACGGGGTTCCAAGCTTCGGTAACAAAGAAACTGAATCCGAAAGTTTGAAAGGCAAGCAATGCGCCGGCAATGAGCGATGCGAAGATGGCGCCTAGTACGGCCAAGACCCCTATGGCCGACGCTTTTGTCAGATATCTGAAAAAGGTATCGCCGCGGCCTAACTTTCTAAGAAGCCTTTCCCGGCTCGCGCTTTCCGCCATACTCGCAGCATCGTGAAGTGTTACATCAATCAAGGCCGTGACCCAACAAACTTGTTCCAGTTAATATGGAATAGGACTGGCAAATGCCAGTCCTACCAGTCCTTCACAAGTCTTAGTTTGTCGGCGCCGTATAAACAGCCTTACCGTCTGGGCCTTTGATCTCGCTCCAGCGCGACTGGACGAGCTTCTTCACATTGGCAGGCATCGGGACATACTCCAGAGAAGCAGCCGCTTCATCGCCCTTCGCATAGGCCCAAGCGAAGAACTTCAGCGCTTCAGCCGCGGCGGCTGCATCGTTTACCTTCTTCGGCATCAGGATAAAGGTCGAAGCAGAGATCGGCCACGAGGCAGCGCCCGGCTGGTCGGTGATGATCAGGTAGAAGCCGTCGCTGTGCGCCCAATCGGCATTCGCGGCAGCGGCTTGAACGGACTCGCCGTTAGCGATGACGGCTTTGCCGTCTTTGTTGATCATCTTCGTGGTGGTGAGCTTGTTCTGCTTGGCATAGGCGGTCTCAACGTAGCCGATCGAATTCTTCGTCTGCTGAACGTTGTTGGCGACGCCTTCGTTGCCCTTCGCGCCGATACCGGTAGGCCATTGGACGGATGTTGCCACGCCAACCTTCGATTTCCAATCCGCGCTGACCTCCGAGAGGTAGTGCACGAAGTTGAACGTCGTGCCCGATCCGTCGGAACGGTGAACGACAGCGATCGCAGCGGAGGGAAGCTTTACATTGGGGTTAAGCTTCTTGATCGCGGCGTCGTCCCAGGTCTTGACCTCGCCGAGGAAGATCTTGGCAAGCGTCGTGCCGTCGAGCGTGATCTCGTTAGCCTTCACGCCTTCGATGTTCACGACAGGAACGATGCCGCCCATGACCATCGGCCACTGCATGAGGTCACCGCCGGCGGCGAGCTTGTCCGCCTTCAGAGGAGCGTCCGACGCGCCGAATGTAACGGTCCGCGCGGTGATCTGCTTGATACCGCCGCCAGAGCCGATCGATTGATAGTTCAGGCCGTTGCCGGTTTCCTTTTTGTAGGTGTCGGCCCACTTCGCATAGATTGGATACGGGAAGGTAGCGCCCGCGCCCGAAATGTCCGCAGCCTTAGCCGGTGCCGATGCGAATGCTACCGAGACGGCAAGGCCAGCCAGAAGCGGCTTCATGGATGATATCATGCTTTAGCTCCCTTACTCGGGGTACTTGTCCCCGCTAACGCCAATAGGAATGGCACGGGCAACCTAGACCCAGTATGTAACACCGGGAAGACAGTATAACTTATTGTTATTAATATAAAATATCTGAGATTGACAAGGGCGCTCCGGCCTTCGGCGCGGGCCACTTATCGCGCCCGCTTGCGGCATGCCGGCGCACGCCTTGAACTGGCAACGGTAGCGGCGCGGTCCTCGCGGTTCCCGATCTTAAGAGCGCCAGGGGAAATAGCATCGCTTTCATTCTTGAAAGGTGAAAAAATCGTCATCTTCCTTGTCCAGGCGTCTGAGGCGCCGCCTCCGTCGTCCGTAGACGGCATCCAAAATGCGGCACTGGTTCCGGCAAATTCATCGCATGCTGCTTCACGCGCGCGTCCAATCGCGGGAACACATCGATGCTTGTTCTACTCTCAAGCTCCGAGATCGAAATGGATTCCCAGCCTTGACTGCCGTCGTTTGGAGCGAAATAGGCGGCCGCAGCGTTTTTCGGCGGCACATACACCGCCTTGAAGATGTGGGTCGGCACCAGGACCCTACCTTTAAGGCTCTGCAGTTCCGCGCCCAGGAATGCGGGCCCCGTGACGGCGTAGACCTCGCCGCTCGCGAGCGCCATATCGCGCACCGCCGACTCGATGCCTTCCCACAGCACCTCATTGTTACAGGGTTCCTGCGGAATCATGTTCGCGAGCGAGAACGACTCTTCCTGGGACTCTGGAGTCGACATATCGCCGCTCGGCGCCATGTGGCCGCGGTCGTATCCGCTGCGGCGGTAGTCCGAAAGCCCGGAGCGGTCGCCGGGCGGCAGTCCTAATTCTTCATGAAAAGCGCTGGAGCGAAGCCGCGGAAGGGTGCGCGCGCGCTCGACGCGCGTGGCGGTAAGATGTTCCGCCGACCAAAGCGGCGTCCGCGCGATGCCGGAATGAAGCACCGCAATTTCCGTGAAACATACAGGATGGGTTTGCGCAGCGAGCTTCGGATTTTTTATGTCTGGCGCCATCCCGCCATAGAGCTGGGATGAGCATCGGGACTGCTCCGCGAACGCGGACGGAGCGAATGAAATAAATACGAGGAATAAGAGCAGATTGATGTAGGAGATGCGAACCATAAGCGCTCCCTCGATTGGATTTCCAGGCCAGAAATCCGGGAGGCTAGGCGATTCGCTTGCGCGGTAGAATGCACTGGTAAAATAAACACTTAATCTAAAGCGGAAGGTTGAAGAAACGCCGGCAAATCAGCGCGGTTGCTTGCAAAAAAAATGGCCGGATTTACTCCGGCCACGGGTTTCATGCGGTAAGTACCGGATGAGGCTTACTTGCAGCTCTTTGAGAGCCCATCGAGCAATGCTGCCGAATCATCATCGATATCAGAAGACGTGATCCTGTCGAAATCCGGCCCGAGCTTCTTGGAGCCCTCTTCCATCTTTTTATCCAGATCTTCGAGCTTCTTGTCGTCCTTTTTCTCCGCCGCTGCTTGGTATTCGGTTTGCAGCTTTATGATGTCGCAGAACTGCGTCATCTTCGCCTTGTCGCCCTTGATGCTGTCGACGAGTTTCTGCACTTCGGCCTTGCTGGCTTTCGGCGGCGCTTTTTCCTTATCCTGCGCAAATGCCGGGGCTGCCGTAAGAGATGCAAGCACCGCGATCGCGGCGACAAACTTCGTATTCATGAGAGTCTCCTTAATGGAACAGTCTCGATGCTGGGGATGAATTATCGAACGGTATGTTAACCTAAATCCGAAACGTTCGTTTCAGACCTCCCACAAATTGTGAAATGGCGGCAATTTCGCGACATCGGTATGAAACGTTTCTGGCAAGTGTAGGAAGAATTTTGGCTCCATCCTTCGACAAGCTCAAGAGAGGCTTCGCCAGGCTCAGGAGGAGGCTTCAGCAGGCTCACCATGAGGTGAGCGGCGCGGCCTTTGGGCAGGCGCGCGCCGCATAAGCCCAGATTTACCTGGATGCCACCTGACGCCGGCGGCTTCCCTTTCTGGAGTAGCTCTTCCGGTGGTGAGCGCGTGCTGCATAGCGCTTGCGGCCGTGGCGGGCACGAGCGGAGCGCGTCCGTTTGCTAGCTTTGGCATAATGGCGCCCGCGCGAGATGCTTACCTCCTGAACGGGATTGCGCATCACCGTTTTGTTGTAGCCGCGGCTTCCGCTGCCATAACTTATGACTTCGAGGCAAACCGGGGCGAGCCCATCCATTCCGAGGGAATTCTTCGCACCGGTCGAAAGATCGATAATCCGCCCCGCGATGAACGGCCCCCGGTCATTGATCCGGACGGTAATGCTGCGCCCGGTCCGCTGATTGCGGACGACCACGCGCGTGCCGAATGGCAACGTCTTGTGCGCCGCCGAGACGCCCATGTGGTCATACCGCTCGCCATTTGCTGTCAGGGTCCCCGACGAATAGGTGGAGGCGATACCGCATTCGGCGAACGCCTGTTGGCAGCCAACAAACCATACTGCTGCTAACAAAACAGCCGCATAGATACGCTTCACTTTCTTCATCATAACCTTTCCTTTTGGTATTGATGAAGGCGATGAAGGTGGTAAATAAGGCGATAATTGGAACACATTTGTGAATATCTAATATGCAATTTTTGCATATCGAGCTAAACTAGCTCATTTGTCATTAACCGTTGGAGCTTCCTGAAGACACCAAATGCAATGGAGTGTCATTAATTCATCAGAGCCGATCGGAATTGATTTAACACAGAAATCCAGGCCCTAAAAAACCTGCTAAAAATGTCAGAATGCCAGATCGTAAGGCTTTTCTATCTCGCA
>CAZCIF010000162.1:0-8282 GCA_964498645.1 uncultured Rhodomicrobium sp. | reverse complement strand
GAGAGCTGATCCGTTTCTTCGGTATCAAAGGTTGGGAGTCTTGGTAGCTGCCGTGCCAATTTTAACGTGGGGTCGACAATGCCACCTTTTATCTGGCGTTCAAGCTCGACAATGAACTCCGGAGTAACGGCTAGGCGGATTTGGTGGTCAAGTGCGGCTGCGATGAGTTTGCCAGCTAGCGGCTCTCTTGGCCGGTTCATTTTGGTGACATCGAATATGACGTTCAGGTCAACAGCAAAAAGCGGGGCTCGCCAGGCGTTGCGTTTGCGCAGGCCAAGGTCGATAGTGCTAGGCGAGTTTTGCTGTGGCTCCAGTACGGAGAGCAAGCTTTTTGTTTCAAGGTCTCGTGCGTACAAGATGAGTGTACGCTTGCGAGCTCGACCGCCAGGAATTGTGCGGCGCGCTACAAATCCATTGCGCGAATAAAACTTTTGAGCAGCAGAAAGATCAGATGCTACAGCAGCAGAGACCGTCAAGTAACCTTGAGCTTCAAGCCTTGAAATTACATGGTTTAGTAGCGCTGATCCGACACAGCCTCGTCTAAACTTATCGACAACGGCCACCTGCTGAATACGTGCATTTGGAAAGACACCACTGAACAAAATAAATCCAGCAAGAGTCTTTTCGTTGGCGCTACTTCCGGCGCGCATCGCAACAAGTCGGCGCCGCTGTATCGCGTCACGGTAAGCGTTTTCCGGAAGGAAGCCAAGGGCCTCTTTGTGTTCATTCGCTAGCGTTATGATTGATGGCAAAAATTCGAGAAGTATGGTCCGATCATCCTCGGTGCGATAAATTATATTGTGTTTAGACATGGATCCAGCTCTACGATGCACAAAAAGCAAAGAATGCGGTGCATTTTCTGCAAGGGCGAATCAACCCACTCGCGCAGTGTCGAGCATATTATTCCTGAAGCCCTTGGCAACACGGAGCATGTTTTGCCTCCAGGAGTGGTATGCGACACATGCAACAACTACTTTGCCAGAAAAGTTGAAGGACCGCTGCTCCGTTCTCCGTGGTTTCAGCAACTGAGATCCAGGCAGCTTGTCGCAAATAAGCGCGGAAGAATTCCCTTCATGGAAGGGGTCCTGCCAAGTGCCAGGCTGCCAGGTCTTGGGCTGGTATACGGTTCCCGCATATTTCTACAAGGACGAAATGAATCTGAGCATCGCGTCATCGAAGACGCGATCGTGAAGGGGCTAGCAACGCGATTCTATGTCCCTATTGCCGAGCAGATCGACAGAAAGCTGATGTCTCGCTTTCTTGCGAAGGTTGCCATGGAGGCCGTGGTTCACCGAGTTATGGGTATTGTTGACTGGCAGAGTGAAATCATTGATAACAAGTCATTCGATGAATTGCGAAGATATGCTCGCGTTGGTGATAGACCGGCTGAATGGCCATTTTTTCAGAGAAGATTATATAATGAAAATGATTTGCAGTTGGATAACGGAATGCATTTTCAAATATTGCATGAGTTCACGCTCCTATACACGCCACGACAAGAGATTTACGTTGTCGTCTGCATATTTGGAATGGAGTTTGCTATCAATTGTGGTGGGCCTGTGCTTGATGGTTACGAGGCCTGGCTAAACGAAAATAATAGTCAAAGTCCGTTGTACCGGTAGTCCCTTCTAAACAGGGTCATCTCATATCAGGCAAACGTGAACAGCTCCCAAGGCTACAGCTTTTCCCTCAGCAACAGGAACTTCGTCCGACGATTCAATGTCTGCAACCGGCTTCTTCCGGCTGAGTGGAGCAACTATTGCCCGTGGCCCGGGACAGAGCCGGCCGCAAAACTCCGCAACGCCTCTCACGCATTCGTTGGCCAGGCTGAGAAACCCTGCCTAGCGGAAGTGCTTCGACAGCTTGAGCGCCTGCGCCTGATAATGCGAGCCGATCTCCTGCCCGTAAAGCTGCGCGGGCACCGAGGTGAGCGGCTCGTAAATCAGCCGTCCGATGATCTGCCCATCCTCAAGGATGAAAGGCACTTTGTGGCTGCGCACCTCCAGCACCGCGCGGCTTCCCTCGCCGCCTGTCTCGGTCATGCCGAAGCCAGGATCGAAAAAGCCCGCATAATGAACGCGGAACTCGCCCATACGCGCGTTGAACGGCTCCATCTCCGCCGCGTAGGCCGGAGGCACGCGCACCGCCTCCTTCGAAGCCAGGATGTAGAATTCATCCGGGTCCAGGATCAGCCGCTTCTGCGGCGTGACCATGAGCGGCTCCCAAAAATCGTCAATCTCGTAAGCGCCGACGCGGTCGACATCGATGACGCCCGTATGGCGCTTGGCCCGGTAGCCGATCAAAGGATAGGGGCCGCCGCCGCTCAGATCGACGGACAGCACGGCCTCCCGCGGCTGATCGCCCTCAATTCTTGCTCCGCCGGCGAACACGCCGCGAAAGCGGATTTGCGAAAGCCTGGACCCGGACCGGACGAGAATGGGAAAGGTTTGCGGGCAAATCTCCAGATAGAGGTGCCCCCGGTAGCCCGGAACCGTCTGATCGAAGCCCGGCCCATGATCGGAAATCATGCGCGTGAAGACATCGAGCCTGCCGGTCGAGCTTTTTGGATTGGCGAACCCCTTCAGCTCCGGCGGCAGCGCAAGCTGCTCTTCCACTTCGGCTACATAGACGCAACCGGTTTCCAGAACCGCGCCATGGCTCAGATCGATTGTGTGCAGGACATAGCGCTCGATCTGCTCCGTGGTCGTTACAACCGGCCCTGGCATGAAGCTCGCCCGGACACGGAAAGCGCGGGCGCCAAGCCGCAAGTCGAGGCTTGCGGGCTGCACTTGCGCGACTCCTATCGGCTTCGTGGCCGAGATCGCGCCGGTCTCGATCAGCGATGATATCGCCTGCGATGGGAGAATACCGGAAGCCGTCATGATCCATGGAATAGGCGATTTCGGCGCCGGCAAACAACATGTTTTCCGTCGAGCCGCAATCTTGTGGTGCGGTCGCACCGATTGGCGTGCAGAAGCAGAAGGAAGAAGCGGCCTTAACGGCCGCTTCCCCGCATTTCTAGTAGCGGTCAGATCCCCGGCGATTATGGCTCCGCCAGCGATCATGCCCCCACCACGATCCGCCATGCGAGCCCCAACGGTAATGGCTCCGCCGGCGATTATGCCATCCGTCATGCGAGTGGCCATGCGAGCCCCGGCGGTAGTGGCTGCGCTGGCGGCTGTGATCGTCCCAATCCACCTTCACAATGCCGCCAGCGGCTTGGCTGCTGACTGATTGCGTGCCTGCCGCCGTGTGTGCATGGGCCGGGATGGCAGCAAATAAGCTGATCGCGAAGATCGCTCCAATTGTCGTTTTCATTTTTATACCTTGGGTGCCACGCTCCTTTCCTCGTCAAGTTTAAGTAAAATATGACTACGGCGGAAGTTGCCTGAAACTAGGGCGGAAACCTCGCGAAATACTGTCTTGTCCATGGCAGTCTGCCCGGGGGGACGTGCGGAAGCGAATGACTCCGCCTACTGCTTGAGCTCGGTCTCTTTTGCGAGCACTCTGCCGCAGCTCAGGCGTTTCCCCTGCCATGGCGCTTGCGTTGGCGCAAAGTGCAGCCTACACCTCTTCTATCGCAAGCCGGGACCGTACAATGCCAAAGATTACCCCCCACGAAGCGCTTATTTACGTTATGGTCACCATGTCCGCCGCGGACCGGCAAATCTCGGACCACGAGCTGGAGCGGATCGCGCAAATCGTGCGGCATCTGCCGGTCTTCATGGGTTACGACGTCGATAATCTCGCGAAAACCGCGGAGAAATGCGGCGATCTCTTGAGTGGCGAAGACGGCCTGGAAGAGATGCTGCAGATGGTGGCCGATGCGTTGCCGAAGAAGCTGTATGAAACGGCTTATGCGCTGGGCGTCGAGGTTGCCGCCGCGGATCTGAAGGTGCCCGATGAGGAGATCAGGCTCCTGGAGATGCTGCGCGACGCGCTTCATCTCGATAAGCTCGTTACGGCGGCCCTTGAGCGCGGCGCCCGCGCCCGCCACCAGACGGATTGATAATCGCTCGAACGTTTCGCCCATCGCGAAAGCGCACAGACAAGGTCTGGTTCGCATTCTTGCCTAACTTTCGGGATAGGCGGGACGTTAACGCTGACCTTGTATTGTCATTCCCGCGACAGCAGGAATCCAGTAATCGGACGCCAACATCAACGATATGGCGAAGCGTACACTGGGTTCCCGTTTGCGCGGGAACGGCGCCCGGACAAGTCAAGTTTCGCGCGCGCCTTCGCGGTTGAATGTGCGCCTTGCAGCCGCAACCGGCACGTAGCTCCCCAGAGTCCTAATGAAATGATGAGAACCGTTAAGCATCGACAAGTATCGATAAAGGCTCAAAAGCTTATTCAGCTCATTTGCGCATTCCTTTTTCTTTCGCTTGCTCAGCCAGCGTTCGCGGAAAACGTATCTGCGGAAGGGTTTCGCGCCTGGGTCGCCTCATTCCGCCCAATTGCCATTCAAAGCGGCATTCGCGCCGAAGTCTATGACCAGGTCACGCGCGGACTTACTCCCGATTTTTCGCTTCCCGACCTCGACATTCCCTCGAGAACAGCGAAGCAGCCAGGCCAAGCCGAGTTCGTCCGCACGCCTGGGGAGTATCTCAGAGAAAAATATCTTACGAATCTCGCCAGCCAGGGCCGCCGGCTTCTCGCCGCGCACAAGGACACGCTCGGCGCGATCGCGAAGACTTATGGCGCCGATCCCCATCTTCTTCTTGCACTGTGGGGGCGCGAGACCGCTTTCGGCACCTATAACCTCCCGCATCACACGCTTCAGGTGCTGGCAACCCAGGCCTTCGCCGGCCGCAGGAAGGAGCTGTTCCAAAGGCAGTTCCTCTATGCAATCCGGATGGTTCAGGACGGAGTGATCGCACCGAAAGATATGAAAAGCTCATGGGCTGGCGCGATGGGCCTCGTGCAGTTCATGCCTGAGGACTATTACAAATACGCCATCGACGGGGACGGAGACGGAAAAAAGGACATTTGGAGGTCGATCCCCGATGCGCTCGCATCGCTCGCCAACAATCTTGTCCATATTGGCTGGGATAAAAGCCAGCCCTGGGGAATTGAGGTTCGTGCGCCTCTATCGGCCGATTGCACTCTCGGCTATCTCGACATCCGCAAGCCCGTGAGCGAATGGGCCGCGATGGGGATTACGCCGGCGCGGGGCGGTGCCTTCCCGCCGGAAACCCTGACCTGGGAAGCATCCCTCCTGCAGCCCGCTGGGATCTACGGCCCGGCCTTTCTCACCTTCCAGAATTTTCAGGTCATCCGCGAATACAACAAGTCCGATCTCTACGCGCTGTTCGTGGGCGGCCTCGCCGACCGCATTCGGGGCGGTGGCGGCTTCGTGCGTCCATGGGAGAAGGTCGTGCAGGTGCCAACAGCCGATGTCGAGTACATGCAAAAGCAGCTCACGGCGCTCGGCCTTTACAGCGATACCATCGACGGCAAGGCCGGCGGGCGGACGCGCAGTGCCGCCGGGGCCTATCAGCGGCGTGCTAGCCTTCCGCAAACCTGCTGGCCAACGGCGGCGCTCATCGCGCGGCTGCGCACGCAGGCGAGTGAGCAAAGTTCGGCCGCGGATGCCAGATAGCACAGCGCTGGTGCGGCTTCATCCAAAGCCTGTTCAGCCGTCATCGCGAGGCGGCTTTTGCCGCCGTGGCGATCCATAGCAGAATCAGTGACTTAGATCTGGATTGCTTCGCTTCGCTCGCAATGACGATGGCTCCCATCGCTCGCTCTCAATGGCATTCTGTGAGACCGGCTAAGCCTCGACAAGATCGAGCCGCTTTTCGATCCGCTCGACGCGCATTTCGAGCCGGTCCAGCCGCCGGTTGACGCCCGCGATAGCCTCCTCGGTCGCCGTTGCACGGACCTTAAGGTCGCGCAAATCGTCGGCCATGCGATCGATCTTCGCATCGATACGGAGCAGCATCGCGAGCACGAGGTTTTCCGGTTCGTCTGCCATGGCGAGCGCTTCTCCTTTCTTACAAACATAGAATGCCGAGGCACGGCGCGCAACTGCCGGTAGAGGCAGCGATAGACAAGCATCCAGACTCACGGCAAGAGCTGAGGCGTGGCAGAGGGAGGCTTGGATGAACCAAGAGCAGTCGATTGCGCTGTGGCGGCACGGCAAGGAAGCGTGGAACGCCTGGGCAAAAGAAATGCTCTGCACACGCGAAGAATTGAAGGCGTCGGGAGCATGGGTTGAAGAGAAGGATGAAGCCGGGCGGCTACACGCATTGAGCAATGAAGCCAGAATTTGGCTGGATAATGCCAAGGTAGATTTCTCCGCCTGCAATTTTGTTGCAGAATCTAGACAAGTTCTGTCCGCGCATGCAGGCGATGCCGTCAATTTTACGGAGATTGTCTTCCCTGACGTAGCGCTATTTGATGGAACAACATTCGTCGGCGCCTCGAAGTTCAATCGCGCGACGTTCAACGGAAGAGTCTCTTTTCGAAACTGCACGTTCACTGATCACACCTTGTTTTTGAATGCCACATTTGGTGATGCAGCTGAATTTCAGGAAACAAGGTTTGGATATGCGCATTTTTTATACACAAGTTTTGCGAAGGGTCCTAAGTTTGACAAAGTTGAGTTTGAAGGAGATGCAATTTTCAGCGGCATTACATTTCCAGAAGAGGCTATATTCTTAGAAACGATCTTTCGTGATGCTGCTACCTTTAGGAATGTGAACTTTCTTGGGCGTGCGTATTTTTTGCACGCTAAATTTATGAAATATTGCTACTTCGAAAACGCCGATTTCGACGGCATCGCTGTATTCGCCGAAGCTTCTTTCCGGAAAGATTGCCGGTTCCAAAAAGCAGAGTTCAAAGGGCTTGCAACGTTCGAGCGCGCACAACTCGAAGGAAGTGTGATCTTCGCTGGTACGAAATTCAATGGCAGCACTTTTTTCCGCGATGTTCAATTTGGATCGACAACAAAACCACAGGATGCTGACTTTACCGCGATCAAAGCGGATCAAGCATTCGACCTTTCCGGCGCCGTCTTTTCGAAAGCGCCGAGCTTCAATCAGGCAGATTTCAAGCAAGCGCCCGACCTCGACAACGTTGACTTTCCATTACCCGGTCGGTGGAAGAGAGGCGACAAGGACCTCATTTCGAGATATCGCCACATTAGACGCCTCGCCATCCAGGGCCATAATTACGAGCGCGAACAGATGGCGTTCAAGGGCGAACTGCGCTCGCGCCGGGGACATCTCGACTATAGATATGGTCTCGGCTTTTGGTATGATCTCATAGCCGATTGTGGGCGCTCCATTTGGCGGCCGTTTTTCACTTGGGCCGGGCTGATCCTGGCCTTCGCGGCGTTCTATTTCTGGCGCGCGGTGGACGGCATCGCGGCGCGATGCGCGAACGTGGATAGTCCGGCACTCCAGGCGCTCTATCTCTCGATTAAGAACGCGCTCGTTCTATTCGGCGGAACGCGCGACGCGCGCGTGAACCAAGCCTATCTCTGCCTTTATGGCAATGGCGGCGAAGTGAACCAGCCTGCCATTCCCACCAGCGTCACCTTCGTGGAGATGCTGGCGCAGACACCCATCAGCGCCATGCTTATTTTCCTGTTCCTGCTGGCTGTCCGTAACCAGTTTAAGATCAAGTAGAGCGCGCGCCTTTCGCCTGTTCGCGACAGGCACGAGCTTTGCATCTTTTGTAGCGACATAAGGGGATCACCGCGCCATGGCGTTCGTTTCAATCACGCGACTCCGGCTACGGCATTGGTGGTATATGCTTGCCTTCATGTGGGCGGCGCAGCGATCGATACGGCAGGCAAAGGCCGCGCCAGGCTTCATCGATCACGCCGTCTTGCGCGACGGCAATATGACGTTCTGGACCGCGAGCCTGTGGGAGAATGGAGAAGCTATGCGTGCTTTCATGACATCCGGTGCCCATGGCCGCGCCATGCCGCGTCTCATACGCTGGTGCGATGAAGCCTCGGTTGCCCATTGGGAGCAGGACGAACGCCGGCTTCCCTCTTGGGCCGAGGCGCACCGGCACATGGCGCGCGAGGGCCGCGCCTCCAAAGTCCGCTTTCCCTCGGTCAATCACGCCGCGGGAATAATCCCGGCGCTTGTTGGGGCTGGCCGCGAATTGAGATAAGAGTTACCGCCCTCCACCTGAACCCAGCCAAGAGGAACGATGGCCCTTCACGTCGCGCTGACCCACCGCACGGAATACACCTATGACCGCCTGACGGGCCTTGGGCCGCAGATCGTCCGGCTACGGCCCGCGCCGCATAGCCGCACGCCTAT
>CAZCIF010000161.1:0-8503 GCA_964498645.1 uncultured Rhodomicrobium sp. | reverse complement strand
CGGTTCTGGGGGCAGGATGCGCGACAAAAGAGGACTCCGGAACGCTGATCGGCGCAGCAGCCGGCGGCTTGATCGGTAACCAGTTTGGCCATGGCGGCGGCCGTGTCGCCGCCACGGTTGGCGGTGCATTGATCGGTGGTTTCGTTGGCAACCGGATCGGCAAATCGATGGATGATGAGGACCGGCGCCGTGCCGCTGAGGCTCAATATGCGGCCTTCGAGCGGGGTGAGCGCGCGGAGTGGCGTAATCCCAGCAATGGGCGCCACGGCTATGTCGTGCCGAGACGTTCCTATGTGTATCGCGAAATGAACTGCCGCGAGTTCGAGCAGACCATCTATATCAATGGCCGGCCGGAGACGATGGTTGGCAAGGCTTGCCGTCAGCCCGATGGGACGTGGCGCGAAGTTTAGTTGAGAGGAACCCCTCACCCTGTCCCTCTGGGAGAGGGTGAGGGGGTTACGTCAGCGGCAGCGTGGATGCCTCGGAAATTGCAGCATAGACCTGATCGAGTTCCTGCGGAGCTGAGCAATAGGGCGGCATAACGTAGACTGTATTGCCAAGGGGCCGCAGCAGGAGTCCGCGCTTCAAGAAAAAATCGTAAAGCTTGGGCGCAATGCCGGCGAGATAGCCCGCATCGTCCACACGCAGATCAAGCGCTGTAATAGTGCCGAGTTGGCGGACATTCGAAAAGCGGCAGTCTTCTTTGAAAAGCGCGAGCCGCGTGGCTTGCGCGGCGGCAAGGGCTGCGATGCGCCCCCGAACGGGTTCGCTAGCCCAAACGTCGAGATTGGCGGCAGCGGCAGCGCAGGCAATCGGGTTCGCGGTGTAGGAGCTCGAATGATAGAACATGCGCGCACGGTCCGGCGCATAATGCGCATCGAAAATTTCCGGCTTGCAGAGGGTGACCGCAAGCGGTATCGCGCCGCCCGTTAACCCTTTGGCAAGGCAGAGGATATCGGGCGAAATTCCGGCCTGCTCGCAGGCGAAGAGCGTTCCGGTCCGCCCGAAGCCCGTCATGACCTCGTCCGCGATGAACAGCACGCCGGACGCGTCGCAAATCCTTTTCAACTCGCCGAGGACGGGTGCGGAATAGATCAGCATGCCCCCGGCGCCGAGGATCAGCGGCTCGACGATAAGCGCTGCGGGAGGCTCGCGCCTGCATAGGGTCTCAAATGCGTCGAGCGTGCGCTGCTCACAGCCGGCGGCGGGAAATGGAATGCGCTCAACCTCGAACAGAAGAGGTTCATACGCCGCGTTGAAAACGCCGCGCGCGCCCACCGACATCGTGCCGATGGTGTCGCCATGATAGCCGTGCTCCAGCGCGGCAATACGGGAGCGCGGCTCGCCCCTGTGACGGAAATAGCCGAGCGCCATTTTAAGAGCCACCTCGACCGAGGTTGAGCCGCTATCGGAGAAGAAAACATGCGCGAGCCCAGGCGGGACGATGCCGATCAAACGCCGGGCCACTTCTTCCGCCGGCTCATGTGTGAAGCCCGCAAAAATCACCTGATCGAGCAAGCCCGCTTGGCTTTGGATCGCTTCGACGATGCGCGGATGGTTATGGCCGTGCGTGATGACCCACCAGGATGAGATGCCATCGAAAATCCGCGAGCCATCTTCGGCCTCGAGCCATGCGCCCTTAGCCCTTGCGATCTTCGTCATTTCAGGCTGAAGCGCGTGCTGGGTGAAGGGATGCCAGACGGGGGATCGCGGCCGCTTATTCATAGCGATAACCTCCCGGCGAAATCGCTTAAGCGAAAATTCGCCCGGAATGCTTCGGCAAGCCTGCTCGCGTTCAAAGGGTCGAGCGGCGGTAAGCTTCCAAGACGGCGCACCTTGCCAAGCGAAAGGATAGTGCTTTCGGCTTCTTCATCGCGGCCACCAATAAAGACGATGCCGTGCAGCTTGACAGAGCGCTTGGCCATCGCTTCGAGCGACAGCAAAGTGTGATTGATTGTGCCGAGCGCGGTGAGCGCGCAAAGGATCACCGGCAGGCCCCAGGATGCGAAAAGGTCGATCTGCAGCAGCCTTGGCGAAAGAGGAACCAGCAAGCCGCCTGCGCCCTCGATCACAAGCGGTCCTGCGCGCCTCGGAATGCCGAGGCGGTTCGCCTCGATCACAATCCCCTCCCGCGCGGCAGCGATGTGAGGCGAGGCGGGCAGTTGCAACCGGTAGGCTTCAGGGATCATGCGGTCTGCCGGGAGGCCGGACAGCCGCCGCACGGTTTCGCTGTCGGTTTCGCCTTCGAGACCCGCTTGGATTGGCTTCCAATAGTTGGCGCCAAGTGCGCCAGCAAGCGCGGCGCAAAACACCGTCTTGCCAACCCCAGTGCCGGTGCCTGTGACGGCGAAGCGCACGCTCAGTGCCCCAATCGCTCAAGCTCGAAGCGGAGCGCCTCGATCATGCCGTGGACGATTTCGGCGTCCGTATTCAGGGTGAGTGCTATCCGCAGCCGGGCCGTGCCTTCAGGTACGGTTGGCGGCCTTATGGCGCGAATATCATAGAAGTGAGCGCGCATGGCGGACGCAAGAGCCGTGGCACGGGTGTCCGCGCCCGCAATTACGGGCAGGATTTGCGACCCGCTGGGCTTTACGCCGCAGCGTTCTTCGAGAGCACGGTTTGCAAGATCGATCAGCGCGTGCAGGCGCTCGCGCCGTTCCGGCTGGTCCTTGCAGAGCCGTAGCGCAGCGCGAACCGCCGCAGCCATAAGCGGCGAAGGCGCGGTGGAAAAAATGAACGGGCGGGAATAGTTGATCAGAAAATCGCGAAACACGCGCGGACCGCAGAGGAGGGCGCCCGCCGAGCCAAGCGCCTTTCCGCATGTGTGGAGCGAGACGGCATCGGCCCGGCCTTCGAGCCATGCGCCCAAGCCTCTGCCATCCGGGCCAAAAACGCCTGTGGCATGCGCTTCATCGATCACAAGGACGCCGTCATAGCGGCTGACGGCATCGGCTAGGTCGCTGAGCGGAGCGCGGTCGCCATCCATGCTGTAAAGGCTTTCAACCGCGATCCAGGGCCGCCCTTTTCCGCCCGCTTCGCGCCATTCCTTTATCTTGTCCTCGAAGGCGTTCGCATCGTTATGCTCCGCCTCGGTTACCTCAGCCCGCCCGGCGCGCATTCCGTCGCGGGCGCTCGCATGAATCAAAGCATCGTAAACGACGAGATCTCCGCGCTGGGGCAGAGCCGCGAAGAGCGCGTAGTTCGCGGCGAAGCCGCTGCTGAAGTAAAGGGCCGATTCGGTGCCGAAAAAGCGCGCCGCCTCATCCTCCAGGATCTCATGTTCGGGGTGATTTCCCCGCAAAAGGCGGGAACCGCCGGCACCCGCGGAGACGCCGCGATCCAACGCCGCTCGAATCGCAGCTTTCAACTCGGTTGAGTCAGCAAGGCCAAGATAGTCGTTCGAGGTGAAATCATGCCCAGCGGCAAGGGCGAGTTGCCGCAGCCGCCCGCGCTCTTCCAGGCTCGCTAACAGCTCTTCATAAGGCCGGAGCATGGGCCGGATGATCCTCCGCAGCCATCGGGGAAAGCCCGAGCTTCGTGAACAGCGCCGCATCCTTGTCCTCGGCTGGGTTCCCGGCCGTCAAAAGCGTATCGCCAAGGAAGATCGAGTTCGCGCCCGCGAAGAAGCAAAGCGCTTGCAGCTCATCGCTCATTTGCGCGCGCCCGGCAGAAAGCCGCACCATCGATCGCGGCATCATGATGCGCGCGAGCGCGATCGTCCGCACGAATGCGATGGAATCGAGCGGAGCCGCATCGCCCAACGGCGTGCCGGGAATTGGGATCAGAAGATTGATCGGAACGCTTTCGGGATGCTTCGGCAAATTCGCGAGCGTGACCAGCATATCGGTCCGGTCCTGCGCTTCCTCGCCCATGCCTACGATGCCGCCGCAGCAGACCTTGATGCCGGCGGCGCGGACGTTGTCGAGCGTATCCAGGCGCTCGGCGAAAGTCCTGGTCGAGATGATTTGGCTGTAATACCGCTCGGACGTATCGATGTTGTGATTGTAATAATCGAGGCCGGCACCCTTGAGGCGCTCCGCATCGCGATGAGTGAGCATGCCGAGCGTCATGCAGGTTTCGAGGCCGAGCGCCTTCACCCCCTCTACCATGGCGCAAATCGCCTCGAAATCGCGCTCTTTCGGGTTGCGCCAGGCCGCGCCCATGCAATAGCGGGTCGCCCCTGCTGCTTTAGCCTTGCGCGCCTCCTCGATAACGCGCTCAACCTCCATCAGCTTCGAGGCCGGCAAGCCCGTGCTGTAATGCGCGGACTGGTTGCAATAGGCGCAATCTTCGGGGCAGCCCCCTGTTTTCACGCTCAAAAGGCGGCTCAACTGCACCTTGTTCGGATCGAAATAGCGCCGGTGAACGGTGTGGGCTTTGAACAAAAGATCGTTGAACGGCGCCTCGTATAGGGCCTCCGTTTCAGCCCGCGTCCAATCGTGGCGTTCGCTGGGATCGCTAGACAAGATGAGCCAATCCTCTCCTGCTTCTTGTGTTGGCCGTGGTTGTAAACTGGCTGAGAACGGTGCGCAACCGCGAGAACCGTGCCGGCTCCGGATAAGATTAGGACGCCATCTTCATTTCGACCGGGCTGGCAGCGCGCTGCTTGAGTGCGCCGCAGACCTCCCGGGATATGCGCTCTGCCGGGAAACGGACAATTACCGAGGTTCCCGCGCCAGGGGTGCTGTCGATCGTCACCGAGCCGCCATGCAATTCAGTAAGCTGAACCGCCAGCGGCAATCCAAGACCGGTGCCCTGAAACTTCCGGGCAAGGCTATTGTCCACTTGGCGGAACAGTTCGAGCGCATCGCGGATCTCGCTGCTCGACATGCCAATGCCGGTATCCCGCACCGTCAGGTTCAAACTACCGTCCGCCTCCAATGCGGCCGCAATCCTGACCGATCCGCCTGGAGGAGTGAATTTGATAGCATTCGACAATAGGTTGATGAAGGTCTGGATGATTTTGGTTCTATCGCCAAAAACCGATACGCCGATATCCGGGCAATCAGAGGTAAGTGATAGTCCCCCTTTAGCCGCCTGTTGCGCGACTGAAAGCAAGCTTTCCAGGATGACCGCCTCAAGCTTGACCTGCTCTTCGCGCAGTTCCTGCTTTCCCGCCTCGATTTTCGTAACATCCAATATATCGTTTACGATATTTAGGAGGTGGGTCCCCGAGCAATGGATGTCCGCCGCGTAGGCCGCATAGCGGTTGACATCGTCGCCGAAAAACTTGTCGCGAATGATTTCTGAGAACCCGAGAATGGCGTTCAAAGGCGTGCGCAATTCATGGCTCATATTCGCTAGGAAGGCGGACTTCGCCCGGCTCGCCTCCTCCGCACGGCGGCGCTCCGAAAGAAGCTCGGCATTAGTCTTGCGAAGCTTGACGCGCTCCCGCGCCAGTTCTTCGGTGATCGCAAGAAGTGCTCCATGCTCGCGCCGGACCTTCTCGCTTTCCCTATTGGATGCGGCTGCATATTCGACGCGCCGGGAAATTTCGCAGCTGAACATGAACATCATAATTATCGGGAGGCTTAACGCCGCAACGCCAAGGCCGATAATGATCTTGGTTTCAAAATTCGCCCCGGCCAGCATCTCGGCTTCCCCGAGTCCGGCAACAACGAACAATGGATAGCCGGGCACTCTGCGCCAATGATAGAGCCGGCTGATCCCATCGATGGAACTGCGGCGCGAATATTCCCCGGAATTGGCATGAGCGCCAGAGGTTGCCGGGTCAAAGTCCGCAGCCTCCTTTCCGATGCTTGCCTGATCGAGGCCTTTCGCACCCGTGTAGCGCGCCAAGGTGGTCCCGTCGCTGGCCACTAGGGTCATCGAAGCGGCTTCTCCGAGGTGAATTTTTTGATGCGAGGATGTCAAAAGCTTTGGATCGAGAAAGAAGCTCAAGACGCCTGCAAACTGGCCGTCTTTTGTATTCAAACGCCTTGTTGCCGGGATTGCGGGATGCTTCGATATTTTCCCGGAGACGGGCCTGCCGATGAAGAATCCGAGATTTGGATTATCGCGATGCGCCGCGAAGAAATCGCGTCCGGAGAGGGAGACGGGCTTCGAGTCGTGATCGCGCGCCGTTCCAAGCACTTTCCCATCGGCGCCCACTATAATAAGGCTCTGGATCGCGGGGCTGACAAGCTCGGGGACCCGAGCCTTCCAAGCGTTGAGGTCGAAGGCCGGCCCTTCGGCTTCGATACGGCCTTTGACAAACTCCATTGCACCTGCAACGCCGGTCAGGGCGCCGCGCACTTGTTCCTCGAAGGTAGCGGATAAGTGGGCGGCATCGACGCGAGCATGCTCGAAGGCGGCGTGTTGTTCTTCCAGGACCGCTTCCGTCACCAGGGCGCAAATCGGGACCATGATCGCGGCGCTGACCGCCGCAATCCGGTATTTCAGCAACCAGCCGGGCTTCTGCCGGAATTTCCCGTTTGACTGAGAATGCATCGTTGACTAAACAGTATTTCCACACACATCCGACCGAAGGACAGCGCTAGGAAATATTTAAAAATCAGATATTGCAAGCAACATATGATATATAGCAATGAATAAGCCTATTGTTTCCTTAATTTTTTGGAATTCTATTTAAAGGAGTTATATTAAAGTTGTCATGATCTTGGCCGATCCCGGAATTTGACTACGCCACGGCAGAGACGCGCCGCTGTCCGCTTCCGCCATGTGCATTTCCTTGAACAGGACCGGCCCAGCAATTAGGTTCAGGGGTGCATGCGCTGTTGCGAGGAGGCAATCATGACCCAGACCACAGGCCGGTTTTTCGACGAAATGGCAAAGTTGATGACGGATGCCGCCGGGGTGGCGCAAGGGATGCGCGCCGAGTTCGAGACCGCAGCGAAGAGCCAGGCCGAGCGCTTTTTCCGCAGCATGGATATCCCGCAGCGCGAGGAGTTCGAGGCGGTGAAGGCCATGGCGCTGAAGGCACGCGAGGAGAATGAGCGCCTCGCTCAGCGCATCACCGAGCTGGAAGCAGCTTTGGCACGCATGCAAGGCGCCGCACTGCAGCAATCTTAGGTGGATAAAGCGGGCTTTCCAATACTGTTCAGCAACACTCCACGTTCTTATTGCTAAGCCGTTGCTGTTTTCCCCGTGGAGAAATCTGATGAAAGATTGCGCAAAACCTGCGGATCACCGCATAGCCTGAATGAATGATGCGGCGAAATTCGAACAAATGCGGCTCCAGCCGCAGAGGGATTTGTTCGGAAGATTTCGCTGCGGCATCATAAGGGGAACTTACGGATGACCGCTGCGGGGCAGGATTACAATCGTCTTTCACATCCAGTCGATCTCATGGAGCACATTGCTTGCGTACAGGATTGGGTCTTCGAGCGTTCGAGTGAAGATGAGTTAACCGTTTCAGTGGCGGGCGCCTGGTGCGACTATCATATTTCGTTCAACTGGCGCGATGACCTGGAAAGCCTGCATATGGCTTGCGCTTTCGACTTTAAGGTTCCGAGAAACCGGCTCACCGAAATTTACCGGCTTCTTGTGCTCATTAATGAGCAGCTGTGGCTCGGCCACTTCGACATTTGGTCTTCGGAGGGGCTGCTGCTTTACCGCCAAGGTTTGATGCTGAACGGCGCCGAGCCGACGGCGCAGCAGTGCGAGGCGCTGCTGCAAGCTGCATTGGACACGTGCGAGCGGTATTATCAGGCCTTCCAGTTCGTCGTGTGGGCCGGAAAGCGCGCCGAGGACGCGCTCGCGAGCACCATTTTCGAGACCGATGGGCAGGCGTGACCGGACCGCAAAAGGCTGCGGTGTGCCTGGTTGGCGCGGGCCGCAGAGGCGGCGCGCTGCTCCGTGGCTGGCTCGCGGCGGGGTTTCCCGCCGGCGCGCTTGCCATCCGGGAGCCGCATCCTTCAGCGGAAATAGCGGCGCTTCTGAAGGAAAAGGGCATTCCAGGGGAGCCTCAGTCCACGCCGGACGTCCTGGTTCTCGCTGTCAAGCCTCAGATCATGAACCAGGTTTTGAGCGAGGCCGCGCCCTTCGCCGGCGCGGCTACTGCGGTCCTGTCCATAGCGGCGGGACGTACCGTCGCTAGCATCGCCAGCCATTTCCCGGCCGGCACGGCAATCGTACGCGCCATGCCAAATCTTCCCGCCGAGGTTGGCCGGGGCATAACGGCCGCCTATGCCAACGCGCATGTCACGCGCCGGCAGCGCGATCTTTGCGATGCTTTGCTGCGGGCGGCAGGCGGGGTGGCTTGGATCGAGGATGAAAGCTTCATCGATGCGGTCACCGCCGTGTCGGGATCGGGGCCAGCCTATGTGTTTTATCTCGCCGAATGCCTGGCTGAGGCCGCGATCAGCGCCGGCCTGCCGCAGGATCTGGCGATGGAACTCGCCCGCGCCACGGTGACGGGTGCCGGCGAATTGCTCTTCCGTTCACCGCTTTCCCCGGCTGAGCTTCGCGAGAACGTGACGTCGCCGGGAGGCACCACTGCGGCAGGGCTTTCGATTCTCATGCGCGAGCCTGGACTCAAAGA
>CAZCIF010000160.1:6399-8628 GCA_964498645.1 uncultured Rhodomicrobium sp. | reverse complement strand
CCATGGGGAGAAGGACAGGATGAGGGGTGTGGAGCCCAAGTTAAAGCTGTGATCGCCGTGTTGAACAAAATCGATCTGGTGCCTACGATGCAGGCCGGAAGCGGCGCGGGGGTGATTGCTATTTCCACGAAAACGGGCGCCGGGCTTGATGCGCTCAAGGCCAGGCTGGTCACTTTTGCGAAGGAGAATTACCAGTCTGCGGAAACACCGCTTATCACCCGCGCACGCCACCGTCAGGAAATCGAGCGCGCGCGAAGCGCCCTTGCTTTCTTCCTCACCTGCGCAGATGCGAGCGATCATGCCGAACTTGCGGCCGAGCACCTTCGCGAAGCCGCCGATGCGCTGGGCCGGCTCACAGGCCGGCTCGATGTGGAAGACGTGCTCGGCCAGATCTTCTCTGAATTCTGTGTCGGGAAGTGAGCTGTGCGAGCCGGGTGAAATGCTTAAGCTAACGTTTCACATGAAACATTCGCGGTCTCGATGGCCGCTCGCGTCATGTTCGGGCGTCATCGCGAGGCGGCTTTAGCCGCCGTGGCGATCCACTGCAGCATCAGAGACTTGGGGCTGGATTGCTTCGCTTCGCTCGCAATGACGGCAATCCCGTTTCTGCCGACACTAGCCCTGAATTGCCTTGCAATGCTTCTTCAAGCAAGCGGCGGTTTTGGCATCGAACGCCACGAGTTTGATATGCATGTGCGCCGCTGCAGCCTCCTCGGCGCAAACGGCGGCTGCTTCCTCGCAAGCCTCGTCGAGGGGATAACCATAGATGCCCGTACCGATCGCGGGAAAAGCGATGCTTTCGCAGCCATTGCTTTTTGCCAGGCGGATGGATGTGCGATAGGCTGAACGCAAGAGTGCCTGGGCTTCTTGCACCGGGTAGCGGCTATAGACTGGGCCAACGGCGTGGATGATGAACTTTGCGGTTTTGATGCCGAAAGCAGGTGTGATGACAGCGGACCCGGTTGGACAGTGTCCGGCCGCGCGGCAGGCTTCGCTCAGATCTTTCGAGCCAGCCGCCCGGAAAATAGCTCCGCACACGCCGCCGCCCATCGCAAGATCGCTATTGGCGGCGTTGACGATAGCATCCGCCTCGATCTTGGTGATATCGCCTTCGACCACTTCAAGCCATTGCATGGACATAACCAATCCTACATCCTGGCGTGCGCCCGAAGCAACAATGTAGTCTGGCATGCTGTCTGACCTAAAAAACATCATCACGCTGCGCACCTCGATCTTGGGCTTGCTCTCTTGGCTTATCCCGTTCGTTGCCGCGTCCCTATTTTTCGACCGGACGGGGCAGCTCGTGATCCTTCAACCCCTGTTCAAGTCTCTCATGGTTGTGATAGGCGGCGGGCTCGGGGCAGCGCTTCTGGTCCTCGCATTCCGGCGGGTGCCGGCGTCTTGGCAGACGGGCTTGGCGCTCGGCTGCTATTGGCTTTTCCTGAACCTTGCGCTCGATCTTTTGGTGCTTGTGGCAATCATCGGAATGCCCGTCATCACGTACTTCTATGACATCGGCCTGCGATATCTGCTCATTCCTATCCTCAGTACAGCGATGGGGATCACTGTGCAGGAGGCAGCCGAACGTGAGGGTTCTAGCTGAGTACTTGAGCAGATTGCCCGGCTTCTCTATTTTCCGGTTCACATCCTTTCGGGTTTGCGATTGAGAGCGACTGAATGGCCGCGCGAACGTTCGATGTCATTGTCGTGGGAGGCGGGCACGCCGGCTGCGAGGCAGCGGCGGCGGCGGCGCGCATCGGCGCGCGCACGGCGCTCGTCACGCATAAGTTCGAGACCATCGGCGAGATGTCGTGTAACCCGGCTATCGGCGGCCTTGGCAAAGGGCATCTTGTTCGCGAGATCGATGCGCTCGACGGGCTGATGGGCCGCGTCATCGATGAGGCCGGCATTCAGTTCCGGATGTTGAACCGCTCCAAGGGGCCTGCCGTGCATGGGCCGCGCGCCCAAGCCGACCGCAAGCTGTACCGGCGCCATATGCAGGAAGCCATCCGCGCGCAAGCCAACCTTGAAGTCATTGCCGAGCCGGTCGAGGACCTGCTGACCGTTAGCGGCGCGGCAGGGGGCGTGGTCACGGGAAGCGGGCGCGAGCTTCGTGCAGGCGCCGTCGTCATCACAACGGGCACGTTCCTGAACGGCCTCATTCACCTGGGAGAGACGCGCATCCCGGCGGGGCGCGTAGGCGAGGAGCCGGCCATCCGGCTCAGCGGC
>CAZCIF010000160.1:0-6389 GCA_964498645.1 uncultured Rhodomicrobium sp. | reverse complement strand
AGGCTGCGGATGGGCCGGCTCAAGACCGGCACGCCGGCGCGGCTCGACGGCCGGACCATCGACTATTCAAGTCTGGACGCGCAGCCTGGCGATGAACCGCCAGTACCGTTCTCCTTCTTAAACGATCGGATCTCGACGCCGCAGATCGCTTGTCACATAACCTTTACCACGCGGGAAACGCATGCGATCATCGAGGCGAACATCCATCGCGCTCCGATGTATTCGGGCCAGATCGAGAGTGTAGGGCCTCGCTATTGCCCCTCCATCGAGGACAAGGTCGTCCGCTTCAAGGATCGCGGCAGCCATCAGATCTTTCTCGAGCCCGAGGGCCTGGACGATCACACGGTTTACCCGAATGGCATCTCGACCTCGCTGCCGGAGGACGTTCAGCGCGCGTTCTTGAAGACGATTCCCGGCCTGGAGAACGCCGCCGTGATCCGGCCCGGCTACGCCATCGAATATGATTATGTGGACCCGCGCGAGCTTCTTCCAACGCTTGAGGTGAAGCGGCTGCCGGGGCTGTTCCTCGCGGGGCAGATCAACGGGACGACGGGTTATGAAGAGGCCGGCGGTCAAGGGGTGGTTGCGGGCGTGAACGCTGCGCTGAAGGCGAGCGGCCGGCCGGCGGATTTCGTGGTCTCGCGCACGGAAGCCTATATCGGCGTCATGATCGACGACCTCGTGACGCGCGGCGTGTCCGAGCCCTACCGTATGTTCACGAGCCGCGCCGAGTACCGGCTCCGGCTGCGCGCTGACAATGCGGATGAGCGGCTGACGCCGCTTGGCGAGCGGACCGGATGCGTTGGTGCCGCCCGCGCCGCCGCTTTCGCAGAAAAGTCTGAAGCGCTGGCTTCCGCGCGGAGGCTTTTGGAAAGCCTGACGCTGACGCCGGACCACGCCGCGGGTTATGGCATCGCGCTCAATCGCGACGGGCGCCGCCGTTCGGCCTTCGATTTGCTCGCCTTCCCGGATATGAGCATCGCCTCACTGTGCAGCGTATGGCCGGAGCTATCCGCCATTCCGGCAGCGGCCGCCGGGCGGCTCCAGGTAGATGCGCGCTACGCTGTCTATATGGACCGCCAAGAGGCGAGCATTGCCGCCTTCAAGAAGGATGAGGCCATCGCGATCCCGGCCGCCATCGATTTCGCGGCGATCACGGGCCTCTCGAACGAGATCCGGCAGAAGCTCGAGCGTCACCGGCCTTCGACCCTCGCGCAAGCGTCGCGCATCGATGGCATGACGCCCGCCGCGCTGATGCTCGTCCTCGCGTATATCCGCAAGGCGAGCCGCGCGGCTTAGGCTTCGTAGCCCTCCGGGAAAAGCGAGCTAATGTCGACTGAAAAGCCGGGAGGGTCGAAGTGCAAAAGCCCCTCCCGCGCGATGCGCATATGAATGAGATCGCCTTGACTGCGAGCGTAATGGGTGACGGCACGGTTATCGGCATCCACGATCACATAGTGATGAATGCTCGGTATCTCGAAATAACGGCGCACCTTCAGGCCCAAGTCAATCGCACGCGTGGACGGCGACAGGATCTCAACTGCAATTATCGGATTTGGCGCTTCAATCGCTTGCGGCTTCAACCGGTCTCCGCAATTGACGAGTACATCCGGTTGGAATGTGGTGCGCTGATCGACGCGAATTGCGAGGCAATCGACGAAGGCCTGACAACGGAGGCCAGCTTTTTTCAACGCGGCTTTGAGCGCGGCTCCGGCAGAGAATTTGGTCTCGCCATGAATTACGCGTTCCGGGGCCATCGCAACGGGCACGCCATCCGCTAGCTCCCATCGGCCTTCGCGCCCCTCCGCCCAGGCGAGGAACTCGTCAACCGTCATCTTTTGCTTGGCGAGCGCATTCATACTTTCAGATTAAGTCACGCGCCAAATTCCGGCAAGAAGTTCCCGGTCCTTGTGTTTCACCTGAGGCGCCGTTAGAGCGCGCTCCTGCCTATTTCTCAACGATGGATTTCAGCGCGAGAAATTCGGGGCGGTATTCGAAATGCATGCCGTCGAAGTGATACCACTTGCCGCCCCAGATGAACCCGTGCTTTTCGAACACTTTCACGATTTCGAGGGGTATCTTGTTCTTGTAGACGAGCGGTATTCTCCGTTCCCAAACCTCCCGCTCACCGAGCGCCGCCGGAAGGCCATATTGCCAATATTGGCCGTATCGCGGGTTGATGTCGAAGGCGATGCCGAAGGAATGCACGCTGAGCCGCGTGGTCCGCGCGATGCAGCGCGGAGCGTAGCTTCCTCCGCTTGGCGCGAGATAGCGGGCGAATTTGGGGCCGAGCGCTTCGAGTTCGCCCGATACAAGGCGCAGCTTGGCGCTGACCCCGTTGATGGATGTGGCTTTCATAACCCCGCCGCCGGATTTTGGCACCCAGGGGATGCGAGCGAGATGGCCCTCCACGGAGCAGGTCACCCGGCTGCAGCCGCCGGGCGGCTGTTTGCGGCACGCGCCGTATATCTTTTCGAAGAACGCTTCATTGCGAATACGGCCGGGATCGCTTTCGGGCGCTGCTGGAATCCCGCTGCCGCCGAACGCATAGGTCCAGCGGAACATATCCGCGATATCCGGCCGGTCGAACACTTCGTCCAACGGCTTGTCCTCGCGGCCTTCGCCGAAGCGCATCTTCGTTCCGTCCTTCCAGATCAGGAACGTGCCGTCGAAGCCGGATAGATAATCGGCATACGCAGTGATGAGCGCCTGCGCTTTCTGCTCGAGCGTTTGCGCAGCAGCAGGCGCCGCAACGGCGAAACACAGGCAGAGCAAGAAGACGCGCGATCTTATCTTAGTGTACCGTCCGGGCTGCACCGGCCGGATCCTCAGCAGCCCTTCTGCCGCTCGATAGACCGGATGATTTGCACCCTCCGCCGTTCGGCCCCCGACATGGGAACGTCGCCTTCGGAATAGAACCTGCAGCCAGCATTGCCGAACACCCTGATGCCGCGGTCAGTCTTGAAACAATAGCCGTTACGGGCATAGATCGCGTTGCGGCGATACCATAGATCGCCACAGGAAAGAGACTCATAATCCTGGGCGGCAGCCTGGGAAACGGCAGCGTCCCACGAGGCAGATAGCGTTAGCACCAGCATGCACGCTTTGAATCCACGGGATATTAGCATCGTGCCTCCATGAATGAACGAAAGAACTGCCTTCTGCCGCTTCCCGGCGGCATGAATGACGCTAGAATTATATCTTAAGAAGATGGATGCCGTTGAAGTTTAAGGGCGGAAAGCAATTGCGGAGTGTAAAGAAAATTGAAAATCCGGCGGATTTTGCGCGAACCTTTCGTGTTTCACATGAAACGGTGGAAAAGCTTAAAATTTATGAGCGCCTCCTGATCCAATGGCAGAAGGCCGTCAATCTCGTGGCGCCTGCGACTATCCCGCAGATCTGGCAGCGGCATTTCGCCGATTCCGCCCAGCTCATCGCGCTTGCCCCTCATGCAAAAATATGGGTGGACCTCGGATCTGGCGGGGGATTCCCAGGGCTCGCGATTGCTATTATGCTTGCGAATCAGAAAGAGTGCACTGTGCATCTCATCGAGAGCAATAGCCGGAAATGCGCTTTTCTCTCGGAGGTCGCGCGGCAGACGGGGGCTCCTGCTCGCGTGCATAACGCGCGCATCGCCGATGTGGCGGCCTCTGGAGCGGTTCCGGCCGCCGATGTGGTGACCGCTAGGGCGCTGGCACCGCTCGATGCGCTCTTGGAGCTAGCCCTGCCGTTTTTCGGTAATGCGTCAGCCGGGTTGTTTCTGAAAGGCCGCGAGGCCGGAGTAGAAATCGCTGATGCCCGGAAACGCTGGGTTTTCGATCTGAAAATCCATCCCAGCATCAGCGATGCGGAAGGACAGATTTTGGAGATCGGGAAACCGGTGCTCATACGGGGTGGCGAGCAGTGACAAACAGAAACTATAGAGACCTTCGGGTGTTCGCGGTCGCCAATCAAAAGGGCGGCGTAGGCAAAACGACGACAGCAATCAATCTTGGAACGGCCCTGGCCGCGGTCGGCGAGCGGGTGCTCGTGATCGACCTCGATCCGCAGGGCAATGCCAGCACGGGGCTTGGCGTGCCGGAAGAGTCCCGGCATGTCTCCACTTACGATGTTCTCGCGGGAGCCGCGGCCCTCGAACAGGCCATGACCCCCGCTGCGGTGCCGGGGCTTTTCGTGGCGCCCTCGACGCGGGACCTCGCCGGTCTCGAACCTGAAATCTCGGCCGCGCCCAACCGCGCTTACTTCCTACGCGACGCGATTGCTTCGCTTCGCGCTTCTGAGAAAGATCGCGGTCCCGATGACCGGCTTGGCTATGTACTCATCGATTGCCCGCCATCGCTCAGCATCTTGACCTTGAACGCGCTGGCGGCGGCCGATGCGGCGCTCGTTCCTGTGCAGTGTGAGTTTTTCGCCCTCGAAGGGATCACTCAACTCAAAGAGACCATCGACTTCGTCCGGTCGAGCCTCAATCCCTCCCTCGAAATCCATGGCGTCGTTCTCACCATGCATGACAGCCGGACAAAGCTCGCCGACGAGGTCGCGGAGGAAGTGCGCCAGTTCTTCGGGCAAAAGGTTTACGAGACGGTCATTCCGCGCAATGTCCGCGTTGCGGAAGCGCCATCGCACGGCAAGCCGCTCCTGCTTTACGATCACAAGAGCGCAGGCAGCCGCGCCTACATGGATCTCGCGGCAGAGATGATCAACCGGGAGCGTGCCGCGGCGGCTGTCGCCGCCTAGCTGTCCCTTTTGGCGTGAGCGCGGCCAATAAAGCGCCGCGCGTCTCATGAGTTGCGTTTTGCTCTGAATGGCCGGCGCCGGCACTGGCGCCGCCATTGCAATGATTATGAGCTGGAGAAGCGAGATGGAATCACGATCGGGCGCCGTGGCGACGGGGCCATCACCCATTCAAAAGAACCGATTGGGCCGCGGCCTTGCCTCGCTCATTGGCGATAATGTGCCGGTGAGCGGCAGGATACTGCCGGCAAACGGCGAGAGCCGGCTGGTGCCGATTGATCGCGTCAAGCCTAGCCCGCTCAATCCTCGCAAGAATTTCGAGCAAACGCCGCAGGCCAAAGCCGAATTGGATGAATTGGCGGCCTCGATCCGTGAGAAGGGCCTTGTGCAGCCGCTCGTGGTCCGGCCAGCCGATGCTTCTGGAACTTATTATGAGATCGTTGCGGGCGAGCGCCGCTGGCGTGCCGCGCAGAAGGCTTCGCTTCATCTCGTTCCGGTAATTGTCCGGTCCTTATCCGATCAAGAAGCGCTCGAGCTTGCGATTATCGAGAACGTCCAGCGCTCCGATCTGAACGCAATCGAAGAGGCCGGCGGCTATCGCGAGCTTGTCGAGCGCTTTGGCTACACCCAGGAGGAACTGGCCCAGATCATAGGCAAGAGCCGAAGCCACCTGGCCAACACCATGCGGCTTTTGAAATTGCCGGACAGCGTGCAGGCTCTGGTCCGCGATGGCTCGCTCAGCGCGGGCCACGCGCGGGCGCTTATTGGCCGCGAGGACGCCGACTCGGTGGCCATTGAGATCGTGAAGAAGGGACTAAACGTGCGCGATGTCGAGGCGCTCGTCATGGGGCGTAAACCCGCGGCCGGCGGTTCGGCATCTCCGCGGCAAGGCGTCCAGCAGAAGGATGCGGACACGAAGGCAGCGGAACGCGAGATGTCCGACGTGCTGGGCCTCTCGGTCGTGATTAATCCCGGTAGCGGCGAAGCCGGCGAGGTCATCGTGCGCTATAAGACCCTGGAGCAATTCGAGACAATTCATAAAGCGCTGCTGTCGCATAAGAGGAGGTAGGTAGCGTGACACCGCTGGGCTGGTCAAGCTGGCGCGGCAGGTTCTATGACTATTCCATGATCGTAGTTTCAGTCCCGTATCGTGAGCCGGTAGAGGCTTTCGCAGTCTTCGCCGGCGACCGGCACGCAGCCCTGCTCGAACGCAGCGATGAAAGCCTCGCCGAACGCATCAGCCTGATAGCTGCTGAGCCTGCCGGAATTGTCACCGCGACGGAGGATGGCGTATTCATCGGCGGCGTTTATCGTGCGCGCGACCCCTTTACGGTTCTCAGCGAGATTTGGCAGCAATGCAGCATAGCCGGCCGTACCGAGCCGCCGTTTTTCTCCGGCGCACTTATCGGCTATCTCGGTTACGAACTCGGGACCTTTCTCGAAAAATTGCCGGCGCCAAAAGCGGATGCCCTGCGCATTCCAACCATGGTATTTGGCATTTACGATACCGCCGCGCTTTTCGATCATAGCCGGCGGCGCGCTTGCGTCGCTGGCATGGATGCGGCCAAAGTTTCACGTTTTGCCAGCCGTCTTTCAACCGCGTCCTTTAATCTGCCGCCACCTAACCAAGGACTTGCCGTCGAGTGGCAAGCAGA
>CAZCIF010000159.1:2626-8638 GCA_964498645.1 uncultured Rhodomicrobium sp. | reverse complement strand
CTCATCGATCAACGGATTCACAAGCTCGCGGCCAAGCTGCTCCAGCCCGGCTTGATCGAAGGTGATTTCCATCTTCTGCGCCTTGCCGCCAACCCATTTATAGAAGCCCTCGCCCGTCTTTTTGCCGAGCTTCTTCTGCGCAACGAGGCGCATCAGCGGATCGTCCTCATGCGTGGGCATGTTAAGGACCTTGGCCACGCTCCGCGCCACATCCAGGCCAACCACGTCCACAAGCTCGATCGGACCCATCGGCATCCCGAATTTTTCCGCCGCGGCGTCGATCTTCTCCTTGGGCGTACCCTCCGCAACGCGCTTCATCGCCCCGAACATGTAGGGCGCCAGCACCCGGTTCACGAGGAAGCCAGGTACGGATTTTACGATGAGCGGGAATTTGTCGATGCGGGTGACGAAGCCAGCGCCTTTGCGCACTTCCTCTTCCCGGCTTTGCGGTCCGCGCACAATCTCGACCAGCGGCAGAGAGGGCACCGGATTGAAGAAGTGCAAACCGATCAGCCGGCCGGGATCTTTGAGGGCCTGGGCGATTTGCTCGATGGGCAGCGACGATGTGTTTGTCGCCAGCACCGCACCCGGCTTCAGCTTTGCCTCGATGCTTGCGAACAGCTTCTGTTTGGCTTCGAGGTTCTCGAAAATCGCCTCGATGATGACGTCTGCGCGGTGAACCTGTGCGCCCGCCGGATCGGCGATCAGCCGGGCCATCGCCTTGGCTGCTTCGGCATCCGTCCGCAGCCGCTTCTTGAAGAAGGGCTTCGCGCGGCCAAGCGCCCGCTCGACGGCTTCCACTGAGCTATCTTGAAGCGACACTTCCATGCCTTGCGCGACGCAAACCATGGCGATATCGGCTCCCATGGTGCCGGCGCCTATGACATGGGCGCGGAGAGGCTTGAACCGCTGCTTCGGCGCTTCGGCCTTCAGCATCTCCGAGAGGCGGAAGACCCGCCGCAAGTTCCGCGACTGCTCCGAGACCATGAGCGGCGCGAAGGCCCGCGTCTCCTCCCGCTTCAAAGCCTCGTAGCTGCCGCCATGCTTCTCGAAAAGGTCGATGAGCCGGAACGGCGCGGGATAATGCTCCTCGCGGACCTTCGCGGCGGTTTCTTTCCGCATCCGCTTCGCAAAGTAGCTGCGCGCCGCTTCGAACGTCATCACCGGGGCAATGTACGTGCCTATCCGCTCCGACTTTCTCTTCTGAAGAACTGCCTTGCGGGCGGCCCAGCGAAGCTCGTGGCGGCTCGGCACAAGCTGGTCCACGATGCCCGCGGCGCGCGCCTGGCTAGGGCGCAGCATGCGCCCTGCTAGCATCGGCGGCATCGCATTCAACGGGCCAGCCTGCCGCAGCCAGCGCGCGGTGCCGTTGAGGCCGGGGATGAGGCCGAGTTTAACCTCGGGAAGGCCGAGGCGGGTTCCCTCTTCGCGGTCCGCGATACGATAATGGCAGGCGAGCGAGAATTCCAGGCCGCCGCCCAGGCAAAAGCCATGGATCGCCGCCACCACGGGCACGGGTAGCCGCTCGACGCGGTCGAAGAGCGCGGTGACGGCGCTCACTACATCGATAACGGCGGCTTCGGTTTTTAGGTCCTCGAACTCGCGGATATCGGCGCCGGCGATAAAGCTCTTATCCTTGCCGGACATGACGATCAGGCCGCGCATTGTCTTGTCGCGCGCGCCCTCTTCGACGGCGGATACGATGGCCTCAAGTTCTTCCACCGATTCGCGGCCAAGCGTATTTTGCGACTGGCCCTCTACATCGATGACCGCCCAGGCGATCCCTTCGAAATCGATATGGAAACGCCAATGCTTCAGGCTGGCGACGTCCACCATGACCGCTTCCTTTCCATCTCATCGCCGCACCGGATTACCCGGCTGCATGCACTTCCGCAGGCTGCTCTTGGGGCGCACCGTGCTTTTCGAGCGCGGCGCGCAGATTGCCTCCCGGCGCATAATGCGGCTTGACTTCTTCCGCGTCGAAATCGTCAACCGCGATCACCCTTGCCACGAGGCGCTCCGTATAGCGAAGCAAATCGGCCTCATCCTGGCTAAGCACGCCCTTATCCACGGCTTCCTTGAACCAGTCGCGGCCGAGATAGCGCTTGACGGTCCCGCTGCGGATCGCGCGTTCCAGTTTCCTTCCGGCCCCCTCGGCCTCAACCACCTTTTCCAGGGTGACCTCGAGCAGGCCGGTTGGGTCGTTCTCGTCATGGGACACGAAAGCGTAGCGCGTGAGCCGGTCGCGGAATTCGCCCGGCTCAAGAACGGCACGCACGACGGTTTTGGCCAGCGCGTCCTTCGGCTTTCTGAAATGATTGCCGAGCGGAAACACGAGAAACATCAAGAGCGGACGGGCGCCGCGGATTGGAAAGTTCTCGATGGCCTCATGCATCGCGGCGTAAAAGCCATGCAGCGCCTTCTGCACCGCATAGTCGAAAATGGGCCTCTCCATCGCCAGAGCGCCATCGTCCTCATAGCGCTTCAAGAGGCATGAGATGAAGTAAAGCTCGCTCAAAGCATCCGCCATGCGGCCCGTCGTGCGCTGCTTCACTTTGAGGCCGCCGCCCAACAGCACGACGCACATATCGGACATGAGCGCGAAGTTCGACGACGCGCGGGTGAGCTGCTGATAATAGCGCGGCTCGGGCGCGTTCCGCGGCGCCTCGGCAAAAAGGCCGAAGGTGATGTTGTGGAACAGCGAGCCAAAGAGGTTCGAAACCGCGAACGCAACGTGCCCCTCGAAGGCTTTCTCGAAAGACGCAAATCCGGCCTCGCGGTCTGGGTCTTGCGCCGCCTGCACCTCGGAAAAGAGGTAGGGGTGGCTTCGAAGCGCGCCCTGCGCAAACACGATGAGGCTGCGCGTCAGGATATTGGCGCCCTCCACCGTGATGCTCACCGGCGAGATTTGGTAGGCCGATTGCAAATAATTGCTGGGGCCGTCGCAAATTCCTTTGCCGCCGTGAATGTCGAAGGCCGCATCCAGGCACCTTCGCATTCTTTCGGTGCTTTGATACTTCATCAGCCCGGAGATCACGGCAGGTTTCGCGCCCTGGCCGACCATGGCGCAGGTGACGGCACGCGCGGCTTCCAGCGTGTAGGCCGTTTCGGCGAGTTCAGCGAGCGGCTCCTCGATGCCTTCCATCCGGCCGATCGGTATCGAGAACTGGTTGCGGATGCGCGCATAGGCGCTCGTGAACCGGAACAGCGACTTAACGCCAGCCGTTGACGAAGCCGGAAGCGAGATCGCCCGCCCGGCCGCCAAACAGCTCATCAGCATCCGCCAGCCCTGGCCAACGCGTTCCGCGCCGCCAATCACCCAGTCAAGGGGGATGAAGACGTTCTCGCCCGAGGTCGGGCCGTTCGGAAAGGCCGAACCCGACGGCAAATGCCGCCGCCCGATCTTGACGCCCGGATGATTGGCCGGAATGAGCGCGAGCGTTATGCCGGGATCGCTCCCCTTGCCGAGCAGATTTTCAGGATCGAGCAAATGAAAGGCGAGGCCGAGCAGCGTCGCTTTCGGCGCCAGCGTGATGTAACGCTTGTCCCAGCTCACGCGGATGCCAAGAACCTCCTGGCCGTCATGCATGCCTTTCCCGACATAGCCCACGTCGCGCATGGCGGCGGCGTCGGAGCCGGCGAACGGGCTTGTCAGCGCGAAGCACGGGATCTCCCTGCCCTTCGCAAGCGGCTCTAAATATCGATGCTTCTGCTCATCCGTGCCGAATTTCTCGATCAGTTCGCCCGGCCCGAGCGAGTTCGGCACCATGACAACGATGGACGCATCGGGATTGCGCGAGGACACCTTGCCGAGAATGAGCGATTGCGCCTGCGGCGAGAAGCCAAGCCCGCCATGCTCCTTCGAAATGAGCATGCCGAGGAACCCTTTTTCACGCACATAATTCCAGATGTGCTCGGGGATATCGTGCTGATTATGCCGGATCTCCCAATCGTCCAGCATGCGGCACAGTTCCTCAGTCTCGTTATCGAGAAAGCGGCGCTCGTCATCGGTCAGCACAATGGGATCGACAGCGCGCAATTTGCTCCAATCCGGCCGGCCGGAAAACAGCTCGGCGTCAAAACCCAAAGTGCCCGCGTCAATGGCTTCCTGCTCGGTCTTGGACACCGGCGGCAGGATGCGCTTCACCATGCGGAAGCTGGGGCGGGTGACAATTTCGCGCCGGATGGGACGCCAGGATATAGCCCCAAGCGCGATGGCGGGCAGCCAGCCGAGCAATGCCCAGGCCGTGAAAGAGGGCACGTGCAGCCCTCCGGCGAAAAGGCCGAGCTTGATGAAGAGCGTGACCACGGCCAAAAGGACGGCCCAGGTCCAGAGCGGTTCCCGCCTGATTGCGAGCGTGAACATCGCCGCAATCGCCGCAATCGTAAGCGCTGTGCCGATCATGGCCGCATCCTTCTCAATCCGCAACGCAAGCCGGAATGTCTAGAACCTTATAGCCGTCAACTGCGGTCACAATAAAGCGGCATCAGCCAGGATAACGGAAGGCTGATCCGGCGGTGAGCTTTGACATGGAAAGGTTACGGGGGGATTAACCATGCCCAAGCTGCGGGCCAGACTCAAGCGGCTGAGCCGGAGGGGAGCAGGCCAAATCTGTTAGGCGTCATCCCGGAACGGCCAGAAGGGACGTATCCGGGATCGCAAAAAATGCAAGCGTGTGCAATGTGTTACGATCCCGCGTCTGCAGCGCACCGCTCCGCGCTGCACGGCGCACGGGATGACGATAACGAGCTAGGTGAACTGTCCACCCGGATCCGTATCAGGCGGCGCCGCCGGCCTCGGTCTTCAGCCAAGCCGCGCAGCAAGCTTTGGCGAGGTCGCGGACGCGAAGGATGTAGCTCTGCCGTTCTGTCACGGAGATCACGCCGCGTGCGTCGAGCAGGTTGAAAATGTGGCTTGCCTTGATGCACTGATCGTAGGCCGGCAGCACCTGGAGATGGCGCTGGACGTTCGAGCCGGGCTTCGGTTCGCCCGCCGCAAGCAGTGCGTTGCACTCCTTCTCCGCATCGCGGAAGCGCTGCAGCAGCATCGCCGTGTCCGCAAACTCGAAATTGTGCCGCGAATATTCCTCCTCGGCCTGTTTGAAGACATCGCTATAGAGCACGCGCTTTTCGTCATCGCGGCCATTGTAGTTCAGGTCATAGATGCTATTGGTGCCCTGGATATACATGGCGAGACGTTCGAGACCATAGGTCAGCTCGCCGGAAACGGGATCGCAATCGAAGCCGCCCACTTGCTGGAAATAGGTGAATTGCGACACTTCCATGCCATCGCACCAAACCTCCCAGCCAAGGCCCCAGGCGCCGAGCGTGGGACTCTCCCAATCGTCCTCGACGAAGCGGATGTCATGCAAAAGCGGGTCGATGCCGAGCCGCACCAGGCTTTCAAGGTAAAGTTCCTGAATGTTGATGGGCGACGGCTTCAGGATGACCTGAAACTGGTAGTAATGCTGAAGCCGGTTGGGATTCTCGCCATAGCGTCCGTCTTTGGGGCGCCGCGATGGCTGAACGAAAGCGGCGTGCCAAGGCTTCGGCCCCAGCGCCCGTAGCGTCGTCGCCGGATGAAACGTGCCCGCACCGACCTCCATGTCGTAGGGCTGCAGAATCACGCAGCCCTGCTCCGCCCAGAACTGCTGGAGCGTCATGATTAAATCCTGGAAGGACTTCGCGGGATTGAGCGCCGCCGCGGGCTTGATATGCTTCATGAATGGTTCTCGGAGCGGATGAATACCGGCGCCGCCACGGTACTTGCCGCCGGCGCGATAATCAAGCGCATGCGTCCGGAAACCTCCCAGATATGGGGAAGCTGCTACGGCATCGGAAGGGGCTCGACCCGGACAACCCGGAACGTTCGCAGCACATCCTCGTCATGCTCGCGGATCGAAACATATTCGCCAGGCGCGAATTTGTGATTGCCCAAGCGATAGCCGCTTTCGTCGTCCTCGGCGGCGCCATGGATGTCGTAGTGGAAAGCCCAATGCCCGCCCGGTTTCC
>CAZCIF010000159.1:0-2616 GCA_964498645.1 uncultured Rhodomicrobium sp. | reverse complement strand
CTTCCACTGCGCCGCATCGAGGTGGCCCTCATCGTCGAGAGGGCCCACGAACTCATAGCCATGCCGGCTGCTGCCCTCCGGATGCTCCCGGTCCCGCGCCAACTCCAGCCTTATTTTTTTTAGCGTCATGAGAAAATCTCCGGTTTACGCTCAATGCGATACTAGCGTGGGCACCCAGGTGTCACGCAAGATGTCGCGGCTGACGCCGCCAAAGAGCATCTCGCGGAACGGGGAATGGCTATATCCGCCCATTATCAAGAGATCGCAACCTTCATCAGGCAGCCTGGAAAGAATTGCTTCGCTCGCCGCCAGCGTGCTCGCCACCGATATGTCGAGGGACGCCTGGATGCCATGCCGCGCGAGACATGCGATGAGGTTGGCGCCCGAAGATTCGGCGGCGGGACGGTACGTCTCATTCGCAATGAAAGTGATCGCGCGCACGGTCGATGCATCGCGGATGAGATCGAGCGAGTCGAACACAGCCCGCGTGGCTTCGCGCGTACCGTTCCAGGCAATAACGGCGTGATTTCCGATCACCGGCGTGGGCGCGCCGGGTAAAATTAAGACCGGCCGCCCGCTCTGCATGAGCGCGGTTTCAGCGAAATCGCTCCAGGCATCGGGAACGTCCGCGTCCGTTTTTCCGCAGATAATGAGGTCTGCGCCATGCCCCTGCTGAGCGATGAGTTCAGTACCCATTCCGTAGGATGCGGTGAAGCTCCGCCATTCATGCGTGACGGGGACGGGCTTCAGGGTCTCCTCGAAAACCCGCTTCGCAGCCGCGGCGGCATCGCTGCTAGCCTTCTGCAAGCGGTCAATGACCCCCTCCGGCACCTCCGCCGGAAATTCTCCATAAAGCGGCAGCTCGGGAATGAGATGCAGCCCGATGACATGAGCGTTTCGTACACTCGCAATCTTCACCGCGGACCCCAGAATCGCCGCAGCGTTTTTCTCGGAAGGCAAATAGACCAGAAGGGTCTTTATAGACATGATAGCCGCTCCCGCTCGCCAGATGATGAAGCATGCTAGGCTTCAAGCAATGGCGCGGCTTTGACCTTCATCAAAGGCGCTGGAGCAACTTTCAATCTGCGCGATTGCGCTTAAGAGCGCGATATCCGGAATGACGATCTCGCGGCTCGATGGCAGACAGATGACGCATTCTTTCTTCAAATGGCTGAACTGACGGCTCACCGTTTCCAGCGTAAGGCCTAGATAGTCAGCCATCTCGGCTCGAGTAAACGGCAGCTCGAAATGCACGGAGTTTGTCCCTGTTATAGGCATTCGCCGCGCCAGCATGAGCAAAAATCCCGCAACGCGCTCATAGGAGCATTTGCGCCCCAGAAGAAGTGTCCAGTCGCGGCAGGCGTCCAGCTCGCGCACTGTCATCTCAAAGATTTGGCGCTCGAGCTCAGGATGGAAGTTGAGGAAGGCGTCGAAGGGCGCCTTCGGATAGGAGCAAAGCTCGACGTGAGTCGCGGACTCTGCTGAATAGTTGTGGCGTGGGTTCAGAGACTGCCCCAGGAAGCCCGGCGGATAGATGAGACCAACGATATGCTGGTGTCCGTCGGCAAGCGTCTTTACAAGTTTAACGATCCCGGAAGTAATATTAAAATAATGATCGGCTTGATCCCCATCACGGAATATCACATGGTGAGCGGGAAACGATTTCCAGCGTGAAAACTGGTAGACTTTGGCGCGCGCTTCGTCATCCAAGACTGCGCAAATGCCCTCACGGCGGACCTGGCACATGTCGCAGCGCATGCGAATGCCATGCATCACGCACTCTCCTGATCTTCTACGGTATGCGAGCATAGCATTGGGGCTATACGCAAGCAAACGGATTTGCATTCAAGCCTATTACCAGCACTGGATAACCATAGATGCGGGCATTAGCGTTGATTCCATTTAAAACAGCTCTTCCCTGATATAAGTTTAACCCGCACAGCGGATTCTTGCGCTACGTCTATGCTTGCGGCCGCCATCAGATTGGCAAGTCATTGCCAAGATACAGCTTGATTTGAAGATTCGTAAGTTTCGTTAAATCTTTTGCCACTTCGCTTAATATGACAGCGCGGACCTTTTCGCTCAGGGCGGAGCGGATGACGCCGAGGGTTTCGGGTGCCGCGGCTATAATGAGGCGATCGAACTCATTGTTACCCAAGCGCCGGTCGAGATCCGCTGCCAGTGATTGGGCGAAGCGCTCCTTTTCCCGGCGGCGCGGATCTTCGCGCTCGATCGCGTGCCGGGCAACATCCGCGGATTCATGAACCCGTCCTGGGCGTTCTGCGTTGAATTCGTGGTCCGGTTTAATGTCTTGCTGCTGCTCAAAACGTTGCATGCTAGTCAGCGGCTTGCCGCGTCCTTCCGATAGCAGGAGATGAGCGTGTGCGCCCCCGGCGACGAGAATGTAGGTTCGGACGGGCTTCATGGCGGTCTCCTTTTTGTGGCGGCGCCGTTCACGGAATGTGCCGGCGCCTCTAGCTATCTTTGACCGTTCAAAATGTATTGCTGTGTTTAAGGTCTTTCGTCAGAAGTGCTTCCTTCATCGATAATAATACAGCGCAAGCTTAACATATATCCTTATATGATATTTACATAAGCCGTGTGTGCCCAAAGCAA
>CAZCIF010000158.1:0-8645 GCA_964498645.1 uncultured Rhodomicrobium sp. | reverse complement strand
TCCCCGCCTTCCCCCTCGTCGCCCCCCTCCCAAGCACCGGCATCCTCGCCGCTCCCAGCTATGGCGGCTCTGGCGTGATCGACTACACGAAGTGCGCTATCAAGGACGGCGTCCTGACGAGCGATTGCCCGGTCGGCGACTATAACATGGTGGCCCAGGTCATCATTCAGGCGAAGAACGCTTTGATCACCGTTGGCTGGTCTGCGGTTGGCAGCCTCATCGTGTTCCTCCTTATCTCGCTGATCGTCGGTCTGCGCGTTTCCGAGGCAAAGGAGCGCGAAGGTCTCGATATCTCCGAGCATGGCGAGCGCGCCTACAACATGTAAGATACAGAGGTGGCGCACGCGCCACCTCTCCGCCTGCCGGAAACGCGGCTGCTTCTCCTTCTGGTAGCGCTTTGAGCGCAGGCTTTCAGCCCGGGATCCGCATCCCGGGCTTTTTTGCTGCGGCCACACGGCGATTTCGCAGCGCATGCCATTGTGCTAAAGGGAATGTGCGTTCAGCCGTCATCGCGAGGCGGCTTTAGCCGGCGTGGCGATCCATCGCAGCATCAGAGACTTGAGGCTGGATTGCTTCGCTGCGCTCGCAATGACGTTACTTCACATTCGTCAAAAATGCTCCAGTTCCATCCGCTGGAGGAACCGCATTAACGGATGCAGGCGATCTTGGCTGAGACTCTCATTTCCACGATTCAATCGCCCTTTCAGCGGCTGCGCGATCTCTTACAAGACGAGAGGCCGGGCGCTTCCGCGATCGACATGACCATCGGAGAGCCACGGCATGGTTTTCCGGGCTTCGCCGGCGAAATTATCTTCAAACATGCTGCGAGCTTCGGCAAATATCCGCCTATCGGCGGCATTCCTGAGCTGAGGCAGGCCATCGCCGGATGGCTTCAACGCCGTTACGGGCTACCGTCGGAATGCGTCAGTGCCGGCGAGCATATCCTGCCGCTCTGCGGAACGCGGGAAGGGCTGGTTTCGGCTTTGACCATTGCGGTTGCGCACAAAGGCCTCGACCGGCCGGCTGTCCTGATGCCGAACCCGTTCTACCAAGCCTATTACGCGGCGGCTCTCACCTGCCGGAGCGAATCCGTTACCCTGGCTGCCACGGCGCAAACCGGATTTTTGCCGGAACTCGATGCGCTTCCCGTTTCGCTTCTCGATCGCACAGCGGCGTTTTATCTGGCATCGCCCGCGAATCCCCAAGGCGCGGTTGCTTCAGAGCCTTATCTCGAAAGGCTCCTCACGCTCGCCCGCCGTCACGGCTTCTACGTTTTCTCGGATGAATGTTATTCCGAGATTTACCAGAACGAACCGCCGGCCGGCATGCTGCAGGTGGCGGCACGCACAGGCGGGCTCAACCGCGTTCTTGCCTTCAATTCCCTTTCCAAACGCTCCAACGCGCCGGGCCTGCGGTCGGGCTTTATCGCTGGCGATGCCGCTTTCTTGAAGGACTATCTCACATACCGGAATGTGGCGTCGCCCCAGGTGCCCGTGCCCGTGCAATATACCTCCGCCGCGCTCTGGGCGGATGAGGAGCATGTCGCGGAGAGCCGCATGCTCTATCGCCAGAAGTTCGCGGCCGCACAGGAAAGGCTCGGCGCAATGCCGGGATACTATCAGCCTGCCGGCGGCTTCTTCCTTTGGCTCGATCTTTCAAAATCCGGTGGAGGTGAAGAGGCCACGAAAAGGATTTGGAAAGGATGCGGTGTCAAAATCCTCCCCGGAGCTTACTTAGCTCAACCGGATGCTAGCGGGGAAAATCCGGCCAAGGACTATGCCCGGCTCGCACTCGTCGACCCGCTGGACGTCACGCGGGAAGCATTGGATCGCCTCGCGTCGTTCTTGCTGTGACGCCAGGCCATGAGCGGGGTGGCGTGTCTAGATGCAGACGGAGCAAAGACGCTTCTTGCCGAAAGCGCTGGCGGTAGAAGTGCGCCGCCTGCCGTGGCGCCTCTTAGGACTGTTGCTTTTCGCTCTAGCGGCGGCTAGCTGGCTTGCCTTGTTGAGCTGGTCCTATGCCGACCCAAGCCCGAATTATGCGACGGTATCGCAGCCGCAAAATTGGCTTGGGCACCGTGGAGCGAGCCTTGCCGATACCTTGATGGAGGGCTTTGGCCTTGCCTCGGTCTTGCTCCTGCTTCCCCTCGCGGCTCTTGGGCTGCACATCGCGACCGGCTATTCTCCGCTCCGCCCGCGATTGAGGCTCGCCTATTGGACCGGCGCTGCCCTCGCCCTGCCTGCGTTTCTCGGGTCTTTCCCCGCCCCGTCCGGCTGGATCCTTGGCTCGGGCCTTGGCGGCATTGTTGGCGACGCCGCCGCAGGCAGGATCGCAAAGCTGTCCTCCGCCATGCCGGCTTTTATCTTATGGTCCAGTTCCGCTCTTCTATTCCTAGTCCTTGGCTGCTGGTGCCTCTGGCGCGCCTGCGGCCTCAAGGGGCGGGATCTGTGGCTCGCATTCGAGCGCGGAATGGCGAAGGCCGGAAACCCAGCCTCGTTTCATCTCAAGGCCGCACAGTTCGCTGCGAATGAGGGCTTCACGAACAGGCTGACGAGCTGGGTTAGATATTTCTCCCCGCGCGATCACGCGCTGGCCGTGCAAGAGCCGCGCGAATATTGGATGACGGCGCCAAGGGCCGAACCATCGCTTGTGCCGGTGGGGCCCGCGAAAGAGCAAAGGAAGGAGACAGCTGCCGCGAACGCTTCTTCGCCGGTTTTCGCGAATGCGGAAAGCCTCACTTCGGGTGAGGCGGCCGCCGGGGATCTGGCTTCGTTTCAGACTTCGCAGCATCGCGAGCGCGATTCGGGAAGCACATTCGACGACGAGCGCATCGAGCCGTTTTTTGGCCCCCGGCGGCTCGCGCCCTTGGGAGGCGCCTCGGGCGGACAGACCCATGAGGCGGGAACTCCTGCATCGCGCTTCCTGCGGATGACCTCTAAAGCGGCAAACGCGGCTAACGGCAGCGCTCAGCGTATCTTCGAAAAAGTCGCCAACGGCGTCAAAGTGCACAAGCCGCTGATCTACGCGAAAGCTCCCACCAATCCCGCAGCACCTGCAGAAGATGAGGATGAGAACGAGCCGGAAGTATATAGCCCCGCTCTTCCCCCGATGCAGCTTCTGGCTCCGCCGCCGCATGTTACGGACAAACGGAACGCCGCCGATCCAGCCCTTATGCAGCGCGCTGCCGCGCTCATGAGCGTGCTCGGGGATTTCGGCGTGAAAGGCCGGATATCGGGCATATACCCAGGCCCAGTGATTACGCTGTTTGAATTGGAGCCGGCGCGGGGTACCAAGTCGTCGCGGGTTGTTGGCCTTGCCGAGGATATCGCGCGGTCCATGAGCGCGGTCTCCGCGCGCATCGCCGTGGTGCCGGGCCGTGATGCGATCGGCGTCGAGTTGCCAAACCCAGAACGCGAGATCGTGTCTTTGAGAGCCATCCTGGAATCGTCCGCCTTCCAGAATTCGCAAGCGGCGTTGCCTCTCGCGCTCGGTAAATCCATCGGCGGCGACCCGATCGTGACCGATCTCGCGCGTATGCCGCACCTCTTGATCGCGGGCACGACCGGCTCCGGCAAATCGGTCGGGATCAATGCCATGATCCTTTCGCTGCTCTACCGGCTGCCGCCAAGCCAATGCAATTTCATTATGATCGACCCGAAAATGCTGGAGCTTTCGGTCTATGACGGAATTCCGCACCTTCTTGCGCCTGTTGTGACCGACCCCAAGAAAGCGGTTACGGCACTCAAATGGGCGGTTAAGGAGATGAATTCCCGTTATGAACGGATGAGCAAGCTCGGGGTGCGCAATGTGACGGGCTACAATGCGAAGGTGGCTGCCGCGCAGCTTCGCGGCCAGCCTCTGCGCCGGCTCATTCAAACAGGCTTCGATCCCCGCACCGGCGAACCCATCGAGGAAGAGGAAGTCTTCGAGCCGGTCTCGATGCCCTATATCATCGTTGTCATCGACGAGATGGCCGACCTCATGATGTGCGCGGGCAAGGATGTGGAATTTGCGGTGCAGCGCCTCTCGCAGATGGCGCGCGCGGCCGGCATCCACCTGATCATGGCGACGCAGCGCCCGAGCGTCGATGTGGTCACGGGCACGATCAAGGCGAATTTCCCAAGCCGGATCAGCTTTCAGGTCACCTCGAAAATCGATAGCCGCACAATCATCGGCGAGCAGGGTGCCGAGCAGCTCTTAGGCGCCGGCGATATGCTTTATATGGCAGCCGGCGGCCGCATTTTGCGCGCGCACGGCCCTTTCGTGTCGGACACCGAGGTTGAGGACGTGGCGCGCTATTTGAAGGGGCAAGGCTTGCCCAACTATCGCGAGGATATTCTGGAAGATTGCGATAGCGAGGATGACGATCCCTCTCCAAGGGGGGACAACGGCGGCGGACGGGATCTTTACGATCAGGCGGTCGAGATTGTCTTGAGGGATCGCAAGCCCACCACGAGCTATCTCCAGCGGCGCCTCGGCATTGGCTATAACCGCGCGGCCTCGCTGATCGAACGCATGGAGCAGGAAGGGATCGTCGGCGCACCGGGCCGGACCGGCCGGCGGGAAATCCTTATCGATGCAAGCCCATGATAGCCTGCTGAAAAATCTTAGCTCTACGCCCCTCAGCGATCGAACAGCGGACGCTTCCGTAGCGCGGCGCTAATGTCCCTGGTATAAAAAATCCCTCTAATGCTGTCCGCTATCGGCCCCTGTGAGCTTGCGGCTTTCCATTGAAAGTTCCTCGCGGTCAACGAGGCTATAGGCAATCATCGTCAAAATAACCGAAGCGGCAAAAAAGTAGATGCCTGGCAAGGCCACGGCGTCGGTCAGTTCGGCCGACTTGGCATAAAAAACCAAGAGCGCCAGCATGAGCACATCGAGCATCGACCACTTTCCCAGCCATTCGATGCGTTTGAACCAGCGGCTGCGGCGGGCCGGGTTGAACGTGATCAGCGTTCCCGCCATCGTAATGTAAAGGAGTTTGAAGGCCGGAAAGACGACGGAGAAGACGAAGATCACGCCCGCGAGAAAGACCTCACCGGTGTAATAAAGTGCCGAAATGATGGAGATAATGGAATGAGTGTCCGTCCAGAAATAGAGACGGGTCAGCTTCACCACCGGCAGGGTCAGGCCCATCACCAAACAAACCGCAGCGGCGAGCGTCAACACAAAAACGAGAAAGGCGCGCAGGCCCCGCTGGATCATAGCCGGAGGGGTAGCGCGCCGCGTAACATGGAATCCTAAGCGACGGCGTGGGGTTTATTCGTGGCGACGCCTTTATCAGCCAGGAATTTCTGCAGGTCGCCGGATTGGAACATTTTGGTGACGATATCCGCGCCGCCCACAAACTCGCCTTTTATGTAAAGCTGCGGGACCGTCGGCCAATTGGTGTAGACCTTGATGCCATCGCGCACGCGATCATCGGCTAGCACGTTGATATCCTGATAGCCGACGCCAAGGAAGGCGAGGATCTGCGCCACGCGCCCCGAAAATCCGCACTGCGGAAAATCCTTGGTGCCTTTCATGAACAGCACCACATCGTTCGCGGTGACCTGGTCCTTAATCCAATTCTGTACGTCTTGGTCGCTCATGCTTTCCGTCCTCTTGCACTCACCAATACATGCGCCTGCCCATCAAAAAAACAAGCGGCGAGGCTTAAGAAGCCGCCTTGTTCTGAGGGACTTTCGTTTGGAGCGCCAGGGCATGCAGCACGCCGCCCATGTTCCCTTGCAGGGCCTCATAGACCATCTGGTGCTGCTGCACGCGGCTTTTGCCCTGGAACGCCGAGGAGATAACGGTGGCGGCGTAGTGATCTCCGTCGCCTGCGAGATCTTCGATCGTCACTTCCGCGTCGGGCAAATGCGCTTTTATCAGGCGCTCAATTTCTTGGGGATGCATGGGCATGGAAATGTCCTTCCTGTACTACGAGAGAGTAAAGGCCAGATGCTGGCGAATGCAAGCTTGAACAGCGGTCAGGCCGTTGCTCCTATATAGTTTGGAAGCCAGCCTTCGTGAGCCTCGCGCAGGCGGGAAAGCGGGAGTGCGTCCTCGCCGGGCACCGATATGCCGCCGCCTTCGATATGCGCCACGATACGAACCGGAAGCCCTAAGCCCGCGGCTTGCTGCATAACTCTTTCCAGTCTGTGCGCGCTGAGAGCAACAACGTAACGCCCTTGGTCTTCGCCGAAAGCCGATGCATGCGCGGGCGTGTTCGTTTGCGGCAGGTAGCGGAACCCGCGCCCTCCCGCCAAGGCCATCCCGGCGAGCGCCACAAGTAGCCCTCCGCCGGAGACGTCGTGCACCGTCCTCGTTTCACCCGCCTGAATAAGGCCTCGGATGAAGTCTCCCGCTTTCCGTTCGGCTTCAAGGCTGACCGGCGGGGGAGCGCCTTCAAAGCGGCCTGTCACATGCTCCTGATACAGGGATTGACCGAGATGCCCGCTCTCAGCGCCGATAAGGATAACAACGTCATCCTCTGGCTTCAGAGCGATGGTTGCAACATGCTTGCAATCGGGGATCAGGCCAACGCCGCCTATCGCAGGCGTGGGCGGAATGGCGATTCCGTTCGTTTCATTGTAAAGGGAGACATTTCCCGACACGACCGGGAAATCGAGCGCGCGGCAGGCTTCGCCCATACCCTCGATGCACTCCGCAAATTCGGCCATGATTCCGGGCCGCTCGGGATTGCCGAAATTCATGCAATCTGTAAGGGCAAGCGGCTTCGCGCCGGAGGCGGTGAGATTCCGCCATGCCTCGGCAACAGCCTGCTTGCCGCCTTCAAAGGGATCGGCGGCGCAATAACGGGGGGTGACGTCGCAAGTGAGCGCCAAAGCCTTGTTCGTGCCGTGAACACGGACGACGGCGGCATCGGAGCCTGGCCTCACTATCGTGTCGCCCATCACCATGTGGTCATATTGCTCCCAGATCCAGCGCCGCGACGCCAAGTGCGGCGAGCCGAGCAATGCAAGCAGCGTGCCGGTCAGGTGGTTCGGAGCCGGCATGCTCTCAGCGCTCACGAGCGCAGGCTTGGGACGCGGCGCGACCGGCCGCTCGTAAATGGGCGCTTCGTCGGAAAGCATGGCGGTTGGCAGGTCGGCCTCAAGCCGGCCCTTGTGCCGGATCGTGAGGTGCCCCGTGTCCGTCGTGCGGCCGATAATCGCGAAATCGAGCTCCCATTTCCGGAAGATGCGTTCCGCCAGCGCTTCAGAGCCTGGACGCAGCACCATGAGCATGCGCTCCTGGCTCTCCGAAAGCATCATCTCATAGGCGGTCATGCCTTCTTCGCGCTGAGGAACATAATCGAGATCGAGCTCAATGCCGGAGCCGCCTTTGGCCGCCATCTCGACAGAGGAGGAGGTAAGGCCCGCCGCGCCCATATCCTGAATGGCGATGATCGCGTCCTCCGCCATCAATTCCAGGCAGGCTTCGAGCAAAAGCTTCTCGGCAAACGGATCGCCGACCTGCACAGTCGGGCGCTTTTCTTCGGTTCCTTCACCGAACTCGGCGGACGCCATGGTGGCGCCATGAATGCCGTCACGGCCCGTCTTGGAACCCACGTAAACGACCGGGTTGCCGGCGCCCGCCGCAGCCGAATAAAAAATGCGGTCCGCGCGGGCGATGCCAACGCACATCGCGTTGACGAGAATGTTGTTGTTGTAGCGCGCGTCGAAATTTGTCTCACCGCCGACAGTCGGAATCCCGACACAATTGCCGTAATCGCCGATGCCCGCCACCACACCGGCCACAAGATGGCGCGTTTTGGGGTGATCGGGTGAGCCGAACCGGAGCGCATTCAGCATAGCGACGGGGCGCGCGCCCATGGTGAACACATCACGCATAATGCCGCCAACGCCTGTCGCAGCACCCTGATAGGGTTCGATGAAGGACGGATGATTGTGGCTTTCCATCTTGAAAACCACCGCCTGCCCGTCGCCGATATCCACCACGCCCGCATTTTCTCCAGGCCCCTGGATAACTTGGGGCCCCTGCGTGGGCAATTTCTTAAGCCAAACGCGCGAGGACTTGTAGGAGCAGTGCTCCGACCACATCACCGAGATGATGCCAAGCTCCGTCAGATTGGGCGCACGCCCCAGCATCTCGCAGGCATGCCGGAACTCCGCGGGCGCCATTCGATGGGCGGCGGCTAACTCTTCGGTGGCAATTATTTCAACTTCGGCCGGCAAAGCACCCGTCCGTTTCTTTATTGTTGGGTCATGGCTGGTGCAGCGCTACTCTGTTGTCATGGCCGCACTTGATGCGGCCATCCAGTGTAACTTGCAACGATTTCAATACGTTAGCTGGATGGCCGGGTCAAGCCCGGCCATGACATCGGGAGCCTCGCTATTTCTTCACATGCTCTTTCGCGGGAATGACACCACATGGGGCCGCGTTAATGTCCTCTGGTATAATCAGGCGCGCTGTTCGCGGTCGAGTTCGTACTCGGCGATGCCGACCTTCAGCATGTCGTAGGCATCCTCAAGGAATTCGTCCTCGTCCATATACTCGACATAGCTTGGGAAGTAGCCCGACTCCTCTTCTTCTTCCTCAGCCTCGGCGGTTGCGCCTGCTGCCTGGAAGGTGATGCTGCCATCCTCGTTCACATAGACGGAGGCTAAAGTCTCGCTGTCGGGCTTGTACTTAACCTG
>CAZCIF010000157.1:0-8664 GCA_964498645.1 uncultured Rhodomicrobium sp. | reverse complement strand
GTGCGTCTACCAATTCCGCCATCTGGGCAGCGATGTTAGAGGTAAATGCGCCCGCGCCCTTTGTCAATCGAGCCGCCGGGCGCCGCGCGCCCCCCCCGTCGCGCCGGCAAATTTCCGGGCTGCGGCACAGCACGCCTTTCCAATCCGGCGAAGGCGCGTTATGCCTGTTCCATCGAATCCGGTGCGCGAGCGCTCCAAACCGGCGAGGATGCCATGGCCATCACATTGGGAAATAACAGCGTTGTCACAGTGTTCGGCGGTTCGGGCTTTCTCGGCCGCTATGTGGTGCAGGCTTTGGCGCGGGCGGGATGCCGTATCAAGGTTGCGGTGCGCCGCCCTGATCTCGCGCTGCATTTGCAGCCGCTCGGCACCGTCGGGCAGATTGCGCTGATCCAGGCCAATGTGCGCGACGAGCGCTCGGTGACAGAGGCGCTGCGCGGCGCGGATGCGGTGGTGAACCTCGTTGGCATCCTGGAGCAATCGGGGCGGCAGAGGTTCCGCGTAATCCACGTGGAAGCGGCGGAGAGAATCGCGAAACTGGCGCGGGCGCGCGGCGCGCGGGCGCTGGTCCACATCTCGGCCATCGGCGCAGACCGGCTCTCGCGTTCGGCTTACGCGCGCACGAAGGGCGAGGGCGAAGCGCGCGTTCTTGCCGCGTTCCCGGAGGCCGTAATCATCAGGCCGTCCTTGCTCTTCGGGCCGGAGGACAATTTCTTCAACCGGTTCGCCTGGCTCTCGCGCATCGCGCCGGTTATGCCGCTGATCGGAGGCAAGACCCGCATCCAGCCAGTTTATGCGGGCGATGTGGCGCAAGCCATCAGGGCGGCGCTTGCAGGCCGCGCGACCGAAGGCGCGATCTATGAGCTGGGCGGCCCCACCATCTACACCTTTCGCGAGATCCTTAAGAAAATCGGCCAGTGGACCGAGCATCCGCGCCCCCTGCTCCCTATCCCATTCTGGATCGCGAAAATCCCTGCGTTCTTCGTGCAATTCGTGCCCGGCGCGCCCATTACCGTCGATCAAATCCGCATGCTTGAGCGCGATAATGCCGTAAGCGCGGAGGCGATCCGGGATCACCGGACGCTGGAGGGCCTCGGCATTACCGAACCCAAGAGCGTGGAGCTTATCGTTCCTTCTTATCTGCAGCGCTACCGTCCAAAGGGCGAGTTCTCCACCGGCCGGTTCATCGTCTCGTAGCGCACGCCTGCCTGTGATAAGATTCGCGCGATGTGGACCCTGCTGCACTATCCGCTATGCCCCGCCTCGCGCGCCATAAGGCTCGCGCTTGGGGAGGGGGGTATTGAAGTCAGCTTAGCGGAAGTGAAGCCCTGGGCGGTCACGCGGGAATTTCTTAATCTGAACCCTGCCGGCACGCTGCCCGTGCTGACCATCGACGGGCGGGCGCTTTGCGGGGTCTATCCGGTTGTTGAGTATTTGGCCGAGACGGCGGCCCGCGAAGGGCCGCCCTCGGCTCGCACCGGACTTTGGCCAGGGACAGTATCGGAGCGCGCCGAAGCGCGCCGCGTGGCCGAATGGTTCCTGCGGAAGTTCGACGCCGAGGTAAGCCAGTACCTTCTCGAGGAAAAGCTTTATAAGCCGATGTCGCGCGGGCGGCTCGCGCCCGACTTGAACGCAATAAGGACAGGCCGCAGCAATTTGCGGTATCATCTTTCCTATCTCAGCTTCTTGAGCGATCAGCGGAAGTGGCTTGGCGGGGATCACCCGAGCTTTGCGGATCTCGCCGCCGCTGCCCAATTATCGGTGATGGACTATTTGGGCGAAATTCCCTGGGCGGAATTCCCCGAGGCGAAAGCCTGGTATGCGCGCCTGAAATCGCGGCCATCGTTCCGGCCGCTTCTGACGGACCGCGTGCCTGGGTTCAGCCCGCCGGAAAGCTATGCAAATCTCGACTTCTGAAACGCAAACGCAAAATGAGCCGGCGGCCGGATTGGCGGGCTGGATCAAAGAGCGCGCTTTGCGGGAGGGCTTCGATGCGGCGGGGATCGCTACGCCACAAGCGATAGGGCAAGCCGGTTCGCAGCTCTATGCCTTCCTGGAAGCAGGTTTTCACGGTGATATGACGTGGCTTGCGGAGAAGGCCACGCGCAGGGCCGATCCGCAGGTGCTTTGGCCGGAGGTCCGCTCGATCATCATGCTGGGCATGAGCTATGGCCCCGGGACGGACCCGCTGGCGGCGCTCGCGGAGCGCTCTCGCGGCGCGATTTCCGTCTACGCGCAGGGCGAGGATTACCACGATATTATCAAGAACAAGCTCAAAGCCGTTGCGCGCGGCTTCGCTCAGCGAAGCGGCGCGGACGTAAAGGTGTTCGTGGATACGGCCCCTGTCATGGAGAAGCCGCTCGCGCAGGCCGCTGGATTGGGCTGGCAGGGCAAGCATACGAACCTTGTCTCACGCGAGTTTGGTTCTTGGCTGTTCCTCGGCGCGATCTTCACAACCGCAATGTTGAAGCCCGATAGGGCGGAAACGGATCATTGCGGCTCGTGCCGGCGCTGCCTCGATGCGTGCCCGGCGCGCGCCTTTATAGCGCCGTACCGCATCGACGCGCGGCGCTGCATCTCTTATCTCACAATTGAGCATAAGGGGCAGATCCCATTCGAATACCGCGCGCCGATGGGCAACCGGATCTATGGCTGCGACGACTGTCTCGCCGTCTGCCCTTGGAACAAATTCGCGCAGGAAGCGCGCGAGGCGCGGCTTGCGCCGATGGAAGGCAGCCGCAACCCGCCGCTCGCCGATCTCCTCGCGCTCGGCGATGCCGCCTTCCGGGCGCGGTTCAGGCGTTCGCCCATCAAGCGCATCGGGCGGGACCGCTTCATCCGCAATGTGCTCGTGGCTGCCGGCAATTCCGGGGACGTTGCGCTTGTTCCCGGTATCGTTCCGCTCTTGGATGACCCTTCGCCCCTCGTCCGCGGCATGGCGGTTTGGGCCGCGCGGTGGCTCGCTTGCCAGGATATGGCCGCGAACTTAAAAGCAAAGCATTATCCGGTGGAGCGCGAGCGCGATGTGCGCGCGGAATGGGATCGTGCCTTATGAACAAGCTTTTCGTTTTCGGCCTTGGCTATTCGGCGGCGGCGATCGGCGATCTGCTCCTGAAGGACGGATGGCAGGTTTCGGGAACCGTGCGGGAGGCGGCCAGCTGCGCTGCGCTTGAAGCAAGGGGCTTTTCGCCGGCTGTTTTCAGCGATAGAGTTGGGATCGAAAGCGCGCTTCGCACGGCAACGCATTGCCTCGTCTCGGCCCCTCCGGGCGAGGGCGGCGACCCGGCGCTCAACGCCTATGGCGAGGCGTTACACGAAGCGCCCTCGCTGCGCTGGATTGGCTATCTTTCGACAATCGGCGTTTATGGAGACTTTCAGGGTGGTTGGGCCGATGAAGAAACGCCGGCTGAGCCGGACACAGGCCGGGGCCGCCTGCGGATCGAGGCCGAGCAGGCCTGGTCCAGCTTCTGCGCCGCGCGCGGCCTCCCCCTCGATATTTTCAGGCTTGCAGGCATCTACGGGCTTGGGCGCAGCCCCTTGGAGCGCATCCGTGCCGGCGATGCACGGCGCATCGTGAAGCCCGGCCAAGTCTTCAACCGTATTCATGTGGAGGACATCGCGCAAACCGTCGCCGCCGCGATAGCGCAGGAGCGCCGCGAGGCCGGGACGCGCCTGTTCAATGTCGCCGATGACGAACCGGCGCCGCCGCAGGATGTCATGCTCTATGCGGCAGAGCTGCTTGGAGCGCCGCCGCCGCCGGAGATCCCCTTCGAGAGCGCGGATCTCTCGCCGATGGCGCGCAGCTTCTATATCGGCAACAAGCGCATGCGCAACGATAAGATCAAGCGGGAGCTCGGCGTCACGCTCAAATACCCCACTTACCGTGAGGGGTTGCGCGCGCTGGTGCCCTGAGGAGGTTTTGGTGACTGGTGAAGACATTCATTGCCGTCGCGCCCGGGTTGAGGACGCAGAAGTCCTGGCCAAGCTGGTCAACTATGCCGGTGAAGGCATGCCGCTTTATCTCTGGAGCAGGCTGGCGGCTCCCGGAGAATCAGCTTGGGATGTAGGGCGCAGGCGCGCCGCACGCGAAGAGGGCAGCTTTTCCTATCGGAATGCCACCGTAATCGAGGACGGCGGACGCACCGCCGGCTGCCTGATAGGCTATGAGATCGCGGACGATCCCGAGCCTGTTCCGCCGGACATGCCGCCGATGTTCGTTCCGCTACAGCAGCTCGAGAACCTGGCGTCTGGCACATGGTACGTGAACGTTCTCGCGGTGCTGCCAGAGTTCAGGAACCTGGGCCTCGGCACAAAGCTCCTTCACCTGGCGGACGCGACCGGCCGGAAGCTGGGCAAGCGTGGGATGAGCGTCATCGTCTCTGATGCTAACACCGGTGCGCGCCGACTTTACGAGCGGCTCGGCTACCGGGAACAAGCAAGGCGACCCATGGTCAAGGAAGATTGGATAAGCGAGGGGCAGGAGTGGGTCCTATTGACGAAGTCCCTCTGAGTTCGCTGCCTCTTCCACACCTGATGAAAGGGCTCACAACTCGAGTACTTTTCCGAATCTGGCCACTTCTTTCGGAGCGGGTTGAAATCGCCACAAGCCGTCCCCGCCGGAAAGCCGGGAGCTAAGCGGGTTTTTCAAAGCTTCTTCCGCTTCTAACGTCTTGCACCCCTGGCGCAGATGACCTATGAGCGCTCACATCCGTGATAGTGCCGCTCATATTGAAAAGCACGTATGTAACATGATCTCACCCAACCTCGGCCTGCGCATCCTGAGCCGGCTGCTGTGTTTGCTGGCGGTATGGCTCACTGCCGGTGCTTCATCAGCCAAAGAGTGGCACGCCAAGGTTGTGCCGGCGCCCGGCCGGGTTGCCGCCGTCGAAATCCAGGGCGCGGATGTTCGCGTGCGCATTGGCCAGAGCTGGTACCGGTTCGCGGCTGATCGAGCTCAGCTTGAACCCGCATCCAGGCCGGATCGTCCCGCCGCTCCTTCTGGTGCCTTGCCAGATGCGCGCGTTGCCGCCGGACGGACGATAGCGCGCGCTTGGCTCGCAGAACCAACCTCCCGGTACGATCACGGCGTATTGGGCGACGCGATCGAGGCTGGGAGCTTGATTATCGAGCTGCGCGACGGCCGGCGCAGTGTTTTGACTCTTCCCAAAGAAGCGGTGTTCGAGGACATCGAGCCGCGTATCGTCGAGCTCGACCGGGCCGAACGGATTGTTCTTGTCAAATCATATCTCAATCGCGGCTCTGCGCTCGCGATCATCGATCCCGAGTCCGCCGCGATCATTGCCGAGACCCCACCTATCGGCCATCCTCACGCTTGGCTCAATCCCGCCGGCGCTGCTGACTTCAATGGCGACGGCATAACTGAGATCGTCTTTGTTCGCCAACCGCATGTGCTTGGCCAATTGGAGTTGTGGTCATGGCGGGAGGGGAAGCTTCAGAAGGCGGCCGCGATCCCTGGCGTATCAAATCATTTCATCGGTTCGCGTGCGCTTGGGATGAGTTTCGTCGCGGATTTCGACGGCGATGGCCATCCCGATCTTGCCGTGCCGGGCCGTGACCGGAAGGCGCTGCGGCTAATCGGGTTTGCGCCGGAAGCGCATGACATCTCGCGCGTGCCCCTTCCGGCGCGGGTCGCGACCAATATCGGCGCGATCAAGCTTGGGGATCGTCTCGCGTTGGCCGCTGGCCTCGATAACGGCCAGCTCATCTTAATTGAGGAAGAACACTGACGCCGGCTGTCGACTCGAGAGTGTAGCTCTGGGCGTATTCCCGTCCAATACCGGTTTCCCGTTTTGAGGCTGGGGCTTGTCCTCAGACGAATTCCGCGAGCGCTGAGAAAAGAAGGTCGAGGTCCTGCGGCCGCGACAGGCGGTGCTCGCCGTCCTTGATGAGCGTCAGGCGCATATCCTCGCATGCAAGGACATCGAGCAAATCGAGCGAATGCCGCCAAGGGATATCGGCGTCCCGGCAGCCATGCAGGATGCGAATGGGCGAGGCCAGCGGCACCGGGCCTTTGCCGAAGACGTGTTGCTCTCCGTCGTCGATGAGCATTCTCGTAATGGGATAGGGATCGTCGGAATAGGCAGAAGGCCGGTAGTAAACGCCGTTGCGCACAAGCTCCGCACGCGCTTCTTCCGGGGCCCGCTCCCGCATGAGCCGGGTCATGTCCCAGGCGGGCGCGATGAGAACGATCCCCTTCGGCGCAGGGAGGCCGTCCGCGAGCAGGCGCCGCGCAAGGAGGAGAGCAATCCACGCCCCCATGCTCGATCCCACGAACACCGCGGGGCCGAAGGGCAGCGCAAGCTCATGCGCTTTCGCGGCCTGCGCAGTCCAAGCGCTGATCGTGCCGTCTTCGAACCTTCCGCTGGACCGGCCATGGCCCGAATAGTCGAAGCGCAGGCAGCCGGCGCCTCTTTCTTCCGCCCATGCCGACAGAGCCTCAGCCTTGACGCTGGCCATTTCCGATTTGAACCCGCAGAACCATACGAAGACCGGCTTATTTTCTTCAGGCTCGCGAAAGCGGCAGGCAATAGAAAGAGGCTCCTCGCCCGCGGTAGAAAATGAGAGCATTTGCAGTTCTTTGCCGTTCATTTTATGCTTCTTTCATGAGACCGGGTAAAAAGGCTGGAATACCGGCTAGCGCTTTGCGGGCGCGAACGGCCGCAATATTAAAATCCGGGCGATTCCCATGCTGAAACGTATGCCTTGGCCGGTCATCCTGCAAATCGTGCCCGAGCTTTCGGCAGGCGGCGCCGAGCGGACCACCATTGAGATGGCGGAGGCAGTCACGCTGGGCGGCGGCCGCGCGCTCGTGGTATCGGCCGGCGGCCGGCTGGAGCAGGAGCTTGCGGATGCGGGCGGCGAGCTGATCCGCTTCCCGGCGCGGACAAAAAACCCGGCGGCGATCCTTTTCAACGCGTTCCGGCTTGCCCGCATTATCCGGCAGCGCGGGGTCAGCCTCGTTCATGCCCGAAGCCGCGCGCCGGCCTGGAGCGCGCTGATCGCGGCGAGGCGGACGCGCCGCTGCTTCGTGACCACCTATCATGGCATCTATAATCAAAACGGCCGCCTCAAAGCCTTCTATAACAGCGTGATGGCGCGGGGCGATGCCGTCATCTGCAATTCTCAATACACGGCGAAGATCGTCAAGGAGCGGTATCCGGGTGGTGCGGACAGGGTAGGCGTGATTTACCGGGGCGTGGACCTTGCGAGGTTCGACCCAGAAGCCGTATCGATGGACCGCGTCCGTGCTTTGCGCGAAGAGTGGGGCGTGCCGGCGGGAAGGCGCATCGTGCTGCTTCCGGCCCGCCTTACGCGATGGAAGGGCCAGCAAGTCCTCATCGAGGCGGCTGCTGAGCTCTTGGCGCGCGGCGAGTTCAGCGACGTGATGTTCGTGCTCGCCGGCGACGATCAAGGCCGCTCGCCTTACCGTGCGGAGCTGGAAGAACTGGCCGGGTCGCACGGCCTTTCCGGCCGGGTCATCATCGCGGGGCATTGCGAGGATATGCCTGCCGCGTTCAAGGCGGCGTCGTTCACCGTGCTGCCGTCCATCGAAGCGGAAGCGTTTGGCCGGTCAGCAATCGAATCGCAGGCGATGGGGCGTCCGGTGATTGCCTCGAACATTGGCGCATTCCCGGAAACGGTTGCGGCGGAGCCTGGGCTTCTCGCGCGCGTTGAAACGAGCCCGGCAAGCGGGGCGGCTAGTCCGCACTTTCCACCGGGGAGTTCCCCCTGGCTTTTCGAAGCTGGAAATTCGAAGGCGCTGTGTGATTCGCTGCGCTATGCTTTGGCCCTGGACAGCGGCGCGCTAGATTCTCTGCGTCAGCGGAGCATGGGGCGCGCGCGCCGCGAGTTCTCGAAATATGCTTTGCAGATGCAAACCTTGGCAGTTTATGACCGTTTCCTGGGGACTCAACTGGCTGGAACCTTCAAAACGGCGTCACAAAAGTAACGGCTGTAAGGGAGACGCGCCATCCGGAAAGTTCTGGACCGAAGATGGCGCTTGACTTGTCGGGCGCTGTTTTTATCCTCATTTTATAGGTGCCTGCCGGTCCTTCCGGATGCGGACGGGCGTTCCGTTCAACAAACATAGGAGAAGTCAGATACGCCGTCCAATAAGAGGCGCGCCCGCCAAAGAGGGGCCGCGCATAAACGAGGCCATTATCGCCCGTGACGTCCAGCTCATCGACGAGCAAGGCGAAAATCAAGGCACTATTAATAAGCGCGACGCGCTTTTGAAGGCCCAGGAGGCTGGTCTCGATCTCGTGGAGATTGCGGTAAAGGGGGAAATCCCCGTCTGCAAGATCATGGATTTCGGGAAGTACAAGTTCCAGGCTCAAAAGAAGGCAGCAGAGGCGCGCAAAAAACAAAAGACCGTCGAGGTCAAGGAAATCAAGCTCCGCCCTAATATCGACACGCATGACTACGAAGTTAAGATGCGGTCCATGAAGAAGTTCTTCGAGGAAGGCGATAAGGTGAAGGTTACGCTTCGCTTTCGCGGCCGGGAGATGGCGCATCAGGAGCTGGGAATGCAGCTTCTCATCAAGGTAAAAGAGGAGACCGGCACCATCGCCAAGGTTGAATTGGAGCCGAGGCTGGAGGGCCGCCAGATGATCATGGTGCTTGCCCCCCGTTAGTGTATCTAAC
>CAZCIF010000156.1:7051-8689 GCA_964498645.1 uncultured Rhodomicrobium sp. | reverse complement strand
TAGTCACGCTTGCAAGCAAGCGCGATGGGGAGAAGGGACGCCTGAACAAGGCCCAGAGCGTGCAACAACGTTCCCTCTCCCAAAGGGAGAGGGACAGGGTGAGGGGTGTCATGATCGAATGCGGCCCCACGGGATCACGATTTGGCAACGGGATTTTTCATCGCCGAGCCAAATTTCAGCATGCTTTTCCCTCCTAATCCGCTCTTAGAAAATTATTTCCTTTTAAGGGGGTAACTGAATGATAAATAGAACTTATTTTCTCAAATAAAACGATTTCATCTTGAGAACTTTCTCGATTTCGCCAAACTGTTCCTTGAGCGGCGCTATCCCTGAAGCGGCGCCGGCGTGGACAGGATGGGGCGAGCAAGATCATGGTGTCACCTCTTCAGCAAAAACTTCGGATCAACGGTCCCGTCATCATCACGGCCAACCGCCTTTCGGACGGGGCCGTGGTGCATCGCACGAAGGCGGGCGGCTGGACGCAACGGCTCGCTGAGGCGCAAATTTTGTGGTCCGCCGGGGAAACGCAGCTGGCTTTGAAGGCTGCTCAATCCGATGGACTTGGCGCAGTTGGAGCTTACGCCGCGCCGGTCGATGCGAGCGGGGACCTCGCCCGGCCAGGCAATTTGCGGGAGTTCATTCGCGCATGCGGGCCGAGTTTCGTGCTGCCATCCGATAAGCCGGAAAAAGTGGCGGCGTAGGTTTCCCCCTCATTCCCAGTCCTCTCCCGCGAGGGGAGCGGGAGTCTGCTGCGCTTGCATCGGGAGCACCCCAGAATGTACATCTATGATGACTTCGACCGCACCTTCATCGCGGAGCGCGCGGCGCAATTCCGCGATCAGGTCGCGCGCCGCCTTTCCGGCGAGCTGACCGAAGACGAGTTCAAGCCGCTGCGGCTCATGAATGGCGTCTATTTGCAGCTTCATGCGTACATGCTGCGCATCGGCATCCCCTACGGCACGCTCTCCTCAAACCAGCTTCGCAAGATCGCGCATGTCGCGCGCGTCTATGATCGCGGCTACGGCCATTTCACGACCCGGCAAAATCTGCAGCTCAATTGGATCAAGCTTTCGGATATGCCGGAGGTGCTGGAAGAGCTGGCCGGGGCTGGCCTTCACGCCATGCAGACTTCCGGGAATTGCATCCGCAACATCACGACCGACCAGTGGGCCGGCGCCGGGCCCGATGAGATCGAGGATCCCCGCCTATGGGCCGAAATCCTCCGGCAGTGGTCCACCTTGCACCCGGAGTTTTCCTTCCTGCCGCGGAAGTTCAAGATCGCGATCACGGGCGCGCCGAATGACCGCGCCGCGGTGAAAGTGCACGATATCGGGCTTCGCATGATCAAGAATGCGGATGGGGAAACCGGCTTTGAAGTGTCCGTTGGCGGCGGGCTCGGGCGCACGCCTTTCATTGGCAAGGTTATTCGCGATTTTCTGCCGAAGCAGGATCTGCTGAGCTACCTTGAAGCCATCCTGCGCATCTATAACGCTCATGGCCGCCGGGACAATATCTACAAGGCCCGCGTGAAAATCCTGGTCCACGATCTCGGCGCGGAGCGCTTTGCCGCCGAAGCCGAAGAGGAACGGGCCAAGATCAAAGACAGCTATCTGACACTCGATCCCGCTTTCGTCGCCG
>CAZCIF010000156.1:6186-7041 GCA_964498645.1 uncultured Rhodomicrobium sp. | reverse complement strand
TTGCCCGCCCACGCCGCGTACGCGCAGGCGTCCCAATAATCGACGCCGACGACGGGCTGGTCCGGGGCGTTGAAGCGGACGTCCTCCCAATACTTGGGCTTGTGGTTCTTCTTGGCGCCCTCTTCCGCGCGGCACTCGATCCCGCTTTCGTCGCCGATATACGCTCGCGCTTCGTCTATCCCGAATACGAAACGCTGGAGAATGAACCGGCTATGTTGAAAGCCGCGCTCCAAACGAACATCAGGTTCGCGCTTTGGCACCGGAACTCGGCCGCTAAGCACAAAGTCCCTGGATATACGATTGTCACGCTTTCGCTGAAGCCCATCGGCAAGCCGCCAGGTGACGCGACTTCTGGGCAGATGGAGGCCATCGCGGACCTCGCGGACCGGTACAGCTTCGGCGAAATCCGGGTTGGACATGAGCAAAACCTAGTGCTGCCGCATGTCCGGCAGCAGGATCTTCCCGCCTTGTGGAGGAAGCTCGAAGCCATCGGCGTTGCGACGCCGAATGTAGGCCTCGTCACGGACATTATCTCCTGCCCCGGCCTCGATTATTGCAGCCTCGCAAATGCGCGCTCGATCCCGCTCGCCATGGAAATCGCGCAACGCTTCGCCTCGCTCGATAAGGCCCCCTCAATCGGGCGCCTGCACATCAACATCTCAGGCTGTATCAATGCCTGCGGCCATCACCATATCGGCCATATCGGCATCTTGGGTGTCGAAAAGAACGGCAAGGAATTTTACCAGATCACGCTCAAGGTGGTGGAAAACGCCAAGGACGCCGCGACGATGCATGCCGCGCGCCTGCGGCTGGCGCGAATCAATCTGGACGGCGGTGACAAGGAGGCCGCGCTCG
>CAZCIF010000156.1:4077-6176 GCA_964498645.1 uncultured Rhodomicrobium sp. | reverse complement strand
CCTTATGAACGGGTTCCAGACGTGATCGAAAGCGTGGTGAACCGCTATCTCGATCTGCGGTTCGGAGAAAGGGAGCCGTTTATCGAAACCGTGAAACGGCTCGGCGTGGCGCCGTTTAAGGAAACCCTGCATGCAGTACATTAAGGACGGCGCAGCCGCGCTCGACCCCTGGATCTATATCGAAGGGGATGGGCCGGTCCCGCCGGATGTGCCGGCCATCGTGACTCACGATTGGCTTTTTGCGGCGGACGCGATTGCGATCGCGAACCGCAGCGCGCCCTTGGGCGTTGCCTGGCCGAACAGCAGGCGGGAAAGCGAGCTTGAGCCGCACCTTCCGCAGCTTTCGTTGATCGCGCTCGAGTTTCCTGTCTTCCGCGATGGGCGCGCTTATACGCAGGCCCGCCGGCTTCGCGAGCGCTATGGCTTCAAAGGCGAAATCCGGGCCACTGGCGACGTCTTGAGGGATCAATTCCTGTTCATGGTGCGGGCCGGCTTCAATGCCTTCGAGATCAAGAAGGCTGGCGATGCCGATGCCTTTGCTAAGGCTCTACATGAATTCAGCATGCGCTATCAACCCGCTTCCAGCGGCCATTCCCCGGCCTTCCGCGCAAAGCTTGCTATTGGGTAAGATCCCTTGATGCTGCTGGCCAATGTCCGTCATCGCGAGGCGGCTCTTGCCGCTGCGGCGATCCATAGCAATATCAGATACTTAAGCCTGGATTGCTTCGCTTCGCTCGCAATGACGATGGTTCCGTCTCCGCCAAAATGCTCAAGGTTAGCCCATCGCAGGCTGGAAAGTTTCATGCTGAGACGGACGTTTCTTGCTCTCCTTGGAGCTACGCTTTTCGCTGCAAGAAGCTATGCGGCGAGTATTTCCCTGCTGCATGTTTCCTACGACTCGACGCGGGAGTTTTATTCCGAAGCGAGCGCGGCCTTCGCTGCGAAATGGAAAGCGGAGCACGGGAGCACTCTGGCGATCAGGTCGAGCTTCGGCGGCTCGGGCAAGCAGGCCCGTTCCGTGATCGATGGGCTCGAAGCCGATGTGGTGACGCTCGCGCTCGCCTATGACATCGATGCTATTGCTGAGAAGGGTCTTATCGCAGCCGATTGGCAGAAGAAGCTTCCCGATAATTCCTCGCCTTATACCTCGACGATCGTCTTCCTCGTCCGCAAGGGAAATCCCAAAGGCATCAAAGATTGGGATAGCCTCCTCAAACCCGGTATCAAAATCATAACGCCGAACCCGAAGACATCCGGCGGCGCGCGCTGGAACTACCTCGCGGCGTGGGGTTATGCTTTGAAGGCCTATGGTTCTGAGGAAAAGGCAAAAGAGTTCGTTCGAAAGCTTTACAGTAAGGTGCCCATTCTCGACACGGGCGCGCGCGGATCGACGATGACGTTTACGCAACGCGGCATAGGCGACGTTCTCATCGGATGGGAGAGCGAGGCGTTCCTGGCGATAAGGGAACTCGGCCCGGACCAGTTCGAGATCGTCACGCCTTCGGTTTCGATATTGGCCGAACCGCCAGTCGCTGTGGTGGATAAGGTTGTTGATAAGAAGGGCACGCGCCAGGCAGCGGAAGAATTTCTCAAGTTTCTCTACACCAAGGAGGGGCAAGAGCTGGCGGCGAAGCACTATTTCAGGCCCAGGCGCGCGGACGTGGCTGCCAAGTTCAGCGGCACCTTTGCGAAGACGGAACTCTTTACCGCCGGCGATGTTTTCGGTGGCTGGCAGGAAGCCCAAAAAAAACACTTCGCGGAGGGCGGTATCTTCGACCAGATTTATGGAAAGTGAAGATTGCCACAACATCCTATAGTCTAGTCTATAATCTCCTGTCTCATGTGGAGCATGCGTGCATGGGCGCGAGCCTCAACGCAGGCTTAAGGGAAGCGAGCGCTTGGCGCACAAACGGTCAGTATTGCGTATCCACGAAGAGAGCGTCATCCCAGGCTTTGGCCTGACCTTCGGTTTCACGCTCACATGGATCGGATTGCTCGTTCTCATACCCATTGCCGCCTTGGTGCTTAAAGCGTCATCGCTCAGCGCGGAGCAATTCTTAACCATTCTCCTGGCTGACAGGACGCTGAACGCACTCAAA
>CAZCIF010000156.1:0-4067 GCA_964498645.1 uncultured Rhodomicrobium sp. | reverse complement strand
AAACTGAGCTTCGGCATGGCTTTTGCCGCTGCTTGCGTCAATGTGGTTTTCGGGCTGACCGTGGCTTGGGCATTGACGCGTTACAAGTTTCCAGGGCGGCGCATCGCGGACGCTCTCGTCGACATCCCCTTCGCCTTGCCGACCGCCGTGGCGGGTATTGCGCTCACGAGCCTTTACGCTCCGAATGGCTGGCTCGGCGGGCTTCTATCTCCGTTCGGCATCGAGGTCGCCTTTACGCCTGTTGGCATACTCATTGCCCTCATTTTCGTCGGGTTGCCCTTCGTGGTCAGGACCGTGCAGCCCGTGCTGAGCGACCTCGACCCGGAGCTGGAACAAGCCGCGGCCAGTTTGGGAGCATCGCGCTGGCAAACGCTGATACGTGTCATCCTCCCAAGCTTGCTGCCAGCGATCCTGACCGGGTTTTCGCTCGCTTTTGCGCGTGCCGCCGGGGAATACGGCTCGGTGATTTTCATAGCGGGGAACGTGCCCAATGTCTCTGAAATCGCGCCCTTGCTCATCGTCATCAGGCTTGAGGAATTCCGCTATGCCGACGCGACAGCGATTGCGTCGGTGATGCTCGCCGCCTCGTTCATCTTGCTCTTAATCATCAACCGGCTCCAGCGCTGGGCCGAAGCGAAAGGGTGAGGACAGATGGCGGCCGTTCAGCCCGCAAGGCGTACTGGCGATGTGGAGAATGCCAATCCCGGGGATGGGCCGGCTCCGCCGAAGCCGCGGCACCGTCCGGCTCCTTTCACGATGGAACCTGCGATTGTGCGCGTTGCAATCGCCTCTGCAGCGCTAGCATTTATCGGCCTTTTCATCGTGCTTCCGCTGATCATGGTCTTTGTGCAAGCTTTTTCGAAGGGCTTCACGGCCTATATCTCCGCCTTGTCCGATCCCGATGCCGTTTCCGCCATCCGGCTCACGCTGCTCGTCGCCTTCCTATCTGTTGCGCTCAACCTCTGCTTTGGGCTTGCCGCCGCCTGGGCGGTCACAAAATTCAGCTTCCCCGGCAAGACCTTGCTGATCACGCTGATCGATCTGCCCTTCTCCGTGTCGCCAGTCGTCGCCGGCCTCGTCTTCGTGCTGCTCTTCGGACTTCAGGGCCTGGCCGGGCCATGGCTCGCCGCGCACAACATCAAGATCATCTTCGCGCTTCCCGGCATCGTGCTCGCGACCCTGTTCGTGACGTTCCCCTTTGTCGCGCGCGAGCTGATACCGCTCATGCAGGAGCAAGGTACTTCGGAGGAAGAAGCCGCCATTTCGCTCGGCGCTTCCGGCCTCTCAACATTCTTCCGCGTCACCTTGCCGAATATCAAATGGGCGCTGCTCTATGGCGTGCTTCTCGCGAACGCACGGGCCATGGGCGAGTTCGGCGCCGTCTCCGTCGTTTCCGGTCATATCCGCGGGGAGACCAACACCATGCCCCTCCATATCGAAGTCCTATATAATGAATTTCAATTTGCCGCAGCGTTTGCCGTCGCCTCGCTGCTGGCGATGCTCGCGCTGGTGACGCTCGTTCTGAAGACCGCTCTCGAACGGAAACTGGAGCGCAGACGATGAACATCGATATCCGCAAGGTCTCGAAGCACTTCGGCAGCTTCATTGCCCTCCGCGATGTCAGCCTCGACATTCAGAGCGGCGAGCTCTTGGCGCTGCTAGGCCCCTCCGGTTCAGGCAAGACAACGCTGTTGCGTATCATCGCGGGGCTCGATTGCCCTGACGAAGGCGAGATTTATTTCGCCGGCGCCGATGCCGTGCGGCTCAACCTGAAAAAGCGGCATGTCGGCTTCGTTTTCCAGCATTATGCCCTTTTCCGGCACATGAGCGTTTTCGAGAATATCGCTTTCGGGCTTCGGGTCCGCCCGCGGAAGGAGCGGAAGCCTGACGCGGAAATCAGAAAGCGCGTCAACCAGCTCCTGGAATTTGTGCAGATCGGCTGGCTCGCGGATCGCTACCCGGACCAGCTTTCGGGTGGACAGCGGCAGCGCGTGGCGCTTGCGCGCGCGCTCGCGATCGAGCCGAATGTGCTGCTGCTCGACGAGCCGTTCGGCGCGCTCGATGCCAAGGTCCGCAAGTCGCTGCGGCGCTGGCTGCGCACGCTCCACGATGAGCTGCATGTGACGTCCATCCTCGTCACGCACGATCAGGAGGAAGCGCTGGAAGTCGCGGACCGCGTCGTTGTCATGGGAAGCGGGAACATCGAGCAAGTGGGCACGCCGGAGCAAATCTATGACGAGCCGGCCAACTCCTTCGTATTCGATTTCATGGGGGAATCCATCAGGCTGCCGGTTACGGTCGAAAGCGGCGCCGTATGGCTAGGTTCACAACGGCTGCCAGCGAACGGATGCCTGCCAAAGTCCGGCCCTGCTGAGCTGTTCGTCCGGCCGCACGATCTCTGCTTCGGCGAGCCTGCTGGCGCGCCGCTGCAGGGCGCGGTACGATCCGTCCGGCGCGCCGGCCCGGCGAGCTATGCGGACGTGACGCTTGAGCTTTGCCCGGGCACAATAACGGTCGAAGCCGCCGTTCCGCCCGGATGCTCCTTGCGTGTCGGCGAGCGCGTGGGCGTGACGCCGCGCCGCTACCGCATCTTCGACCGGCCGGGTAAATCGCTTACAGCCACGCAAGCCTAAGATTTAGCGCCAATCGCACCCGGCAATGCAGGCGAACCCTCAGCGGGGAACAAAGCTGAGCAGCGCGGTTTAGAAACCGTTATCGATCAACCGCCAGGGAGAGCACGCCGTGCAACTCAATCCTTATCTTCATTTCGATGGCCGCTGCGATGAAGCCTTCAAATTTTATGAGAAGGTTCTTGGAGGCAAGATCAGCGCCATGTTCGCCTTCGAAGGCTCGCCCGCGGCGGAGCATGTGCCCCCTGAATGGCGCGGCAAAATTATGCATGCATCCCTTGATGCCAACGGTCAGATTCTGATGGGATGCGATACGCCGCCGGGGCGGTACGAGGAGCCGAAGGGCTTTTCCGTTACCCTGAACGTCGCGAAGGTGGCGGATGCCGAGCGCATGTTCGAGGCTTTGGCGGAGAACGGGAAAGTGCGGATGCCCTTGGAGCAGACCTTCTGGGCAGCCCGCTTCGGAATGGTGACCGACCGCTTCGGCATCCCGTGGATGATCAATTGCGAGAAGGATGTGTAATATTAACGCTGATGCATGTAGTGTCATTACCGCGAAAGCGGTAATCCAGTAATCGGGGCGGTACAGCTCGACCCCCGGTGCAGAAGACCGTGACCGGGGCTTTTTTTGTTATTAAGTTTGCTATCTTCCGCGCGCTAGGCCCCATATTTGAATATCTTCCCAGTCGGCGGGAAAACCCATGACCTCGGCCGCGTTCGCTTGTCGAAGGTGCGCCCCTTCATTCATGACGAGATGCCGTATCTGTTTTGCCCACTTACTGTTCTCGCTGATGCAGCCAATCATGTATTTGATGATGACGAGATGAGTGTAGAGACGCGTGTTATCTGGCAGAAGCGTCGCAAATTTCTTCGCTACCGTTGGTTGGTTTACAAAGAACCTGCGGTTCCAAAGCACCTCGTGATGAGCGCATATGTTCCGAAGACTCGACATCGAACGCATCCAAGAAACAAGAACTTTTGATGGTAATTCAAAATGGTTCGATATGTGCACCTGATCATGCTTCTGCAGATTTTGAAGAATATGAGATACGGTTCCAAACGTCAGAAGCTCAAACGTCATCCACGACGGCGGCAACGGCGGCTTGCTGTATTTCGAAAAGTAATGGTTTATGAAAGGTCGTTGATTGATCGCTAGCTTTCCGACACCGATCCTTTCTCTCACGTGTTTCATAAAGTCGCGGTGACCATACGAAGGCTGAAAATTCTTTTTCTTAGTGTACCAGTGTGGCCCATAGCGACTACTCATCTCATTTGAGATTGTCGCCTTCAGGGCCACCTCAATGCGCTCAAGAGCGTCAATAACTGCGACCCTCAGCTTTCGATCGAAGATGTATAGCTTCAGAAGTTCATCGAATGTCGTGCCGGGTGCAAATTGATGGTCTCCGCAACCGCCACGGGGCTGGTAGACACGGCCAT
>CAZCIF010000155.1:0-8703 GCA_964498645.1 uncultured Rhodomicrobium sp. | reverse complement strand
CACGGGCCGCTGGAACTCGAGTAGCTCCACTGTCAACTTAACGGCGCGCCATGAAATTGGCGGCATTTGGATACAAAACGGCCAAAGTGAGATTTGGGGAACCGGTCATTGGCCTATAACCTCGTGGCATCCGCGCTGCATTTCACGCAGAGCCTGAGGCGCCTTGGGAACAATCAGGCTATAAGGCTCGCGCTGAAGTACGGCATTGCCGCTCTTGTCATTGCGGTGCTCTTAGTAACGGCGATCGCGCCCGTTGCCACCTCGCTCGTGCAGGATTGGTCGCGGCGTGATGTGGAATTGCGGTCGGCCCTCGTTTTCAATTCCATCCGGGATGGCCTTCCTGGCCTCCTTGAAGCCGAGAATCCGCGGGCGCTCAAAAATGTATTGGAGCGCGTCGCCCTGGACGAGCGCATCTTGGCCCTCGGAATTTGCTTGAATGAGGGAACCCCAAAATACACCTCGAAGCTGATGCCCGTTACTTTTTCTTGCGAGAAAGTGGCGCGCTCGGACTCCGCAAGCTTCTCCACGCTCCTCGTCGACGGCCACTCTCTTCTTGCCGGATCGTTCCCGATCTCCCTTCGGCAGGGGAAGGGGCATTTTGTGATCCTGAACGATATGAGTTTCGGGGAAAAGCGAGTCCTCAAAGCACGCTTTTATCTTTCCGTGGTCCTTGGCGGCATCGTCCTCGCGAGCGCGTTGCTCGCGGCCCTAGCGGCTGTTTTTCTGATCCGGCGGTGGGCCGCCGGGCTCCGGCAATCGCTCGCAGGGCTGAAAAACGGAGGCGCGCTTGAGCTGGACCCTGGTAATCACGGCCCCCTGGCGAACGAGCTGCGCGATATTTTGCGTCAGCTTGATCAAAGCCGCGTGGCGATCGATACGGCGTGGACCGCGGAGAAGCTCCGCGAAGTTGTATCGATTGAATTGCCCGGCACTGAAGTGATCGTCGTCTCCAATAGAGAACCGTACATCCATAATCGCGGCAGCAACGGCGTTGAACTTCAAATTCCGGCGAGCGGGCTTGTCTCCGCGCTTGAGCCCGTGATGCGCGCCTGCAGAGGGACTTGGATTGCCCATGGCAGCGGAAGCGCCGACAAGGACACGGTTGACGCGGACGATCGGATTCTGGTCCCGCCCGATGCCCCGAGCTACACTTTGCGCCGGGTGTGGCTGTCGGAAGAAGAGCAGGAAGGATATTACTATGGCTTTTCGAATGAAGGCCTTTGGCCCCTGTGCCACATCGCCTTTACGCGGCCGGCGTTCCGCGAGAGCGACTGGCAAGCCTATCGCGAGGTTAACGAACGCTTCGCTGATGCTGTCGTTAGGGAGGCGCGCGGCGAGGAGCCCGTCGTGCTGATCCAGGACTATCATTTCGCGCTTCTGCCCCGGCTCGTGCGCGAAAAGCTGCCTCGCGCCACTATCATCGCCTTCTGGCATATACCATGGCCAAACGCGGAGACTTTCGGAATATGCCCCTGGAAAGAAGAGATCATCCAGGGCATGCTCGGCAGTTCCATCCTTGGCTTCCATACGCAATTTCACTGCAACAATTTTATTGAGACGGTCGACCGTTTCGCCGAAAGCCGCATCGACCGCGAGCATGGCTCGGTGACGCTAGGCGGGAACGAAACTTTTGTTAGGCCCTACCCCATTTCAATCGAATGGCCTCCGGCGGCAATCGAGAAGCAACAGGCGGCCGCCGAATGCCGCGCCGCCGTTCTCAGGCGCTTTGGCTTGGCACCTGGCACGCGCCTGGGGGTAGGCGTCGAGCGCTTCGACTACACCAAGGGCGTGATCGACCGGCTGCATGCCATCGATTGCTTTCTGACACGCCACCCGGAATGGCGGAAGCGCTTCGTCTTCATTCAGGCGGCGGCGCCAACCCGGAGCAAACTTCCCGCATACCAGAATTTGCAGGAGGAGGCATTGGCCCTAACGGAGGCCATCAACAATCGCCATGGCTGCGCAACGCACCGGCCCATCGAACTCGTCATCCGCCATCATGAACCGGACGAAGTCTATGAGCTGCTGAGAGCCGCCGATCTCTGCCTCGTTTCGAGCCTGCACGATGGCATGAACCTTGTAGCCAAGGAGTTTGTCGCCGCCCGCGAGGATGAAGAGGGCGTGCTCATTCTGTCGAGTTTCACCGGAGCGTCCCGCGAGCTGCCGGAGGCGCTTATCGTCAACCCTTACGACACGGGTGAAATGGCGTGCGCCATAGAGCAGGCGCTTACGATGCCGGCCGGGGAACAGCGCGAGCGTATGCGCCTCATGCGGGAGCTTGTGCGCTCACGCAATGTCTACCGCTGGGCGGGGACCATGCTGCTCGACGCAAGCCGTATTAGGAAGAAGCGGAGAATTCTTGAGCTTGCGGCGTATGGCCACGAAAGGTTGATACAACGTCATGGTGTCCCGGGGTTCACGGAATCGGTAGTCAAGTAGTCCGCGAAACGGGTACATTTCGCGGGGGTATAATCCTTGGCCGATAACGCTCATAGCCTTCGCATATCAGTTACCGGCGCCGCCGGAGCCTTTCCGGCGGGCGCGCTGGCAGGCTATGCTTTGTTTGCAGACCGTTCCTCCCCTATAAAAGCGCCGCCGCCCGGCTTTGCCCTTTTCGCAGACGCGGCAACCCCTGCAGCAGCGGCATCGCCCGGATTTGCGCTCAGCGCGGACAACGAGCCTGCCGCGGCAAAGGCGCAACTGAGGCGCGGGCCCTACCGCGCGCTCGCCGCCGCGCTTGCCATCCATCTCGCAATCCTCCTGATTTTCATCGCGCGGCTTGGCCCGCCCGAACGGCTGGGGCTAGAAGAGGGCATGCCCGAAACCTTGAACGTCTCGGTCGTCAGCGCGGCGGACCTCAAACGCTTCGCGGACCCGTTCCGTCAGGACGGGAACCCCTCGCCAGCTCGGGCAGAAGAGACCACGCCGTCTCCAGAGGTGGCGCAAAAGGTTCCGGCGCCTCCGCAACCTGCGGCCCAGGAAGCACAGGAAGCGGATGCCTCTCCGCCGCCGCCAAGGGCAACCGGAAAACCCAGCACTCCTTTTGACTCGTCGGGCTTCGCCGCAATGGCATCCGAGCAATTCGCCGAGCAGCTCACGCAGGCTTTCAAGCGGTCTGACGCCCGGCGCCAGGCAGCGAAACGTTCCGCGTCTGTGTCCGCCAATGTCAGACTGCTGCGCCCCGGAGCGTCGCATAGCGGGAAATCCGATGAATTCGAGCGCGCGGTCATATGGGCGCTGGGCGCGACAAAGCCGATGGGGAACGGGAAGTGGGGCTCCACCATTGTGACGTTCATCGTCTCGGCGGTGGGCAAAGTCGAAGGCTTGAGACGCTTGAAGAGCAGCGGGGATAACTGGCTCGACCAGGGCGCGCTCATGGCTGTGAGGCAGGCGCGCATGCCGGTTCCTCCGTCCGGGCTTACGGCTGGCGACCGGACGTTCAATGTGGAGTATATTTCCCTGCCAGAGCGTTAGGCGTTTCGGCTATTTGAACACATCGGCAAGCGCGATGGCGATACCGGGCGGATCGAGCCTTAAAAGGCCCTCGCGCAGGATGACCGGAGGTGCAAGCCCAAGTCCTTCGCGCCGGTAATGGATCAGCTCGCAATCTTCCCAATCGGCGATGATATAATGCTCGATCGACGGGACTTTGAAATAGCCCGCCAGCTTCACCGTGAAGTCCTTGCGCTCCGTGGATGGCGATAAGACCTCCACAACGATCACCGGTTCGGGCGTTACGATTTCCGATTTGCTCATCCGCCCAGCGAACACCACCACATCCGGTTGGAACGCGTTGCTGGGGCTTACTTTCACGACAATGCCATCGACGCCAACCGAATAATCGAGCCCTGCTTCGGCAACAGCGTGCAGAAGCGCCACATAGATGCGCCCCTTGACATCGGCATGGCCCCAGCTCTGCGCTTGCTGCATCTGCGGCACCCCGTCAAAAAGCTCCCAATGCTTCTCCGGGCGCTTTTCAGCCCAGACCGCGAATTCTTCGGCTGTCATCAGTTTTTGCGCGAGCGCTGTCATAGGAAAAATCTAACACCGGGGCCCAGCAAGAACAAGAAGCGCGGACCTTGCGCGGGCCTTACACGCCATGGCGCTTATAAAACGCCGCGACCTCCTCGTCGCTTACGAACTCGCCGCGCCGGGCTTGCTCCAGGCCCTCAGCGACAGCTTCCTCCTCGGCGGGGGACAACCGGTACGGCCCAACCCTTTCCGCCTCGATGGCAAGCAAGCTTTTGAGCGCCTGCTCCTGCGCATCCTTGGGCCAAGAGGGAAGGCGGCCAATCAAGTTTTCAAGCGCTTTGTTCATGCCGTAATAAACCATTTTCGCGGAGCAAGCGCAATCGGAGGACGGTTTCACTTCCGGGCCGCAATCATCTCGCCCAGCGTGACCGAGGCGATCTCACCCCGGTCATAAGCGGCAAGCCGGTCCTCGGCCGCATCGAGCCAAGCTTCGCGGCATCGGACTTCTCAAGGTCTTGGGCCCCACGGCAAAGCCAGCGCTTGTTCGGTAATGACTTTTGCGCTTTTTCTAAGCTTAAACGCGCATGACCGAGCCGTCGAGAAGGGGCTGGATAAAGAAAATGGCCGACTCGAAGCGTCTGGCGTCAAAGTCGGCCTCATTGTAGCGTGTAGGAACTTATGGGACGTCATTGAGCAGGGAGGGGTGAGGTGCGGCTTTTTTTTACGATATTATTCCTGGTTTTTGCGGCAGTTGCCCTCCTTTGGAATTTCTGGCGATACGCATTACTTGCGTTCGCGCTTGCCCTTATGACGGTTATTCTCCCAAATACAATGAAAGTTGCTTTGCAGGAGTTGAAAGATAGATTTCGTGATTTGATGCATGAAATACTTGAAACACTAGGGGTTAGAACAGGGTTACTTAGGAGAAAGGATCCGCCTAATGACAAGCCGTTTAGGATTGGAAAATTTCGCTTCGAGGGAATTTATCGGGCAGCAGGAACGTACGATGCGCCCATGAATATTTCTGTAACTTATAATCATGAAAGGCTCAAGTTACCGGAAGAGTTACAGGAAGTTTATTTACATTTAGTTGAAAGCGCTAAGGCCAACGCAAAATCCCAAGGTGCAATGTTTTATGATGGACCCAACACAAGGCTTATTCGAGTGACCCACAATGTGTTTCCAAGTTTAGACGGAATCGAGTTGCGCCGACAAAATCTTGAGCTTGGACCTGTAAGTTGGTTGGAGTATAGTGTGCTAAATACTTTTTTGGATGATAGACTCAGAAGCGGTAAAACCATTAGAGAGAGATTTGCTTCGCTGGACAAGCTCTACGAAAACGGCGGTGATTTCCGTTGGTGCGGATTAAGCAATATTATGCCTGTGGCTATGATTCCCGTCACGTCAGATGGATACGGTTTGGTGCAACGCAGAAGCACAGCCGTCTCCACTGAACCTGGTGCCTATACGAGCGGCGTTGCCGAAAACATTCATCGATTTCTGGATGAAGCTCCTTGTGAGCGTTTGTTTCAGAGACGAGCTCCGTTGCTGGAATTGTATGAGGAATACCGTACAAAGAAGCAATTGATGGAGTCCCTTCCAGCAAGAGGTGTTGATGAAAACTACCAGCCTGAAGGGGTTCCCAGTCCATTCCTCACGGCAAAACGAGGCCTCTTCGAGGAAATCTCAAAAGAGCTTTACGAGCAAGTACCAGACAGCTCCTATATATTCTTAAACATTGCCTTCGGTTTGAAAGGGTTTGTCCCAAATCTTGTGGGCGTCATTGACCTGGGTAAACCAAAGGCGGAAGTGGAGGATCTGGTTGATGCGAGCCTGGACGAGTCGGAGCGTAGAGGCGCAATAGAGTATGTTGTGCTAGATGAAATGGATGGGCGAGCCGAAGAACTACTTCTTTCACGCAATCGCAACAATTGGACTGCGGGGGGCTTGGCTGCTCTAATTTCGGCGATCAAGTGGTATAAAAGGATGGCGGCAAACTAGCTGGGCAGGCTCGAAGCGGCGTGATTGTGGAGAAAAGCTAAACCGCCTCAACGAAACTCGCCACCACCTTCTTCTGCCCGGCCTTCTCGAACTCCACCGTCAGCTTATTCCCCTCGATTTCGCTGATGGCGCCATAGCCGAACTTCTGGTGGAACACGCGCTGGCCCAGCGCAAAGGGCGAGGGCGTCTCCACCGTGCTCACCGCGACAAGCTCGCCATCGATCTCCGAAGGGATGGGCCGGCTGCGGTTTCTCGCCGTGCCCTCGGAGCGCCAATTCGCCTGCGCGCGCTTCCAGCCGGGCGTGGTGCGCTGCTCGTAATCGAAGGGCGAGGCGGCCTCGTCGAAGCGGCTCGCGCCATAGCCGCCATTGGCCTGCCCAAAGCGTCCATAGCCATAGCCGCCGCTTTCCATCACCACCTCGGCGTGGTCCTCCGGAAGCTCGTCGAGGAAGCGCGATGGCAGCGCCGATTGCCATGAGCCATGCACGCGCCGGTTCTGCGCGAAGCTGATGGCAAGCCGCCGCTTGGCGCGCGTGATGCCCACATAGGCGAGGCGGCGCTCCTCCTCCAAGCCCTCCTGGCCGTTCTCGTCGAGCGAGCGCTGATGCGGGAACAGCCCCTCCTCCCAGCCGGGCAGGAAGACGGCGTCGAACTCAAGCCCCTTCGCGCCATGCAGCGTCATCAGGCTGACGCGGTCGCCGTCGCCCGCCTGCTCGGCGTCCATCACGAGCGAGACATGCTCCAGGAACGCGCCAAGGCTATCGAACTGCTCCATGAAGCGGATCAGCTCTTTTAAGTTTTCGAGCCGCGATTGCGCCTGCGGCGACTTATCCTTCTGCCACATCGCCGTGTAGCCGGATTCGTCGAGGATCAGTTCGGCAAGCTCGGTGTGCGGCATGCCGCCGGAGAGCGACCGCCAGCGCTCGAAATCGGCCGTAAGCCCGCGCAGCGCTTTACGCGGCGCAGGCTTCAACTCCTCGGTTTCGGCGATCTGCCGCGCGGCGTTGAAAAGGGTCATGCCCCCGGCGCGGGCATGCTGAAAGACCGTCTGCAGCGATTGATCGCCAAGGCCGCGCTTCGGCACATTGATAATGCGCTCGAATTTGAGGTCGGCGGCGGGGTTCTGCATCACCTCCAGATAGGCGATGGCGTCCTTGATCTCCTGCCGCTCATAGAAGCGCGGGCCGCCGATCACGCGATAGGGCAGGCCCATGGTCACGAAGCGGTCTTCGAAGGCGCGCATCTGAAAGCTCGCGCGGACCAGGATCGCCATTTCGTTCAGCGCCACGCCGCCGCGGCGCAGCCGGTCGATGTCTTCGGCGGTAAGGCGCGCTTCCTCGTCATCGTCCCAGACGCCGCGCACGGTAAGCTTGCCGCCGTCGCCGGCGCTGGTATGCAAGGTCTTGCCGAGGCGGCCGAGATTGTTCGCGATCAGCTTCGAGGCGGCGCCCAAAATATGGGCAGTCGAGCGGTAATTATGCTCAAGCCGGATCACATGCGCGCCAGGAAAATCCTTCTCGAAGCGCAAGATGTTGTCCACCTCGGCGCCGCGCCAGCCATAGATCGACTGGTCGTCGTCGCCCACGCAGCAAATATTATGGCTGCCCTGCGCGAGAAGCCGCAGCCAAAGATACTGCGCGACATTCGTATCCTGGTATTCGTCCACCATGATGTAGGTGAACCAGCGGTGATACTGCCGCAGGACTTCCGGATTTTCCTGAAACAGGCGCAGATTTTCGAGCAGCAGATCGCCGAAATCGGCTGCGTTCAGCTCTTTCAGCCGCTTCTGATAGGCCGCATAAAGCTCGATCGCGCGCCCATTGGCGAAACTATAGGCATCGCCCGCGGGCACATTACCGGGCGTAAGCCCCTTATTCTTCCAGCCGTCGATCAGCGCTGCAAGCTGCCGCGCGGGCCAGCGCTTCTCGTCCAGCCGCTCCGCCTGGATAAGCTGCTTGATGAGCCGGATTTGATCGTCCGTGTCGAGGATCGTGAAATTCTGCGAAAGGCCCACAAGCTCGGCATGGCGGCGCAGGATACGCATGCCGATGGAGTGGAACGTGCCAAGCCAAGGCATGCCTTCCACGGTGCCGCCAACCAGATGCCCCACGCGCTCTTTCATCTCGCGCGCCGCCTTGTTGGTGAAGGTCACGGCCAGGATTTCGTTCGGGCGCGCACGCCGCGTCCATAAAAGATGCGCGATGCGCGTGGTGAGCACGCGGGTTTTGCCCGTGCCCGCGCCCGCAAGCACAAGGACCGGCCCGTCCAAATGCTCGACAGCCTCGCGCTGCTCTGCGTTCAATCCCTTCAGATAAGGCGCTTCGGCGGCGATGGCCTGCGCGATGGATCGCGTTCCGGAGATGTTTAGGCGACTCGTTCCCATAGGCTAGATATAGCATGGCAAGCGGCGGGACAAAGGAAGCCGCGCCCTCCTTTTAACAGCGAATAAGCCGCAACGGCGATTGCTTGCGCGGATTATAGCGAGTAGGAGACAAGGCAGTATAATAAAGGGGCACCATGACGAAATTCGCAACCACGGCATTTCTCACCGGAATGCTTGCGCTGGTATTGGCAACTGCGCCTCATACGGCCTGGGGGCAAGCACAGATGCAGGTGACGCTTTTCAAGGTCATCACCGAAAAGGACGACGTTCTAAACGGTCGCAATGCTCAAGAGCTTCAGTCCCTTGAAAAAAAAAAAAAAAACGCAGGCGCGATCGCCCGGGCTCTG
>CAZCIF010000154.1:0-8869 GCA_964498645.1 uncultured Rhodomicrobium sp. | reverse complement strand
GCAGCTCTCCAAACCAAAAAGGCGGGCTACGATAAGGAGGCCCACCGGCTCGAGAGCAACAGAAGGAATGCAAAGAAGGAACTTTTGGCCAAGGCCGAGAACTGTGAGAACCACCGGAACATAGCGCTCGCGCAGGACCCCTTCTACGATTACTCGATGGCGATGCTGCAAATCGCAATTGTGCTCGCTTCCGCGTCGATCATCACCGGGACGAGACTTCTTCTGGCGGGAAGCGGGGCCATTGGCCTATTCGGTATTTTGCTTTTTCTGAACGGCCACGCTCTTGTTTATGGTGCGCCTCCGCAGAAATATGTGAGGCTGGAAGCCTTGCAGAAAAGCTTGCCCTGGATTCAGCGCTTCAAGGCTCCCATTATCGCTAAATGCTCATTGGAATGATTTCTGACGGGCAAGGGCGGCGGCGAGCGCGGCTGCGAAGCTCGCCTTTTCCACGTCTGAAAGAAATGCGCCGAAAACGAGCTTGCGGCCATGGCTTGTCAGCGAAAGCTCATCCGCCGCATTCTCGCGCTGAGTGTGCTCGAATCGCACCCAATAGGGGTTGAAGCTCCAGCTTTCGGCCTTTCCCGACGGGTGCAGGCGGGTCACGCGGAGCTCGCTTCCGGCGAGGTCTACCTTTTCGGAAAGGGCGGCGGCCCTGTAGTTCAGCCGGAAGGCGATATAGATGAGAACGGCGTCGAGGCCAAAAAATCCCGTAACGGGCCACGCGCCCATGACCACGAAGGCGATGCCGCTGGCGAAGCTTACCGCCCCAATCGCGAACATGAGAACGGCAAAGCCCTTGCGCGATAGGGAACGATGAGGCAGCAAAGTCGCCGTAAACAGGAGAACCGGTGCGTGGCTCGGATTTTCTGGCTCTGGGACTCCGGTCATGGCATTTTGCATTAAATCATTCTAGCAAGTGCACAACCCATGGAAAAGCCTGTTCGTGCCGCTACGGCAAAGCAAAAATCGGTGAAGGCTAAGGCCAAGGCAAGCGCGGCGGGAAACGCCGGTAAGACCAAAACCGCTTCGCCGCATCTGACAGCGGCGGAGGTGCACGAGATATATGCGAGGCTCGCCGCGGCGATGCCAAGCCCAAAAACGGAGCTTGAGCATGTGAACCCGTTCACGCTGCTCGTCGCCGTCGTGCTGTCCGCGCAAGCGACTGACGTAGGTGTCAACAAAGCGACGCGCGGCCTCTTCGCGAAGGCCGATTCGCCTGAAAAGATGCTTGCGCTGGGCGAGGAGAAGGTGCGCGAGGCGATCAAATCGCTCGGGTTCTTCAACGCCAAGACCAAGAGTGTGGTGGGGATTTCGAAAGCCTTAGTTGAACGGCACGGCGGGAAAGTCCCGCAAGACCGCGCCGCGCTCGAAGCGCTGCCGGGGGTCGGGCGCAAATCGGCGAATGTCGTTCTGAATGTCGCCTTCGGCCAGCCAACCATCGCGGTCGATACACACATCTTCCGCGTCGCAAACCGCACGGGGTTGGCGCCGGGCAAAACCCCGCTCGATGTGGAACTGGGCCTCGAACGTGTGACTCCGCCCGAATATATTCACAATGCTCATCATTGGCTGATCCTGCATGGCCGCTATGTGTGCAAGGCACGCAAACCGGAGTGCTGGCGCTGCCTCATAGCGGATCTCTGCAAGTTCGAACCGAAAACGCCGGCGCCCGGCGGACAAAAGGCGAAGTCCACATCAACGGAAACGGAAGCATCATTTTCATGACCAAGCCCCTGCAGGTAACCGGCATCGGCCACGCGCTCGTCGATATTATCGCTTCTTGCGAGGAGGAGCTTCTCGGCCAGTTTTCGCTTGCAAAGGGCACGATGCGCCTGACCTCGCCGGATGAAGCAGCCGCCCTCTACGATAAAATGGGGCCCGCGGTCGAAACATCGGGCGGCTCGGCGGCCAACACTTGCGCCGGCATCGCTTCGCTCGGCGGCCGCGTTGGCTTCATGGGCAGGGTCGGCCGCGATCAGTTCGCGGAGGTGTTCGCGCATGATATCAGTTCCATCGGCGTCCGCTTCAATCACGGCGCAGCGAAGAGCGAGACGCCGACGGGCCGCTGCCTGATCCTGGTCACGCCCGATGGCGAGCGAACGATGAATACGAATCTCGGTGCCGCCGCCGAATTTGCCGGGTCCGATCTCGACCGCGCCGCGATCGATGGCAGCGAAATTCTCTATCTGGAAGGCTATTTGTTCGACCCGGTTGCCGCGCGCGCTTCGTTCCATACCGCCGCCGATTTCGCCCGCGTCAACAGCACGAAGGTCGCCTTCACGCTATCCGATCCGTTCTGCGTCGATCGCCATCGCGAAGGCTTCCGCAGCTTCATACGCGAGCGGGTGGACATCGTCTTCGCCAATGAGAAAGAACTGCTCTCGCTTTTTCCCGGCGCGAGCTTCGAGGAAGCTTGCGCGGCCATCAAGGCCGAGTGCCCGATTGCCGTGATCACACGCAGCGAGAAAGGCTCCGTCATCCTCAATGGCGAGCGCGCGATCAGCGTGCCGGCGGTGCCGGTCGAAAAGCTCGTGGATGCAACAGGTGCCGGCGATCTTTACGCGGCTGGCTTCTTGTTCGCGCTTGCCAGCGGACGCGATCTTAAAACCTGCGGGCAGCTTGGCAGCCTCGCGGCATCCGAGGTTATCTCCCATGTGGGACCAAGGCCTTTGCATCCGCTTGCAGATCTGGCGCGTTCCCATGGGCTGCTTTAGCGAGGGAGGCGCTTAGCCGTCATCGCGAGGCGGCCTAGCCGCCGTGGCGATCCAGTGCAAAATCAGAAACTTAGTTTGGATTGCTTCCGGCTTCGCTTCGCTCGCCGTCGCAATGACGGTGACTTCGCTTACCCGCCATTTTTCCGGCTTTCAAGTTCCTTGATCGTCCATTCGTAAGCCGCATCGCGGAGCACGGTCCATTCCGGCCAGTCCAGGGGCGTGATCCCTTCCGGTATCGGGATCGCTAACGGCTGGATGCTCGCGGTGTCGCATTTGAGCCGCCCCCCTGCGGCCGCGAGGACAGTTTCGAGGCGGACACGCCTGTCGATCGCTTTGGGCGACGGGAACGGCGTCAGCCGGAAGGGCAATGCTCCGCTCAATTCACGGTATGACATCGCCGAATTGCCTATCGGCGGTGCCTTGGGATACAGAAAGACGATAGGCGAGGGGGTTAGCGCTCTGGCGGCGGTAAAGAGCGCCTCGCTTTCGTTCTCGCCGCTCACAAGGATCGCCCCGCTATCGAGGATGAGGGGAGGCAAAATACCGGGAGGGGCAATCCCAGCCCGGACTGCGCCGTGCAGCCGGCCCTCGGGGTGCAACTCAGCGCGGTCTTCCGAAACAGAGAAAGATATAGCGGCGAAGGGGCGCGAAGCCGGGGTAATTTCCAGCCCCTGCAAAGCGCTGACGAGGAACTTATCGAGCGCGGCTGGATCGTATAATCCGGCCTCGGCCCTGGGAGCGCGCTTCCAGAGAAGTGGGCTGGCCAGCTCCCGGAAAATCTCCTCAACGCGGGAAAAGTCCGCTCCGCAGGCCAAAAGTCCCGCAGGCAAGACGGCGCTGCCGGCTGCTGCCAGCGAAACGGGGGGCATGCCGTGATCCTCGAAGGCCTGGAGCGCGCCCAGGATCGCTGCGGCGTAGACGCCGCAGCTTGCTGCGGCGATGGAGTTGTCCTCGCCGAGGAGGCCGGAGCAGGTGAGGCGGATGGCTTCCGGCGAGGCGAAATCCACGGTTTGCACCGTTCGGTAAGGGCGGTCCGATAGCCATGAGGCAGCGTTGCGGGCGTGGCCGCCGCTCTCCGGAAGAAGGAGGCGGCAATTCCGGCCGCCCCGCGAACTCATTGCATGCTGTTCGAGCGCGGACAATTCGGGATGCCCGCCTCTCGCCACAAAGAGGATTTCATCGGCTTCTTCGATTGCATCCTTGGCGAAACCTAAGTTCGCCTCATCCGCTATTGTAATGGTGAGGCCGAACTCGAGTTCCTGTTCTTGAAGCCAATGAGCGGTCTCGGGCGCGCTGAGTGTGATCGCGCCCGGCATCCCGGCGCCAAAGCTTTGGCGTCCGAGAAGCCTGACTTCGGCCAGGCTTTCGAATCCGGTGAGAAGCGCGTCCTTCACCTGAGCGTCCAGCTGCGACCCAGCGCCGGCGGGACAGATCACAAGCCGTGACGGCTTCGCCGGCACTGGTGCGTTACTCCACGGCAGCCGGGAGAAACAGGCGGCAAGCAAGTCGGGCGCTGCGCGGAAGGCATCCATAAGGTCGTCCCATCCGAGCGTCAAAAGCACCGTCTCGCGCAGCGCGATGGCGGTTGCCTCTGCCGGCTGGCGGGTGAAGAAGGCCCGTGCCTCGACCGGCGCACTGCGGCCGGCTTCATGCACGCCAGGTTCCGTTCCTGAAACGCGGCCTGAGACGATGATCGCCAGCTCTTCGACGCCTGCCCCGGCAACCGAGGCTGCCTCGCCCTTGCCAAGCACCTTCAGCGCGCAAAAGCCATAAAGCGCTTCCAAATGCGCTTCATCGAGCCCCGCGAAGGGCGGGATCGCTGCCAACAGCTCAAGATAGGGTTCGGGGCCTGCCATGGCCCCTCACTTAACGTGGATCTCGCTCGAAACAAAGTGCGTCCCGTTCACGCCCTGAATGCTAGGATGCCGGTGGGACGATGCCGGAGGGACGCCGATGAAGAAAACGCTTGTGGGATGCCTTGCACTGCTCGGACCCGAGGCGCGGCCGGGCAGTGGCCCCGTCGATATCGTGATCGAGAACAAGCGCATCGCGGACATCCGCCCTCATGGCGCGCGCGAGCCGGAAGGCGAAGCGCTCGACATGCGCCAGCGCCTGGTCGCGCCGGGGCTCATTAACGGGCATTTCCATAGTCATGAGGGCTTCTCGAAAGGCCGCGGCGATAATCTGCCGCTCGAACTTTGGATGAACACCGTCCGGCCCATGAAGCCGGTGCCGCTCAGCGCGGAGGACGTGTATCTGCGCACCATGATAGGCGCGATCGAGGCGGTGAAAAGCGGCACGACCACGGTTTGCGACGATCTAAACGTCAGCCCGCTGATCCGGCGCGATCACGTCGAGGCCGCGTATCAGGCTTATGAGGACATCGGCATCCGCGCTTATGTGGGCGTCACGCTGTTCGACAAGCCGTTCTTCCGTGCGATGCCCTTTGTCGAAGACGAGTTTCCGCCCGGACTGCTCGCCGAGCTCGATGCCGCGCCGATGTATTCCGCGCGGGAGATTTTGGACCTCGCGCGCGAGCTGGCCCGGACGCGGCATCCCTCCACGAGCCGCGTGGCCTATATGGCGACGCCGTCCGCGCCGCAGCGCTGCACCGAGGGCTTCCTGCATGAGGTGCGCACGCTCGCTGACGAGTTCGACTTGCCCGCGATGATCCATGTGCAGGAAACGCGCCTGCAGGTTGTCACCGGCCAGCTCTGGTACGGCTCGGCCATAGTGGACTATCTGGCCCGCATAGGCTTCCTGAAGCCGAAGACGCAAATCATCCACGGAACCTGGCTCAACCCGCGCGAAATCGCCCTTCTGGCCGGTACGGGCGCCAGCGTGCAGCACAACCCCACCTCGAACCTCAAGCTTGGCTCCGGCATTGCCCCCGTCCGCGCGCTGCTCGATGCCGGCGTCAATCTCAGTATGGGCACCGCTGCCTCTACCGCCGCCAACGCATCGAATGCGGCCACCCGGAACCGCGCAGAGGCAGTCAGAATTCGCATATACGCCGGCGCAGCCGCCTTTGCCTTCACTAGCACTTCACAAAGTGCAGGGGTCGGCACTACGATCACCTCGTTGGCCTTCTCCAGCTGGCTGAGCAGATAACGCACGCGCTCCCGCGCCTTGGAGACCGAAGAGGCCGCTTTCTCATCCAGCAGTGAAATCAGGAAGCTCGCGTCGAATACCACCATCAGTCGTCGTTCCCGCGCAGACTGGCCAATTCTCCATATGGGTCTACTATTTCGCGCCACTCGTTGCCTGGAACCGCCCGCAACTCCGCAACAACCTCGGAAAGACGCCGGTCATCAAGTACCTCGAAGCTGAACACCTTGAAACCATGCAGCTTCCACTTCCCGTCCGCCTCCCGCGTCCACCGTCCCCGGCCAGCCACACGCACGATTTCGAACAGATGCGCCGCCAGCCGCTTGGCCTGATCCTTCGTTACCGTGCATGGGTAAACCCGGTGCCCGTCATCCAGCAGTGCCCGGATGTCCTTGGTGCGGCCGCCGATGCGCACTAGCCGCCCATCAAGGGTTCCTTCTTGGTTGAAAGGGCCGAACACCTGCGGCTTTGGCCGCAAACGGCCGGGGAATTCAATGACTTCCGCACCCGCCTCAACCAGCTTGCCGACGGCGTTGTCATAGGCGAGCATAGTGTCTAGCTGCCGGAACGCTTTGCGCACGTCCTCCGGCGCAGTTCCGTCGCGCAGTCCTTGAACGCGAGTGGCTACCTTAGGCGCCGCTACACGCTCTACCTTAGAGACAAGTACGGCGCTGCCCTTTTCCAGCCGGTCGAAGTGTACTTTATCCTGCTCGCCCAACAGGTCCGCCAGCTCGTGCATGTACTCTGCCAGGCGCGCCATAGGCAGCGTGTCCGGGGTGAATGCGTCGATAACATAACGGTATTCCAGGGCGGCTGGCATCCCGGTACTCCTCATCCATTATGTCCATTATGCCCTTTTATACGCGATTTGGGCCGGCTTGTCTTGCAAACCGGACGAAGCGCGTTCAGGTGACGTTCTGAAGAACTCTCAATAAAATGGCGCAACATTTGCCCTCCTCTCGCATTCCGCAGCCATTGTGCAGCGACCGGGCACCCAGCGTCACAAAAGGAGAAAACTCATGAAAATCGGCTTCATCGGGCTGGGCCGCATGGGCGCGGGTATGCAAATCTCTTAAAGGCCCGCCATGAGGTCACCGTCTACAACCGCACGCGGGCGTAGGCGGCGCCACTTTGCCCGCGCCAGCTTGACAGTTGCTGAAACCGTGACGCCTGTAGTTTAGCAGTGTTTTTCAGCCCTAATAAACAACTACCGCCAATATATAATTTAAGAACGAAATTCTTCGTTATTTGTCGCCAAAGACAAGACCGCATTAGTCAACATTACCATTGTGCAGAGCTGGATTGATATTCGTCAACCTCGCAAAATAATCCTGCTCTAAGTTTACGCACCCGTTCCAAGGCAAGAACATGTCTTGGACTTGTCAAATGTTTATAAAGGAGTAAATCATGAAGCGTGCACCAGCACTTGCGGCAGCCCTTATGCTTGCCGCTTCGGCCTCCCTCTTCACAATGACATCGTCCGGATCGGCCAAAGGCTACGGCGAGTCCATGGCGGACCGGATTGGAGGCCGCGGAGAACTGCGTGACCTTTTCGCGGACCGCATCCGGGGCCGCGGCGAACTTCGCGACCTCCTGATGGACGAGCTGGAATCCCGCGCCGCGTTGCGCGACCTCATCGCGGAAAGGCTGGAGCGGCGCCGCGCTCTGCGCGAGCACATTTTAGGCCGTTTGGAACGGCGGGGCGGTCTGCGCGATCTCCTTTCGGAACGGATGCAGGGCCGGGAGGAATGGGGCGATCTCTCGGCGGACGAACCTTATGAGCGCGGCGAACTCCGCGACCTTATCATGAACAGGATGGAGCGGCGTGCTGCCTTGCGCGACCTCATCAAGGACCGGCTGGAGCGGCGCCGTGAGCTGCGGGACCTCATTCTCAACCGGATGAAAGAGCGCGGCTCTTTGCGTGACCGCATCGGTGACCGCTACGAGGGCCGTGCTGCTCTCCGGGATCTCATCGCCGACCGCCTTGGACGCCGCGGCGAGATGAGCGACCTGCTGTCCCGTGAGTATGGCGAAGAGCCAACGACGGACCGCGAATCGCTGCGCGACCTTATTTTAGGCGAGGTCCAGAGCGGCGGCGATCTGAGTGAGGCTTTGAACGAGCTCCGCGAGCGCGTTGGCGGAAGCCAGCAGTGACTGTGAATTCAGATGGAGATATCAAATGAATAAAGCCATTATGCTGGCCGCTGCGCTCGTGCTTGTGCCGCTGCCTGCGCTCTGTCAGGGGACACAGGGCGCCAAGCAATCCGAGTCCTCCCCCTACGCTAAGGAAGACGCCAAACGCACCGAGATGGGCGATGTTCTCGAACGCCTTTCTCAATCGCAGATCAAAGACCGCCTGGCCTCTGCGATCGAGAGGGTTGAAGACGCTTGCGCTGACGATATCGAAGAGTTCTGCGGCTCGGTCACGCCGGGCGGGGGCCGCATCGCGTTGTGCATGCGGGCCAATGCAGATCAGCTAAGCCGCCGGTGCCGGCTCACGCTGTTCCGGGTCTCGCGCGATATCAGGCAAAACGTGACGAACATTGCCGATGAATGCTGGACGGGCATCAAGGCCCAATGCAGCGGCGCGGAAAAGTTCGGAGAATGCGCGGAGCAGAAGGCCGCCTCCATTTCTCCTGCCTGCCACACCGTCGTTGCGGCCTTGCGGCAAGCGGGCCAGAAGATCGCCTCTCTCAGGGGCATGCCCGTGTTTAGTGCGGATGACAAGGATGTGGGCCGGATCGTCGAAGTGCAGCGCGGCCCGGATGGCAAAATCCAGTCGGTTCAGATTCAGGTTGGCCGTTTTCTGGGTATCGGCGACAAGGTCGTGACTGTTGGAGCCGATAAACTTCAGGAACTTGCCGACCGCATCAAGCTGCGGCTGGGCGCCGACGAGGTCCGTTCGCTCCCGGAAGCGAAGAGGCAAGGTAATTATTAGACCTGCGTTCCCCGCAGCCCGGTCTCTTCTCCCTTGAAGAAGACGCTGCCAAACCTGCCTCATCCTTCGAGACGCCGCTTCGCGGCTCCTCAGGATGAGGCGCAAGCGC
>CAZCIF010000153.1:502-8975 GCA_964498645.1 uncultured Rhodomicrobium sp. | reverse complement strand
ACAGCCCTTGGCCCAGGCGATTTTCGTCAGTTCGCCCAGCGTCTCAAGCTCGGCGAATTGCGCGGCGTCGTTCGCATCGGCGATGGAGCCGGGCCGCAAGCCGTCGCCGAGGCTGAACGACACGTCATACTTGCGCATGATATCGCAAATCTCGCCGAAGCGCTCATAGAGGAAGCTCTCGCGGTGATGCGCGAGGCACCACTTCGCCATGATCGAGCCGCCGCGCGACACAATGCCGGTCACGCGCCGGGCCGTCAGCGGCACATAGCGCAGCCGCACGCCGGCATGGATGGTGAAATAGTCCACGCCCTGCTCGCATTGCTCGATCAGCGTGTCCTTATAAACCTCCCAATCGAGCTTGACCGGGTCGCCGCCAACCTTCTCCAGCGCCTGATAAATCGGCACGGTCCCGATGGGCACGGGCGCATTGCGGACGATCCATTCGCGCGTGGTGTGGATGTTGCGGCCCGTCGAGAGGTCCATCACCGTGTCGGCACCCCAACGGATGGCCCAAACCATCTTCTCCACTTCGTCCTCTACGGACGAGGTAACGGCGGAGTTGCCGATATTGGCGTTGACCTTGGTGAGGAAGTTGCGGCCGATGATCATCGGCTCAAGCTCGGCATGGTTGATGTTCGATGGGATGATGGCGCGGCCGCGCGCCACTTCGCTACGCACGAATTCGGGCGTTATGAACTCGGGGATCGCGGCGCCGAAGGCTTCGCCATCGGCCAGCGCGTGCTTGGCGCGATCGAGTGCGGCGGCCCGGCCGAGGTTTTCACGATGCGCGATGTAAGCCATTTCTTCGGTGATAATGCCCGCGCGCGCGAACTCTAACTGGGTGATACACCCCTCACCCTGCCCCTCTCCCTCTGGGAGAGGGGACGCTGTTACAAGCGCCGAGCCGCTCCCTCTCCCATGGGGAGAGGGCTGGGGTGAGGGGAGCGCACGGTAGACTTGATAACGCAGCGGGAATTCGCGGGCCCTGTGCGCCGCTCCCACATTACCGTTGTCTTCCGGCTTCACGGCGCGGCCCTGATATTGCTCTACGCCGCGCGCGTTGACCCACGGCTCGCGGATGCGCTGCAAGCCGGCATGAACGTCGATTTTCGAGGCTTCGCCGGTGTAAGGCCCGGAGGTGTCATAGACGCGGAACGGCGGCTCCCCGCTCGACTCATGCAGCGATATTTCCCGGAACGGCACTTTCATACCGTCCCGCCCCGGCACCTCCACATAGACCTTCCGCGATCCCGGCAGGCTCCCCGTCGTAACTTGAACCGGCTTTATGCTTCCCGGACTGGCAGGCGCGTTCATGCCGCAGCTCCATTTTGGTTGTGTGTGAATTGGTTCGCCTGATGACGATTGGGCAAGGTATGGGCGTACAAGCGCTCGGTAAGCGCATGCGGGACGCCCGGAAATCGTTCCTTTCGAGACACCATCCCTCCGCCGGTGCTAACCGGATCAGGTTCAACGGGTCGTCGCGCGGCCTGTTCCAATATCCCCGGCCGGGATACCGTCCTCAGCGCAATCTCAGCCGCATGCCTGCGGCCCCCCAAGGTAAGTTGTATACTGGGATTTTATAGCCCGATTGGCAAGAATCGAAGTTGAAAACAGATAAAAAAGCCACAGAAGCGCCGAGAATCGGCCTACACGCTGCGGTCACTAATTGCCGCGCCAAGGTCTGGCAGGCTAGTCACAGTCAACTGGATCATACGTTGGTAGAAGAATGACAAAACACACTGCCCTGACTTGCGCCGTGGTTCTCGCCCTAGCGGGCTGCTCGGGAACGAATATGGATCAGCCGGCCGTTCAGGCTGCTGTTCTCGATACTGCGAAGATGCCGGCGGCTGGCATTTATTCGGTTAAGGACGTGGTCGTCACCGAGGAAGGCAGCGACACCCTCAGTCTCAAGGCCGCGACCACCAACAAATTCACCTTCGCTGACCTGACCGCCGTTGTGTGGTGCCGCGCCCGGGAGGAGGCCGTCAAACGGAAATATGATGGCTGGTATCAAGACGGCATCCAGCAGGTCTCGAACGGTCCCGATCAGCCTCAGATTGCCATCGCAAAGGCGCACTTCTTCAAAGGCAAGGCCCCCGAAGGTAAGAAGACGCTGAAGCACGAGAAGAGCCCGTGCAAAGACGTGCCCACGGTAGCGAAGGCTAAGATATAAGTTTCGCCCGAAAAAGGCCGAAGCCGGAAAGCGGGTGGGGCGCATGCGCGATTGCAGTTGGCTCATATGCAATCGCTGCTGTCTCGCCGCTCCCCTTCCTTCCAAGTAATCACAAGCGGAATGCTCTCGCTTTCCGCCGGGATAAGCCGTGCCCGGCACAAGCTGGCTGTGCATCAACCCGCCGCTTTACAGGGTCAAGGAGGAGTGAATGTCTCTGGGTTTCTACCGGTTGATCAAGGGCCGCCTAATCGTCCGTGAAAGGCAATCTCCCGACGGTGACAGCATGCGGTTCGTTGCAGACGACATGTCCCTGTTCGAGGACCTTCCACGCTTTTCGGTGGCACCGGAGTCAGCCGGGATTGCAAGCTACCAACTCCGTTTCCAGGCGATCGATACGCCGGAATTGCACTATGGCGGCGCTGAGCAACCGCACGGGCTGGAGAGCCGGAACGGGCTGCTTAAATGGCTGGATGCCGACCCCGCAACATGGAATTGGCCTGTAGCTCCGCAAGGCTTTCAGTGGGAGAAGCCGGCAGCAATCCTCTGTGACGCATTTGAAGGGCACGGCCGCCCGATTGCTTTTGTGCTCATGGATCTCGATGCGGCCGACGGTTCCGACGTGAAACTCACCAACGATCTTCTGAAACAGACTTACAATTATCATGCTGCCAGGACCGGCCTAGCCTATCTGGGGATTTACTCCGGCGGGCTGTCTTTTCCCATCCAATCGAGCCTTATCGCTGCTTACGGGGAAGCGAAGGCTGAAAATCAGGGAATCTGGGCGCTCGATAGGACAAGCCGCTTCGCCGTGAACACGCTCGACGATCTGGGGCCTGAGCGCGGCAGCCTGGTCTATCCGAAGGTTTTCCGCCGCTGCGTTGATGCTCTTCGCTGGGCAGGCGGTGAGTTCGAGCCAGGCCGTGATGTTGACGATTTTCTCTCGGCCCGTCCCAATGAAGATGACCAGTTCGTCGTTCATGCTAGCCATGGCGGCAAGCTTAAGAGCCGCCTCAGCGACATCTTAGAGCAGATCAATAACCAGCTCAGAATCCAGATCGACCTCAACACTGTGGAGTTCGTGTCGAAGTGACATCCCGGGTTTTGAACCCGGAACCTATTAATACACCGATAGCCGTGCAGGGAAAACCACGATAGCTTTGTCAGCCTTCGCGTTTCGTCTGCAACCAGTTAGAAACGTTGCTGAGATAAGCGTTGAAAACGCGGTCCTCGAGATCCGAAAACGCCTGATCCACGAGGACACCCAGCAGCCCGTTGCCCGCGTGCGCCGCGGCCATCCGGTCAAGTTTCGCTAACTCCTTGCCGGTGTTGGCGTCTTTCAGAACCGTTATCGCCCCCAGCATTGGCGTGCCCCCCAGAACCACACGTTGCACGGGACCGGGAATGCTGAGGCTGAAAACCGTAATCTCCATGACCACGCGCCGCGTTCCCTGATATTTCGGAAGTATTGTAGCGGTGATACGTTTCTTTAGTTCGGCGCTCAGCATGTTCTGCTTATACTGCTTGCCTTCTGGAGAATTGATTATCGTCTGATATTCGTTCTTGGCCGCCTCTTCATCTTCCTGCATGACCTGCTTCCAGGGCTTGGGCTTGCCGGACGACGTTTTCGCCGCTTGTACGCGTTCCACATAGGGAGTCTCTACTTTCTCCCAGGAAATGAAAGCATCCGGCGAATAGGTAACGTCAACGCGCTCGATGCGGATAGCCTGCAGTTCCTCTGGAGACAGCGACATGGAGGCGGTTGCGCACCCCGCAAGCAAAAGAGCAAGCGTCAAAATTGGCGGGAAGGCCCGCCACGTTGCGACACACATGATTTTCTTCCCCCCCCAGGCAAAATCAGCCAGCGTCCAAGGTGGCTGCCGCTATTTAGCCTACAGAATGAGCGTGTTGTGACGGTTTTATGTTCTGATGCCGGGGTGTGGCGCAACTGTTCTTACGCCAGCCTTATGCGAGGGATGTCTATTTCGCAGGTGATACGTAAAAAGGACAGAGCATGAACAGGAGTTGTCTACACGCCCGCCCGGTTTCATCTAACCCATTGATTTTAATGGTGCCCAGGGGCGGAATCGAACCACCGACACGCGGATTTTCAGTCCGCTGCTCTACCGACTGAGCTACCTGGGCGTTGGGAGGCATACCTGCCGTTTCGAAGCCGGACTTATACGAGCTTTAGCGCGCCCTGTCGAGCATGGAAGTGGATGAAATTTCTCGCCGCCGGCCGCGCGCCGCTGCTATAAGGGAGAAACAGACCGAAGCCCTCTATCCGCCCTTTCCTGGGCAAGATGAAGTGCTTGAAAACATACCAAAACTTGAAAACCGCCGATGTTGAAACTGCGTATCATCCCTTGTCTCGACGTGAAAGACGGCCGCGTGGTGAAGGGTATTAATTTCGTCGATCTGCGCGATGCTGGCGATCCTGTCGAAGCAGCTGCGGCCTATGACGAGGCCGGAGCGGATGAGCTCTGCTTCCTCGACATCACGGCAAGCCACGAGAAGCGCGGCATTATCCTCGACGTGGTTGCCCGCACCGCGGAACGCTGCTTCATGCCGCTGACCGTTGGAGGCGGCGTGCGTACGCTCGAAGATGTGCGCGCGCTGCTCCGGGCGGGCGCGGATAAGGTTTCGATCAATACGGCGGCGGTTTCGGACCGCTCCTTCGTCGCCCGCGCGGCAGAGAAGTTTGGCAATCAATGCATCGTCGTCGCCATCGACGCGAAACAGGTGAGCGGCGCCGGCGGCGCTGCTCCGCGCTGGGAAATCTTCACCCATGGCGGCCGCAACCGCACCGGCATCGACGCCATTGCCTATGCCCGCGAGGTGGTGGAACTGGGCGCGGGTGAAATCCTCCTCACCTCGATGGACCGCGACGGCACGCGCGCGGGCTTCGACCTTCCGCTGACGCGCGCGATTTCAGACGCCGTGCCTGTCCCGGTGATCGCCTCGGGCGGGGTGGGCACGCTGGACCACCTCGTCGAAGGCATCCGCGACGGCGGCGCGAGCGCGGTGCGGGCCGCGTCCATCTTCCATTTCGGCGACTACACCATCGGTGAGGCGAAACGGCATATGGCTGCGGCGGGCCTGGCCGTGCGGCTGGATTGACGCCGGTGCGCTAATTTACCGGTTTTACGGCCCCAGTGACTGAGGCACGGCAGCAAGGTAGAGCAATGATCCCGGCGATGCGCTCACGCGGGGCTTTGGTGGGGACGTGATTTCTTGAAAGCGCTTTTGCCTGCAGTTTTGATGTCTTTCGCGGCCTGTTTTTCTGCCGCCTCTTCCGCTTCTTTTGCTAAGCGCAGTTTACGCAGCTTAGCCGCCTTCTCCAATCGAAGCCGCGCCGCAGTGTCGATCTCCTGCCTTATGCCCAGCTCGCGCTTCTGAATTTCGGCGTAGCGCTGCTCAGCTTTCGATCGGGATGCAGTCATTTTAACTAAACTCCGTTTTTGTTTCCCTTGCCTGCGCTGTGACCTGGAAATCGTTGTTAACTTGTTAAGCAGCCTGCCGCCGCCTAAAGCGCACAAGTAGCTCGCTCCGGCAAAGATCACCGGAGATGCCACGCCGGCTAGTGACAGAGGAAGTCTACCGGTGGAAATGCCAAAGCGAACCTAAGCCCAGATACGGCGATCCAATCGAATGGCGAAAACTCGGCCTATTTTAGATGGGAAATCCCACCCTGGTCCGCAAGACTTGAGACGTTTCGATCCCGCTTAGGACCCCTTGTACGATCCGGGCCGCACAGTGAAACCGCATCTCTTCATCTCAACCGCCGGCGATTTTTTTCCGCATTAACATCGCATCATCATCAGCAGCAATGTCTGTCGAACGTGTCCGTGAAAAGGGCCGGCATCGTACTGATGCCGAAGAGCCTCAGTTTAATTCCGGTGCGGCGACCCCATTTGAGCTCAAGACTGAACCGCTGGAAGAAAGCGAGATCATGTGCGGCTTCTTTCCGGGGGCATCCTTAAAGAGCTTGCAGGAGTCAAAGGCCGCTACATCGAGTGGGAATGGGATCCCCGCACGCTGACAAGCGACTACATCGCCATGCGTGAATCTTGCGGCGTGCAGGTGGAGATTACCAATGCGGGTGGGCAAGTCCATTACCTGCAGGTGCCGCTTAGGGCTCTTGAGGACCTGATCGAACGGCAGCTCGTTTGCGAGGATCGGTCGAAAAGGGCTTCGGGGTTCCGGCTTTATCGCTTGACCGCGGAAGGGCTGAAGCATGGCGGCCCGGAGTGTTAACGGTCAATACCGACCGTCCTGCTTGCTTGTTTCATTAAGATCCGGCCGCTCAAAAAGATAGACTAAACGGCTACGCTGCCTGCAAGGCCGCCGCCGTGCTCAGCAATACGAATTTCTTAATCGATGCAGCGCCACCGGCTGGGAGCTGCCAAACAATGAGGCTCCCACTATGCTTACTCCGATCCAAATCACCTTCGAAGGCGTCCGGCATTCAGATGTCATCGAAGGTTACATTCGCCACGAGATGGAAAACTTATCCGATATCGATGCGCACATAACTTCATCGAATATTGTTGTGTCCGAACCGCGCGCCAAGCATTTCTCGGGCGATCCGTACCGGCTTCGGGTCCGGCTTACGGTTGAAGGCGGCCCCGATGTCAACGTGAACCACGATCCCGGCGCGGGCAGGCGGCACGATGCGATGCAGATAGCCGTCCGCGACACTTTCCGCATTGTGCGGCGGCGCTTGGAAGATGCCATTCGCAGGCAGCAATCTGCTCAGCTGAGCCGCGCTTGATAGCAATGCGCGGCGAATGCTCAGAGATGCCGTGGGCTTGGCCGTACTTTCGTATCTTCGGGCATCGAAGCAGGCAGCCGGGAAGGAGCTGACATGCGTATTCGCGTTGGGTGCGAGTTGACCTTCGACCTTCCACAAACGACGCCGATGATCGCGGCCCTTAATGTGCACTTTTCGCGTGTCTCAGATCTCGAGCGTCCCGATCACCTAGTGACGAACCCACCCGTACCGGTCGAAGGCTACCGTGACGGTTTCGGCAATTGGTGCAACCGGCTCATGGCTCCCGCAGGGCGCTTCACGCTTGGAACAGATACGGTCATCCGCGATGCCGGCGCACCCGATCCGGTAGACTTGAACGCCTTGCAACATCAGGTCCAGCATTTGCCTGCGGAAACGCTTCAATTCTTGCTCGGCAGCCGCTATTGCGAGACCGACGTCTTGTCGGAAGAAGCCTGGCGCCTTTTCAGACATACGCCGCTCGGCTGGCCGCGCGTTCAAGCCATTTGCGACTTCGTGCATAACCATCTCGTTTTCGGATATGAACACGCCCGGCCCACCCGCACGGCGGCTCAAGCCTATGCGGAGCGCGGCGGCGTCTGCCGGGACTTCGCGCACCTCGCCGTCGCATTCTGCCGGTGCCTCAACATCCCCGCGCGCTATTGCACCGGCTATGTAAGCGATATCGGTATCCCGCCGCCCCATGCACCAATGGACTTCGCGGCCTGGATGGAGGTTTATCTCGGCGGACGCTGGTATACTTTCGATCCGCGCAATAATGGCGTCCGGTTCGGGCGTGTTCTTATCGCGCAAGGCAGAGATGCCGCCGATGTCCCCTTGACTCATATGTTCGGTCCCGGCGTCCTGTCAGGATTTCGTGTTTGGACCGAAGAAATCTAGTGAGTCGGACTGCCGGAACCGGTGCCGATGCTCTCGTGTTTACAGGGTGCATCGAGACCGGTTATGAAAGTTACCATTGTTTTCATTGGCTTATCTGGCTCCTCCCGCAAGCAGGCTTGTTATCGGGTCTCAGCCGGGCTATATAGCTGTATCGAATTTGGCCAGAAAATTAGCCGTTAGACCTTGGCATAGCCGGGCGCGTTGTGAAATCTCTCCAAAAATCGACGAACGGAGTTATGGCAGCGCGCAGCGCCGCCAAGCTCATTTGCACCCAGTTACAAAAAGGAAGATCCATGACTACGGGCACCGTGAAGTTTTACAACGGTCAAAAAGGCTTTGGTTTTATTCAACCGGACGGCGGCGGCAAGGACGTTTTCGTGCATGCAACTGCACTTGAACGCGCAGGCATCCGCAATCTGGTGGAAGGCCAAAAGGTCTCTTTCGACATCGAGGAAGACCGCCGCACCGGCAAGGCCTCTGCCGGCAATTTGCGGACCGAATAACAAACGCCGTTGATCGATCCCGGTGGCCGCTCCTTTGACTTTGTCGAAGGCAGCAGTCACGGGCGTCCGCGCGCTCTTGAAACAGAGGGCGCGCTGGCAACCCACATCTGCCGGCCCGGCCCGCCGATG
>CAZCIF010000153.1:0-492 GCA_964498645.1 uncultured Rhodomicrobium sp. | reverse complement strand
TGAGATGGGCTTTGGTTGGAATCCCTGCTGCGCGCGCATATCCAGCGGTGAACACATGCGTATAAATCTATTTTGCACCGCCGCATTTCGGATTACTGTAACGATTCATCCGCAGGGGTGATGGCCGGCGCAAACGCCGCGCCAACCTGCCTTCAAGGCAAGCTGAACCTGGGTAGGATCAATGATCTATCGCGCACCCGTCGCGGACATCGCCTTCACCCTTAACCACATCGCAGGATTTTCACAGCTCATCGAGCGCGGCCTGTTCGAGGATCTCGATATGGACACGGCGGGCGCGATCCTTGAGGAGGCGGCCCGATTCGCCAATGAGGAGCTGGCGCCCACGAACCGGGCGGGCGATACGCAAGGCGCGCGCCTCGTAGGCAGCGAGGTTGTGATGCCGGAGGGCTTCACCGGGGCCTACCGCAAGTGGGTTGAAGGCGGCTGGGGGAGCCTGTCAGTTCCGAAGGAATTTGGCGGTCAAGGGCTGCC
>CAZCIF010000152.1:2862-9031 GCA_964498645.1 uncultured Rhodomicrobium sp. | reverse complement strand
TGAGGGTCTTAGCCAGACCGATCTCGTGCGGCTTACGGGCATCGATCGCTCCACGCTTGCCGATGTGGTGCAGCGTCTCTTGAGGCGCGGTGTGATCGAGCGCGAGCGGACGAGTGAGGACGGGCGCACCTATGCCGTCAGCCTATCGGCCGAAGGCCGTGAGCTCCTCGAAGCCATCAAGCCCCATGCCCGCCGCGCCGACCGTGCGGTTCTTGCGCGGATCGGCGACGAGGACGGAAAATTGGTTGCTCAGATTTTAAGCCGCCTTCTCCGCAAGGCCGAAGACCATCCCTCAACGAATGGTTTTGATTGAACGCAATAAAATTCATCAACATAGCTTGTTGGCTCTCGCTAATCGCAAAAGCTGGATGTAAGCTTATTTTATGGGAGCGGAACTGATCAGTTTCAGGCAGGCATCGCCGTCCGACGCAAATGCGGTGGCGGCTATTCATGACGCGGCCTGGCGCTCCACCTATCAAGGACTTATTCCGCATATTCATCTTGAGCGCATGATCGCGCGGCGGGGCCCTGCCTGGTGGCAGCGCCAGATCGAGCGGGGGTCTAACGTCACTCTCCTTGTTTTCGATGGCATGCCTCAGGGTTATGCGACCTGGGGACAGGCGCGGGGAACATGGCCGTGGCCCGCGGGCGAGATTTTCGAACTCTATGTCACCCCCGTTTATCAAGGCCTGGGCCTCGGAAGCCGCCTGTTTGCAATGGCAAGGCAAGAGCTTAAGCGTGAAGGGCTTGTCCGCCTCGTCGTTTGGGCCTTGAAGGACAACGAAAACGCCTGTGCATTTTATGGCGGGCTCGGCGGCGTTGTGGTCGCAGCGGCGCCGGAGCATTACGGCGGCGTTTCGCTCACCCGCATCGCCTTCGCTTGGGGCGTAAATGTGAAATCGTCAAACGCGTAAAGACGCCTAACCGCGTATGTAAACCATCATCGCGAGGCGGCTTCTGGATTGCTTTAAGGCTTATACTTTCACAATAGTAAATTTCTCCCGTCAAACTCAGACGCTGATCTTTATCGGCAGATGACATTCTAGACCTAGTCTAGTCTTGAACACACCCGCCTTCCCATTTTCCCATGAGACGCGGAGAGCGAAATGGCCGGCCTTCATCCAGCCAAGACCCCATTTAGAAAGAGCTTCTCAACATTGATCGCCGTTATCGCGAGCCAATTGCTTTGGCAGCCAGCCCCCGCAACCGGGCAAACGGCCATAACTGCCGATGAGGCGCACGCAATCGCCGTGGAAGCCTACCTCTACTTCTATCCGCTCGTGACCATGGACATCACCCGGAAGCAGTCCACGAATATCGAAGCTGGGAAGGAGTTCGGGAAAGGGCCGATGAACATGTTCGTGAACGTTCCCGAATATCCGCCTGTCACATTCAAGGGGGTGGTGCGGCCGAACTTCGATACGCTCTACTCCATTGCCTGGCTCGATCTTACCGGAGAACCGATGCTGGTTTCCGCCCCAGACACCGGAGGGCGCTACTATCTTCTGCCCATGCTCGATATGTGGACCGACGTTTTCGCGTCGCCTGGCTGGCGCACGACGGGGACGCAGGCGGCCACCTACCTCGTGACGCCGCCTAGCTGGACAGGCACAGTTCCCGCCGGGTTCACCCGAATCAAAGCGCCCACGCCCTATGTGTGGATCATCGGCCGGACCAAAACCGATGGACCTCAGGATTACGAAGCGGTTCATAAGATTCAGGCCGGCTACAAAATAACCCCGCTTTCGCAATGGGGAAAAGAACCGGAACCCGTCAGCGTCGAGATCGACCCGTCGGTAGACATGAAGACGCCGCCTAAGACCCAGGTGGATGCTATGCCGGCTGACAAATTCTTCACATGTGCCGCCAGCCTCCTGAAGCTGCAGCCTCCTCATATCACCGATGAGCCTGTCATTGCGCGCATGAAACGGATAGGGATTTCGCCCGGAGAAGACCTGCAGCTTGAGATGCTCGATCCCGAAGTCAGGAACGCATTGATGCGCGCGCCTAAAGACGCTCAACAGCTTATGGCGTGGAAAATGCCCACCCTGGCCAGCGTGGTGAATGGCTGGTCCATGAATACCAACACGATGGGCGTCTACGGCAATTACTATCTCAAAAGAGCGATGGTTGCGCAGCTGGGACTTGGAGCAAATTTGCCCGAGGACGCAATCAATCCCCTCAACCTTGCCGATAACGTTGGAAACCCACTCGACGGCTCCCGCAAGTACAGGATTCACTTTACCAAGGATAACGTCCCGCCCGTCAACGCGTTCTGGTCAGTCACGCTCTATGACCCCGAGGGCTTCCCCGCTGCAAATCCGCTTAACCGCTTTGCGATCAGCAGCTGGATGCCGCTTCAACGCGAGGCCGATGGCTCCCTCGATCTTTATATCCAAAACGGAAGCCCCGGTGCTGGCAAGGAAGCCAACTGGCTCCCAGCCCCGAAAGGCCCCTTCAACCTCACAATGAGGATGTATGCGCCCAAATCCGAAGCGCTGACCGGCAAGTGGAGTCCGCCGCCAGTCGAACGGATTGAGCAAAAGGCAACCACCCGCCCCCGGCGATGAGCGGGAGACCGTTTAGCCGAGCCGCGCGGTTCCGCTTTTGCCATCGTCGCGATGCCAGCGGACGACATTAGGGGTGAGCCGGTGCATCGTGAAGCAATGCGCTCTGCCGCCCATCCAATTATGCCACTGAATGCAAAGCTTTTTATCGGAGACCCACCAGCGCCCCCGATCCGATGCCGTCGATTCGCCGTCGAGCAGCGCAAGTTCGGTCCGGCCGCTAATGCCGCCATTCGCAGAATAGCGGATCGGCACTTCGCCCATGGGGGTGTCGATATAAACCGTTCTGCCTGCGACCGCCTTATGCAGCTCTGTGCCGGTAAGCTCTTCGGCTTGAGCGGACGTGAATGGGGCTGCGGCCAATAGCAATACGATAAGCTTTCGCTTCATGAATGATAAACCCGCTCCGTCGTGAATTGCGATAGGGCAAAAAGCGCCAAGCGGAGGCAATGCAAAAACCGCGCCACACGCTGTCCCATTTGTGCGGCGCAGCATAAGGGGGAAACCGGTAAAAATATGGCGAAGCTAAAGGCTTATTCTAGGAAAGGGACGGCATTCCGGAACCTTGAAGTGGAAAGCGCAGATGGCAGCGCAATCCGCCGGGCGCATAGTCGATCTCCATTTGGCCATCGAGCTGGTCTGCGCTCATCGTGAGCAGGCGCGTCCCGAAACCCAGCCGCGACGGCTTTTGCGGCGTTGGGCCCCCTTCCTCGGCCCAGCGCAGGCCGAGCTGCTTGCCACCTGCGGCTTCGATGATGTCCCATTCGATCGTGACCCGGCCATGCGGCTCCGAAAGCGCGCCGTACTTCGCGGCGTTCGTTAGGAGTTCGTGAAACATCAGCGCTAGCGTGATGGCCGAGTTCGCGGGAATATCGGCGGCGGGGCCGTTCATCTTGAAAGCGCTTTCGCCCGCGCTGGAAAGGAAGGGCGCGATGGCCTCCTTCACGATGGAGTCGAGAGGCGCTCCTTCCCACGCTCTCTGTGTCAGCAGGCCGTGCGCCCTGGCGAGCGCCATGAGACGTTCGGAAAAAACATCGGCGAACTGCGCCGGGTCCTTGGTGCTGCGCAAAGTCTGCATGGAAATCGATTGCACGATGGCAAGCGTGTTCCTGACGCGGTGGCTCAACTCCTTGAGCAGGGTTTGCTGACGGAGTTCGTTATGCTTCCGCCCAGTGATGTCGATGAGGACGCCGATGACCCGTAAAACCCGGCCGCTACCGGCATCCCTGATAATTTGCCCACGGTCGATGACCCAGCGCACCTCGCCATCGCTGCGAACGATCCTGAATTCTATCTCGTAACTCTGTTGCTCTCCTTTGATGATGTCGCATAACACGGCTTTTGTCTGTTCGCGGTCCTCGGGATGGATGAAGGACGCGGCGGTTTCCTGCGACACATCATGGCCGGCGCAATTGTGTCCAACCATACGCTTGAGCTGGAGCGACCATTTCAAACGGCCGGTAACGGCGTCGAAATCGTGTGCGCCGAACTGCGCGCCCTCCGCCGCCGTCCTAAGCAGTTCCTCGCTCACCTGAAGGTTCTGCTCGAAGCGTTGCCGCTCGGCTACGGCTGTCTGCAAAGCATCCCAAACGCGGCCAACTTCCGGCAGGCTATCGGCCAGGCTGGCGGGATACCCGCTGACAAGCGCGGCAGCGTTACGTTCCAAATCCTGGATGGGACGGGTAATGCGGCGGGCAACGTAAATGGCAAACATCAAACTAAGCAGAGATACGATAACTCCGGTCGAGATAGCCCAGCGCAAGGTGCTTGAAACCGGAGCCTCGAGCACACTCTCCTTCACTGCGATGGCCACCGTCCAGCCACCCAAAGACAAAACTTCGTTCGCGTTGACGATTTCGTCGCCTTCCAGTGACTGGAACTTGGTGATACCTGCCCGGCCGAGGGTTTCGTGCCATCCTTCGGAAACCGGCTGACCGACAACGCTAGGCCCTCCGGCGGTGCGTGTAAGGTAGCGGCCTTCAGTGTCCGCGATCCCCGCGATCCATCCTTCTGGCAAGTGCACGGAATTGAGAAGACGCATAAAGGCATCGACCCTGATGGATATCGATAGCTCCCGGAAGGGCTGGCCAGTGCGAAAAACGGGAAACGCGACGGTTGGAATCCATTCGCTGCGGTTCGTGCAGCGGAAAACGCCTGCGATCAGCGGCGACTTTGTAGCGAAAGCCCGCTGTTGCGCCGCGATGGCCTCGGGGTTCCTGCGCGCAGAAGTCTCTATCGGAAACAGGTTCATAAGCTGCTGGCCGCCGGGGAGGGAAACCACGGCCCAGGCTTCGAACGGGTCCGGCAGCGCCGCCTAAGCTTGAGCGCGGAATGCACTTAAGTCTTCTTCGAGAAGCGAGGTTGAGGCGGAAAGCGCCCTGGCAATGGCAAGATAACGCTGAAGTTGCGCTTCAAGCGAGTTGGCGACGGCGCGGGCCGTGTACCGCAATTCGCTGTATTGAGCCTCGTGGGACTTATTCGCAAGATTCACGATCGCCCCGACAACCAGCGCGTTCATGGGCACCATCAACGCGATGACCAGAAGCGCGATCCTGTGGCGGATGCTGCGCGGTCTAAAAGCGAGCCAAGTGAATGCAGACGCATTCCGCTTGACTCGATTCACCGTGCTAAATAACGCTGTACTCGTGCTCAAGGTGTGGTCTTTTAGGAAATACACGCGCCAAAGCTACCAGCTTGTAGCAAGTTTGCAATAAGAACTTTGCACTCTCCGGACTTTGGTTAACGGCGGCAAGAATCGAAGGGGTTCCCGGCGGACTTACGGGGTTTTAAACTATGCATCCAGCCCACGCTGTCATTATAGAAACACGGCGATTGGTGTGCGATCCATTATTCTTTTTGCCGGTCTTTATCTAAAAACAGTGCGGATGGCGCGGCTAACTCTTGCGCAGGCCGCGCAGCAAGCATAGCTTGCGGCGGCAATCCCATCTTGGAGAGTAGACCATGGCCTTCTTGTCCGACGCGCTTGCCCGCGTGAAGCCCTCGCCCACCATCGCGGTGTCGTCCAAGGCGCGCGATCTGAAAGCGGCGGGGAAGGATGTGATCAGCCTCGGCGCGGGCGAGACCGATTTTGACACACCAGATAATATCAAAGAAGCGGCAATCTAGGCGATCCGGGACGGCAAGACAAAATATACCAATGTGGACGGCATCCCCGAGTTGAAGGATGCTATTTGCAAGAAGTTCAAGCGCGAAAACGGCTTGGACTATAAGCCTGCGCAAGCCTTCGTCGCGCCGGGCGGCAAGAAGATCATCTACAATGCGATGATGGCGACGCTGAACCCCGGCGACGAGGTGGTGATCCCGGCGCCTTACTGGGTGTCCTATCCCGATATTGTGCTGCTCGCCGGCGGAACGCCGGTGTTCGCCGGGGCCGGAATCGAGATGCGCTTCAAGCTGAAGCCCGAAACGCTCGAGGCCGCCATCACGCCGAAGACGAAATGGTTCATCTTCAACCATCCGTCGAACCCGACGGGCGCAGCCTATTCGCGCGCCGAGTTGAAGGCGCTTACCGATGTGCTGATGCGGCATCCGCATGTGTGGGTGCTGACGGACGACATGTACGAGCATCTCGTCTATGATGG
>CAZCIF010000152.1:833-2852 GCA_964498645.1 uncultured Rhodomicrobium sp. | reverse complement strand
GGGTTCGAGTTCGCCACGCCCGCTCAAGTCGAACCCGGCCTTTACGAGCGCACGCTGACCACGAATGGCGTCTCCAAGGCCTATGCCATGACTGGCTGGCGTATCGGCTATTGCGCGGGGCCAGAGCATCTCATCAAGGCGATGACCAAGCTTCAGTCGCAGACCACCTCGAACGCAACGAGCATCAGCCAGTGGGCGAGTGTCGAGGCGCTGAACGGGCCGCAGGATTTCTTGAAGGAGCGCGCCCAAAGCTTCAAGGAGCGCCGCGATCTCGTGGTTTCGATGCTGAACCAGGCGAAGGGCATCGAATGCCCGGTGCCGGAGGGGGCCTTCTATGTCTATCCGTCCTGCGCGAAGCTGATCGGCAAGAAGACGCCTGCCGGCAAGACGCTGGAGAATGATGAGGATGTGGTGACGGCGCTGCTTGAGGATGAGGGCGTTGCGGTTGTGCACGGCGCGGCGTTCGGCCTGTCGCCTTACTTCCGCATCTCCTATGCGACTTCCGCGCAGGAGCTTGAGGAGGCTTGCCGCCGTATCCAGCGCTTCTGCAACAGCTTGGTTTGAGCTGGGCCTATGTTCTTGTTTTCATGAGGAGTCTTATCGCCGTCATTGCGAGCGAAGCGAAGCAATCCAGGGCCAAGCCTCCGCCGTTGCTTTGGATCGCCACGGCGGCTAAAGCCGCCTCGCGATGACGGCCGGACGCAGACGCGAGGTTTCATGCGTGCATCGGCGAACGCAGCACCCCTGAAACTCCTTGCCCGGCGGCCAAGCTTCGCTAGGATGCCAATCGCGCGCCTGTGTCACAGGCTTGTCGCAGGCGCATGGTACAACACACGCGATTTTCGGGGGAAATCATGCCGCGGTTAACACCACCCACCAATACGACGTTTTTCGTCTCTCTCCTTATCTTCCTGCTTGCCGTCCTCGGCCATTTCGTGCCGCAGGTGGCTGCATCGGTTCCCCTCAGCGGCTCCTGGTGGGCGCCTGCGGCAGCTTACATTCTTCTAGCAATCGGCGTGACGGTTCGCGGGGTCTGAGCGAACGGCGCCGGCAACAAGCGGGATTTTGCAATGGCAGCGGTGCGCGGCGCCGGGTTTTCGAGCGGCGTCTCGGAAGATCACAATTTCGAGCAGTTGAGGCGCAATCTCGATGAAGCCGCGGAGCTTGGCGTGCAGTTCGTCGAGCTTCCCATCTTCGCGATGGACCTGATCGCCGGGGGCCGCATCCTGCCGGGGCAAATGCGCCGGCTGAAGGATGCCATCGCCGTGCGAGGCCTCAGCTACACCGCGCACGGGCCGATTGCCATCAACTTTATGAATGAGCCGGCGAACCTATCGCGCCATCTCGCCGTGGCGAAGGCGGCGATCGAGGTTGCGGCTGAAATCGGAGCGGTGCATCTCGTTCTGCACACGGGGCATATGCCGGCGCAAAGCGAGGCCGCGATCGAGGAGGCCTATGCCGTACAGCGCGGCGCTTTTGCCGGGCTTGGCGAGATCGCGGCAAACCATTCCATGCTCATCGCGGTCGAGAATATCTTTGTAAGCGACCCCGGTTCGCACACGGCGCTGCCATCGCGGCTTGCGCGCGAGATCGAGGCCATCGGCCATCCGAATGTGCGCGCATGCCTCGACTTTTCTCACGGCGCTATCACCTGCAAGGCGCAAGGGGCCGATTTCATCGAAGAGGCGAAAGCGCTCGCGCCCGTCGCAAGGCATCTTCATATTCACGACTCGTTCGGCGATCCCCATCAGCTTCGTACCTATGCGCGCTCCGAGCGGGTTGCCTTTGGCCTCGGGGACCTTCACCTTCCCATCGGCTGGGGCAACCTACCGTGGCTTGACATGATGGCTCAATTCACCTTCGAGCCCGATGTGATTTTCAACCTGGAACTTCCCGTTCCTTACTGGTTTGCGCTGGGCGAGAGCGTGCAGGCCATGCGGGAGATGATCGAGGTCTACGGGACCAGCCGCTAAAACGCCTAAGAGAGGCCGACGGCGCGTGACCGCATCACGATGCCAG
>CAZCIF010000152.1:0-823 GCA_964498645.1 uncultured Rhodomicrobium sp. | reverse complement strand
GCCTTGTCCTCTGGCTCGACATGGATCGCAACGCGTGCCCCTGGAACCGCTTCGCGCAGGGTGTTTTCGATGCGGTCGCAAATATCGTGCGCCTCCGTGACCGTCATGGCCGCCGGCACCACAAGGTGAAATTGAATGAAGGTGACGGGTCCCGCATGCCGCGTCTGCAAGTCGTGCGCCTCGATGGCCCCCTGCGCGGCCTTAGCGATGCTGGCCTGAATGGCCGCAAGCGTCGCCGGGTCGGCGGCCTGGTCCATCAATCCGCCGACGCTTTCCTTAAGAAGCCGCCATCCGGACACAAGGATGTAAACGCCGACCCCTGCAGCAATAAGCGCGTCGAGTTGCAGCCAGCCCGAAAGAACGGCCGCGATCACGCCAATAATCACGCCCCAGGAGGAGACCGCGTCGGCGAGCACATGCCGTCCGTCGGCTCCGAGCGCGGGCGACTTTTCGCGGCGCCCGATTCTGATGAGATGCCATCCCCATACGGCATTGATGGCGGAGGATACGGCGTTGATCGCGATGCCTAGCCCAGGCGCGTCCAGTGCTTTCGGCTCGAAGAAATGTATAGCAGCTTCCCGGAAGATCGCGAACGCCGCGACGATAATCATCGATCCTTCGAGTACAGCGGAAAAATATTCGGCCTTATGATGCCCGAAAGGATGATCGGCGTCGGGAGGCGTCACGCTGACGCGAAGCGCAAAATAGGCCGCGCCGGCCGCCACCACATTAATGATGCTTTCGAGCGCGTCCGACATAAGCGCAACGGAGCCCGTCAGCCAATAAGCCGCGCTTTTCAATGAGAGCAACACCATTGCCACGC
>CAZCIF010000151.1:0-9048 GCA_964498645.1 uncultured Rhodomicrobium sp. | reverse complement strand
ACGGCAAAAATCGGAAGCCGCTTGAAGATCTAAAGAAGATCCTTGATCAATTCAAAATCCCCTACAAGGTTGCGGTCGATGAGCCGAACAAGGGTCGTCCGATTTCTGGAAAAGTAGCCGAGCTGATGGAGGATTGTAGCGCCGGCATCTTTATCTTTACCAAAGACGAGCAGTTCTTCAGAAAGAATAAGAATGGGGACTACGAAGAGGTTTGGCGCCCGAGTGAGAACGTCGTCTATGAACTAGGAGCAGCGAGCATTCGCTGGGACCGAAAAATCATTATCGTCCGTGAGGATGGTGTCAATTTCCCCTCAGACTTCAGTGACCTCGGCCATATCACTTTCAAGGACGGCGAGATCGCGACGAACGCTATAGACATCTTGAAGGAGCTTGTCGGCCTTGGGCTGGTAAAGGTTCTGGCCGCCTAAAAAAGGCACGGTAGGGCGGTTCCTCTGAGCTGTAATATGCCAAGAAGCCGACCTATTGGCCCGTGGCTCAACTGTAAGCATGCTGGCATGCCAATCCCCCACCGCAAGAACTGGCCGCCGCTACGATAGCACCCAATAAGGATAATCAGAACCGCCTGCTGGCCGTGGCCCGGCCCGCCCGCGCGGAACTATTTCAAGCGATATTGCGCGTGACAGCCGACGCACTGGCCCGTTACGGTTGCCAGCGCCGCAAGCGCGGGCTTGAGGTCTCCGGTCACACCGGCATTCTGCGCCTCAACGGCGAAGCGGCTCGCCGAGCGGTGCATCCCGGAGCCGATATCCTGCATGCCCTTTGGCATGTATCCCGCCACGTCATGCGCCCCATGCAGGGTCAGCGAGCTCATGCCAAGGCGGTCCTCAGCGATTTTCGCCGCCTTGCCATTATCGCCCTTTGCGAGCGCCTCCTGGATTTCCTGCAAAGCCGCGAGGTGATCGCGCATATTCGAGAGCGTATGTTCGGCGAGCTTGCCGGGGAACGCGACCAGCACGCGCGAATCGGCTGCTAGTTCTGCCTGCATGTGGTGCGCACCGTGATTGTGATGCTGGGCTATGGCAACGCTGCCGGCGATCAGGCCGGCCCCGGCCAGTCCTGCCGCAAATAATGTCTTCCTCACTTGATACTCCATCGGTCCGCTGACGCGCGGAAACAACATGTTTAGACCGGCGCACTGGCAAGGCCATCCCCCCAGACGCTGTTCATCCGCTCGACCTTGAAGCCGCGGGCCTGCAGCCGCTCCACGGTGCGATCCGCATGCGCCCGGTCCTTCGTCTCGATCACGATCTCGACGACAGCCCCTTTTGCCGGCACGTCAAGATAAAAGCGGCGGTGATACACCTCAAGGATATTTGCGCCGCACCGCCCCAGTTCCGTGGCGATCTCCCCGAGCATTCCTGGCGTGTCTGTGATCGAGACGCGAAGCGATACGATTTTGCTCTCCCGCTCCAGCCCACGCATCAGGATCGATGCCAGCACGCGCGGATCGATATTTGCGCCGCTTTGAAACAGCCCAACGCGCCGCCCGGCAAATTGGGGCTTGCGGGAAAGGACGGCCGCCAAGCCTGCGGCGCTGGCGCCCTCGGCAACCGTCTTCTGCAGGGTTGCCAGGATGAAGATCGCCTGCTCGATCTCCGCCTCGCTGACAAGCACGATGTCTTTGACCAGCTCGCGGATGATGGGGAGCGTGTGAAGGCCGCAAGCCTTTACCGCGATGCCCTCCGCCAAGGTCGGCCCGCCGCATTTCGGGGTCTCTCCGCGCAGCGCCGCATAGGCGGAAGGATAGGATTCCACCTGCACCCCGATGATCTCGATGCCGGGCTTCAACGCCTTCACCGCCGTTGCAACGCCGGCGATGAAGCCACCCCCTCCAATGGGGACAACCATGCAATCGAGGGCCGGCCAGTCCTCGATGAATTCAAGCCCGGCCGTGCCTTGGCCTGCGATCACGATGGGATCGTCAAAAGGATGAATGAGCGTGTAGCCATGCGCGGCTATAAGCTTGTCGGCGAGCGTTCGCGACTCCGCGACGCTCTCGCCGGAGAGGATCACCTTTGCCCCGTAATTCTCCGTATTGGCGACCTTATTGAAGGGCGTATTCTCTGGCATAACCACGGTTGCCGGGATGCCGAGACGGGCGGCGTGATAGGCCACGGCCTGGGCATGGTTGCCGGCCGAAATTGCGATCACGCCCCTTTTGCGCGCAGCATCGTCGAGCGAGAGAAGCTTCAGTAGCGCGCCGCGCTCCTTGAAGCTGCCGGTCGCCTGCATGTTCTCGTATTTGACGAAGATTTGCGCTGCCGTGAGCGCGGAGAGCTTCGGCGCCTCGACGGCAGGCGTGCGCAGCACCGCGCCTTTCAGCTTGCCAGCAGCAGCTTTTATCGCCTTCAGACTGACAGGCGGCTCACCCAAGGGTGGGGAAAGGGCCATGGCTCTGCATCTCCTTGCGTTCCCAATGAGGGAAATGCAGCGCCAAATTGCCCTGATTCACGCACTCTTCAAGAGCCGTGCCGCTTCCACCGCGAAATAGGTCAAAATACCCGATGCGCCGGCGCGGCGGAAAGCCATCAAGCTTTCCAGCATGCAGCGTTCGCGGCTGAGCCAGCCATTCGCGGCCGCAGCCGTCAGCATCGCATATTCGCCCGATACCTGATAGACGAAGGTCGGAACCTGGAAGGTCTCCGAGACACGGCGGACGATGTCGAGATAGGGCATGCCCGGCTTCACCATCACGATGTCGGCGCCTTCGGCAAGATCGAGCGCCACCTCACGCATCGCCTCATCGGAATTGGCCGGGTCCATCTGATAGGTGCGCTTGTCGCCTTTCAAGGTGCCGGACGAGCCAACCGCGTCGCGGAACGGGCCATAGAAAGCCGAGGCATATTTCGCGGCATAGGACATGATCAGCGTATTCTTGAAGCCGTGCGCTTCGAGCGCCTGACGAATCGCGCCTACCCGCCCGTCCATCATGTCCGATGGCGCCAGGATATCGCAGCCGGCCTCGGCCTGCACCAGCGACTGCCGGACAAGTGCCTCCAGCGTCTCGTCGTTTGCAATCTCTCCGCCCATCAAGAGCCCGTCATGGCCGTGAGCGGTGTAAGGATCGAGCGCGACATCGCAAATGATCCCGATGCCTGGAACCTTGGCCTTGATGGCGCGTACCGTCCGGCAAACGAGGTTTTCGGGATTGAAAGCCTCTGTTGCGGCTTCATCGCGCAATTCCGGCTGGGTATAGGGGAAGAGCGCAATCGCCGGAATCCCAAGCTCAGCCGCCTCTTCCGCCGCGCTGACCGCGAGATCGATGGAAAGCCGTTCGACGCCCGGCATGGATGGGATTGCCTGCCGCGCCTTTTTGCCGTCGACGACAAAAATAGGCCAGATCAAAGTCGATGGCGTGAGCACGGTCTCCGCTACGAGTGCGCGGGACCATGCGGCTTGCCTTGTTCGCCTCAGCCGCGTCGCGGGATAGCCGCTTGACGCAAGCTTAGTGAACGGTGTTTTGCCAGTAAGGAAAGAGGAGAGGTTTGTTGCGATTGTCACGGCGTTCTCCCAGGGCCCCGCTTGTCTTTAGCGCCGAAAGGCACTTGACACAAGAGGCGCGGGACGTTAGAACAAACACAGAACATCGGCGAGGGCGCCGCAATTCCCGCGCCGGTTCCAGCAAGCAAGCGAGCCAAACCCCGGTTTAGTTTTGCGTATCCGGTTACCACGTTCCCCTTGCCCCCGCGGGAGAACGGATAAGCCCCCATGGCCGCTTGCTTGCTTTTTTTGCGCTTCTCCCTCAAATGAACGCCATGGCGAAAATCGACGTACTCGGAGCAGGTATCGTCGGCCTTTGGCAGGCCTACTTCCTTCAGCGCCGGGGGCATGAAGTATCCTTATGGGATCCTGCCGGCATACCGGCGCCGCGTTCCGCGAGCCAATTGGCCGGGGCGATGCTGGCGCCTTACTGCGAAGGCGAGCCGGGCCATGAGGTGGCGCAGGCGCTCGGGATCGAATCCTTTCCGCTGTGGCAGGAGCATTACCCCGGCATTGCGATGGCCGGGACGCTCGTTGTGGCCGCCGCCCGCGATTACGCGGATTTCCAGCGCTTCGCTTCCCTGACAAGCGGCTACCGGCGTATCGGCGCCGAAGAAATAGCCGCGCTGGAGCCTGCACTTGAGGGGCGTTTCCAGGAAGCGCTGTTTTTTGCGGGCGAAGCGCATATCGAACCATGCGCGGCGCTAGAGTTTTTCGCAAGCGAAGCGCGGCGCCTCGGCGTCATTTGCCACAGCAGCGCTTACGAGGCTGACGGCGCCTGCTGGACCGTGGATTGCCGGGGTCTTGGCGCGCGGCACAGGTTCAAGACACTGCGGGGCGTGCGCGGGGAGCGCATCATTCTCGAATGCCCCGGCGTGACCCTCCATCGCCCCGTGCGGCTTCTGCACCCGCGCATTCCGTTTTACATCGTGCCCTGGGCCGGAAACCGTTTCATGATTGGCGCGACCGTGATCGAAAGCGAGGATGCCGGGCCGCCTACCTTGCGTTCGGCTGCCGAGCTTATGTCATGCGCCTATGCGCTCATTCCGGCGCTGGGCGAAGCGCGCATCCTGGATATAGCGGCGGGCGTGCGGCCAAGTTTCCCCGACAATACGCCCAAGATTATCGTCCGTGGGCGCCACGTGTACGTCAATGGCCTTTACCGGCATGGATTTCTCGCCGCGCCTATACTCGCGCAGCTCGCCGCGGGTTATATAGAGGACGGTACGATGCGCGAGGGAGTTGTCTTTGAAGATCACGGTGAATGGTGAGGCGCGGGAAACGGAAGCCCGGACGGTGGCCGGCCTCTGCCGCGAGCTGGGCCTTTCGGAAGGGAAAGTCGCGACCGCGCGCAACGGTGAATTCGTGCCGGCTAAACTCCGCGCCGAAGTAAGCCTTGCCGAAGGCGATGCCATCGAAATCCTCTCTCCGCGCCAGGGCGGGTGAAGCATGACCGATAGCCTCACCGTTTATGGCGAATCTCTCACTTCGCGGCTCCTGCTGGGCACGGCGCTTTATCCCTCGCCCGAAATCATGCGGCTGGCGGTTGAGGCCGCACGGCCGGCCGTTCTGACCGTTTCCCTGCGGCGCGAAAGCAGCCGCGATGCGAGCGCCGGCCAGCGTTTCTGGGATCTCGTCAGGGGGCTTGGCGTGCGCGTCCTTCCGAATACCGCCGGCTGCCATACGCCGCGCGAAGCGATTGCAACGGCGCAGATGGCGCGGGAGCTGTTCGAGACCGATCGGATAAAGCTGGAGGTCATCGCCAATGACGACACGCTTCAGCCGGACGTTTTCGGCCTGGTCGAGGCGGCTGGGACGCTTTCCCGCGACGGGTTCAAAGTCTTCCCTTATTGTACAGAGGATTTGAGCGCCGCCGAGCGCCTGTTGAGCGCGGGCTGCCAGGTGCTGATGCCCTGGGCGGCGCCCATCGGGACGGCGCGGGGATTGATCAACCCTTACGCGCTGCGCAGCCTGCGAGCCTATTTCCCGGACACGCCGCTGATCGTCGATGCCGGCATCGGCGCGCCGTCCCACGCCGCGCAAGCGATGGAGCTGGGCTTCGACGGGATACTGCTTAACACCGCCGTCGCGAAGGCGAAGGACCCGGTAGCCATGGCATCGGCCTTTGCAAAAGCTATCGAAGCGGGGCGGCTTGCCTATCGCGCGGGCCTTATGCCGCCTCGCGACATGGCAAGTCCTTCGACCCCTGTCGCCGGCCTTGCCTTCCGCGATACCGGCCATGATCGCTAAGTTTTATCCCATCGTGCCGGATGCGGCCTGGGCGGGAAGGCTCGCGAAGGCCGGGGTGAAGCTCGTCCAGCTTCGCATCAAAGAGGCGGCGTCGGCGCTTCTCCCCGCAGCGATCCGCGAGGCGCTTGCCGTCTGCCGCGCCCATGGCTGCGAACTGGTGGTCAACGACTATTGGCGGGAAGCCATCGATTGCGGCGCAGGCTTCATTCATCTCGGGCAGGGCGATCTCGAAACGGCGGATACGGCAGCGATCCGGCGCGCCGGCATCCGGCTTGGCATCTCGACGCATAGCCACGAAGAACTCGACCGAGCGCTGCGCGAAGATCCGGACTATGTCGCGCTCGGTCCCATTTACGAGACCACGCTGAAGGTCATGCCCTGGGCGCCGCAGGGCTTGAGCCGCATCGGGGAATGGAAGGCGCTTGCGAAGCGTCCGCTGGTGGCGATCGGCGGCATCACGCTTGAGCGAGCACCTTTGGTGTTCGCCGCCGCAGCGGACAGTATAGCCGTTGTCAGCGATGTCATGGCGCATAGCGACCCAGAGAGTCGCGCCCGCGAGTGGCTGACGCTTGTTTCCGATTAGGGTCGAGACAGCGGAAATAGTGCTAGGATTAACGGCCGCCCACACAACCTCCAAATCCGGAAATTGGCAAGCTCGACGCTCATGCCCCTACGCGGGCTTGGCCAATCGCAGCACAGGGCCAGTTGACCGGTAACTAAATATTCATGATCGCCTGCTTTATGGAAGCCTCTCCTGTTTTGCTTCCGGCAACGGTTCCAATAGCTGGGAAAAACCTGGTAAGAAACATTGGATCAGACAGACGCAGGAATAGCTCGGGCGAGGATGCGACTGATTTCATGAAATGAACGTCAGTGTCTCCTAGCCCGATACAAACAATTGTCGGGCTTCCTGCGGGAATGTTAAGGGATTTTAAGCGTTGCGCTGCTGTTAAAGCTTCCTGCGCATCATCTGGAAGGCCATCGGAAAACAAAAACACGAAGGGGCGGAAATCAGTAGCTCGTCCAGGATTCCTTTCGAGAAGATTTGCAGCGGTTGCCAGCGCGGAGCCGATATTTGTCGATCCGCTCGAACCGCTAAAAACTGCCACTCGGTCTAAGTCAATATCACGCTCAGAAACAGCTTCGGCGATAATCCTGGACGAGCTACCGAAAAGAATGATGCTAATTTTGAAGTATGGTTTCGTCCCCTTCGCGGCAATTTCCATCTCTGCGATCATATCACGAAGCGCTTTATTTAGGATCTGAGCAGGCTCTCCCGCAAGAGAACTCGAATCATCTAGCAATAATACGATGTGCCACGGAGATGCACTTGTCACTCTACTAGCTGGCATATCAAATCCCCTTCCTTTGAAGCGTGCTTGTCTGCCCGCCACAGGTGCTCGAAATTCTGCACCCTAAGTCTTGCTTTCAGGCTGTCTTTGGAGAATATACAACCTTAATTATAGCTTACTATTTCAGTTGCGGCTTGTTAATGGCGTCATGAATAATCACGACACGATCAGCCTTCTGCGGCAGGGCCCCACCGAATGGAATCGCTGGGCGGAAACGATGCTGGCTCAACGCGCAGCTCTGGAAAATTCAAATTCGTGGAACGCGAACGCCGAGAAATGGCTCGATGACGCGACGGCAGATTTCTCAAATTGCATTATATCTAATGACTTATCTTTTAACGGGCTAATATTTCCAGGTGAAGCGGTTTTCCGGTCGACGGTGTTTGAGAACGCTGACCTCAGAAGAACGCGTTTCGAGGGGTTGGCCCAATTTACCGATTCAGTTTTTCCCGAAAGCGCGCTTTTTCGATGGACGCGCTTTAAGTTGGGTGCCGTCTTTTCTCGTGCGTCATTCAACAAGGATGTCACATTCAGAAACGCCACCTTCCTTGATCATACGGAGTTCTTGGGTGCTAAATTCCTTGATACAGTAGAGTTTAGTCGCGCTAAATTCACGAACTCGATAGATTTCAGTAGAGCCCTCTTCTCAGGCCTCGCAGAATTTGAAGAAACAAATTTTCCCGAGAGGGTCAGTTTTTTTGCAATTAGAAGCGAACTATCTTTTTCTCTCGCTAATGCAAAATTCGAAGGCGTTCCGAATTTTGTGGCCGCAACCTTTAGAGAGGCACCTCGATTAGATAACATACATATCCCAATTACTGCACCAAGAAACAATAGTATTGAGAATATTGCGTACTATAGAAAACTTAGGTTGCTAGCTGCATCGGTTAACGACCATGAGCGTGAACGCGATTTTTTTGTCGGTGAGCTGAAATCAAGGAGGCATGTAGTCGATTCGATCTTTGGCGCCCGCTACTGGATAGGTCTATGTTACGGCGCCCTTAGCGATTACGGGAGGAGCCTTGTTAGACCCGTATTGTTTTGGTTTCTTAGTATACTGTTTTTTACGATGCTTTACATCGCAACAATGAATTCATTACATATTCAGGCAGGAAGCGATACGACTTCTCATTTTCTAAATTTTTATAATATGCACTGCCTCTCTGGAGACGGAACACCTTTGGTAAAAGCGTTTATTATGTCAATAAAAAATGCACTGTTTATAATACATTGGGAAAAGTCAGAGTTTCTTTCTGCATCGTATGCTTGCTTATACAGCATAACTAATGCGCAAAGGGCAATCCTAAACATTCCTGACATTGTTATAGTAATATCGCTATTGCAATCCATTCTAAGTGCAACCCTCATCTTCCTATTTGCGTTCGCGCTGCGAAATCACTTTCGTATCAGCTAAGAGTCGGCGCATTTATTGGCATGCTTTACGACACCTTGATACCGAAGCGTATTTCCGCTTCCGACCGTTCCCCAGGCCTATGGCCATACCTCCTACACCGCCAGATACCAGTGGATTGAACGAACCTGTCGAGTGCTTATAGGAGGATTTCTAGCTGAGCCGATCTTGTCTCGGCAGGAGACATCCTCGCGGGCAACCAAAACGGCAGCTTACGGCCTTAGGCTGGCTTGGGGCATAGGTACTCTGTAGAGAGCGATGCCCGCTGTCATGGCCGGGCCTGAGCCAGCAAATTGAAAGCATTGCCGGTTGCACTGGATGGCCGCATCTCCTTTGATAAGCTCAGGATGAGGGTGCGGCCATGACATCAAGGGGTCAAGCGGCCTCGCGGGCCAGCCCCTTCTCCTCATGCACAGGCAGGATACAGGTTACGGTCGTGCCTTCGCCGGCCTTGCTCTTGATATCGAGCTTGCCACCGTGAAGCTCGGCGAGCGACCGCGAGATCGCGAGGCCAAGGCCCGTGCCCTTGTGCCC
>CAZCIF010000150.1:0-9098 GCA_964498645.1 uncultured Rhodomicrobium sp. | reverse complement strand
AGCTCAAGCTTGCCCTGCCGGAGGGCTTCGAGATTGGCGCCTTTCCACTCGGGGTGCTGGAGGTCTTTGCTGCACACGCCAGCCGTGACCACTTTCGCGACTTCCGGGATGGCGAGCGCGCGATTGACCCATGAACCGCAATGCATGCCGCGGCGCCGGCGCACCCAGTCTGGATGATTGTCGAAATGCACGACGGTGAAAGGCCGGCCGGCAGAAGAAGCAGCGCGCTCGATAAGCATCGCACTGACGTGGTGAAAGTCACCCGAGCCAAAAAAAGAAAGGGTAGGGCCGCCGTATTCCGGAAGCTTCGACGACACGCGTTTGAGATCGGTCTCCCAGCCCCAGAGCCGGATGTATCGCGCCTCATCCCTCGCTTCGACGGTCACGGCCTCGCGCCCGGCGCACGCGCTTAAGAACGCGGCTTGGCCGGTCAACCCCTCGTCGAGATGAATGATTTCTAGGCGCATGCGCTCGCGCAATTTCCCGTCAGCATGCGATGCCCAGCTCACGCTGAAATCTGGAGGCCGGCAGTCCTTCCAAAATGGCTTGCACATCGGTGAAGGATGAATATTCGAAGGCTGCGATGCCATGCTCCCGCGTGTAACGAAGCAAACTTTTCTTTGCAAACACGATACCGGCTTTGTGCGAAACGCAGAAATCCGACCGTGCGTCTCCGATGAGCATCGTCTGGCGGGGAGCGCATTCCGGTGCCGCGCTGGCGCATTTGCATGTCCCCGCTCCCGATACACAGTTTTGAACCTTATGAGGGTGGCCAAGGCTAAACCGCCGCTCGCCGCGCTGGATCAGCTGGTTGGCCCGGACAGGCAGACGGGCAAGACCTGCCCGCTGTAACATGCGGCGGATGAAATAATCGACCCCGTCGCTCACCACGATCAACTCGAACCTGGAAGCCTGGCAAAACTGAACGAAGGCAGGGAATGTTGGATCGATTTCCAGCTCGTCGAGCGTTTCATCAAGCTCGGGCAAGCTCACGTCCATGAGTTCGACTTGGCGCCGCATGCATTCCGAAGAGCCAATCTCACCGGCCTCCCACATGGCTTCAATCTCAAGCCATGCGGGCGCAAAGCGCGTGAAGATCGCGTCCGTCGTATCCGCCTGCGAGACGGTCCCATCAAAATCGCAGAGTATTTTTAATGCCATAGCGCCCCTCGTGTCCGGCGGAGGGGCATATCATGGAAAGATGAGCGCAAACTGAGCGGCGTTGTAGATTTTAAGAAATTACAACCGGCCGCGCCTTTTCGCTCACTTCGTGGGGAAAACGGAGCCTTACGCAAAGTCCGGTTCCGCTTTCCGGCGTATGCAACGAAAGCGAAGCATTCATTTGTCCGGCGCATTGGCGGGCGATGGTTAGCCCGAGACCACTGCCGAGAACTTTGCCCGTATGATACCGGAAAAACCGCTCGAATATCTTCTCGCGGATCGATACCGGAATTCCGGGCCCGCTATCAATCACATCGACACCGGTGGAATCCCGTTTGCGCTCGCCCTTGATGAAAATATCGCTGTTCGCTGGCGCATATTTGACGGCGTTGCCGATCAGGTTTCTAAGAGTCAAATAGAGTAAATCTTCGTTGGCACGGACGGAAAGCAGCCCGCCCATCGCGAGTTGTATTCGCTGCCCACGGCGCTCGCTCAGCGGCAGCAGCTCCCGGCGCACGCGCTCCGCGACCGCGGAAGCATCCAGATCGTAAAGCTCGAACTGCGTCTGCTCCACGCGCGTCAAGGTCAGAAGCTGCTCAACAAGGTAAGTTGAGCGCTCCACCCCCTCCAAGAGGCCATTCAAAGCCTGAACGCGGCCTTCATCCGATGACGCTCTTAGTCCCATTTGCGCCTGGAGTTTGATAGCGGTAAGCGGCGTTCGCAGCTCGTGAGCTGCAAGCTCCGTGATTTGCCGTTCCCGTGACAGCGATTGTTCTAGCCTCTCGAGCAGCGCGTTGATCGCCTTGACAAGAGGGAGCAGGTCTGGAGGCACGCAGGCCGTTTCGAGCGGCGTCATTTGCTCCGGTGTGCGGGTATTGACCTGGCGCGTCACTCTATGAAGGCCGGACATGCCCGAGCGGATGGCCCGCCAGAATAGAAGTCCAACGACAGGAAGGGAAATCAGAAAAGGAAAGACCAGGTCTTTGGCGATGCTTAAAACAAGATATTGCCGCGCAAGATCCTGTTCGCCAAGCTCGATGATCAGACCCTTCGAAAGCGAATTAAGGGAATAAACGCGCCAATCCATGCCACCGATGACTTGATTGGAGAAGCCTTCCGGGAAGGGTGGCACGGAGCCGGGCGTGCTATCGTTCGAATTCAGCACTAGTTTCGAATTATACCAGACCCGAAGCATCCGGTATTCCGACATAGCTGCGAAGATACTTTTGTCTTCGCCTTTGAGGTTATCTGCAGAGATATCGAAATTGATCGGCTTATCTAGTCCGCCTCCCCGCGCTTCCTCCTGCATAATATATAGAAGCGCGTTCGCATTCACGATGAGGGATTGGTCGTGAGATTCCGCAATACTGTCTTTCGCGCTCAGGTAAGCGAGGATCCCAATTACAATGACATACGCGGATAGTACCGACAAAGTGCCAACCAGAAGCTTGAAGGTCAGCGAGCGGTTTTTGAGAAAGCCCCGGCGCTTCATGCTGAGATCAGATAGCCGAGGCCGCGGCGCGTTGTGATAAGGTCACGGCCAAGCTTGCGCCGTAAGCTGTAAATGAGAGCTTCGATGGTGTTGCTTTCGAAGTCTTCGCCTTCGTCATAGATCTGCTCTTCGATCTGCGTCTTGCTTGCCGGCTTGCCCTTCTGATTAAGCAGTAGCGTCAGGAGCTTAAGTTCCTTCGGTTGTAGCGCGACCTCATCGCCATCGACCGTCACGCGCATCTTGGCCGGGTCGAACTCCAGCCCGCCCGCGCGCACCGCGTTCCCCGCGCGTCCCTGCCGGCGGCGGATGATCGAACGTAGCCTTGCGAGCAGTTCATCCAGATCGAAGGGCTTCACCATATAGTCGTCGGCGCCGAGATCGAGACCCAGGACGCGATCCGGTGGCGCAAATCTCGCGGACAGGATCAGCACAGGGACTTCCGACTGCGCGTGGCGAAGCGACTTCAAAAGATCAAGGCCGGACTTATCCGGCAGCCCGATGTCGAGGACCACAGCGTCGAAGCTTTGCACCTTCATCGCAAGCTCGGCAGATTCCGCGTCCTCGCAAAGGTCAACGCTATAGCCAGCCTCGCTGAGAGCGGCTTTCAGTAGCCCTCCCACCATGGGATCGTCTTCAACTAGAAGCAACTTCATACATTGGTCCGGGTCTCGTACCGGCAAGCGCACGATACCGCGCGCGCCGGGTTCAAGCCTCGTGCGGCGACAAGGCTAGACATGTTATCGGGACTTACAGATCGAATGCCGGCCAATTTGTGATCCAGCTCTGAGGCGGGCGGCCTTCTAGCGCGTTCCCGCGCCGCGAAGGCGCCCGGTGAAGTGGCTTGCCCAGCTGGTATGAGCACTTTCACGAACACGGACACGCTTGTTTCGATCCGGCCTCCCACCGCCGGCCAGGGCGAGTTTCCGAGGGCGGTTGGTTATTTATTGACAGTGAGGCTCCGGCTGGTAAAAGGACATTATTGCTATAAAGGAAAAAATCTTAGTGTTCTGACGCAAAGGTAGCAACCTCTCGGGGCCGGCATGTTTGGGTCAGCGCGAATGTGGTGTGACTTAATGCAGAAAAGTGTGTTGCCGCAACGGAGCGGCTGGTTCGTTCTTAGCACTCAACCCAATCGCGAGGCTTTCGCGCTGGATAATCTGATCCGGCAAGGCTTCACCGTCTATTGCCCGATGCTCGTCAAGCACATCCGGCACGCACGCCGGGCTTACGATGCGCCCCGCCCGCTTTTTCCAGGATATATGTTTGTCGAGCATTGGCCTGGTCAATGCTGGCATCCGGTGCTTGGCACCTATGGCGTGCGCTCTATAATCCGGAACGGTGAAATGCCATCGCTGCTGCCCTCCGGCTTTGTCACAAGCCTCAAGGCCCGCGAGGTGAACGGCATGATCCGCAAGCCGGAGAAACCGTTCGCCGCTGGTCAGCAAGTAACGGTCAATGGCGGGCCGTTCGATGGGCTGACCGGGCGGATAGTTGAGGTGCGCGAGAGCGACCGGATTTTGCTGCTTCTCGACTTGCTTAATAGGCAGGCCAAGGTGCATGTGGAGGCGGGCATGTTGCGCTTGGCGTAAGCTTTGACCGCATCTCCGCTTGATCGCTTCATAGGCTGCCCTCCTTCATCATCCCGTGCGCGTCGCGGCGTGCAATGCCGCTGCGCAGACACGGGACAGCATTTGGGGGTCGATGAACCGTTCAGCCGGATTTGGTATGAGAGAAGCGTGATCGCGAGCTGGGGCTCGCCGTCGCAATGACGGCGATTCTGTTTCCGCCGGAAATGCGCTAATTGCGGCTAAGGACCGCGGCGACTCCCTGTCCGGCAACGGCTTCTAGCTTTGCCTCGGGAATTTCGCTCCATACGCCGCCGGCGCCGTCCACGGCGTCCGCCATTTCAATCCCCAGCTTGCGGCCCACCTCTTCGCCCTGCCGGTTCAAGACATACCAATTATAGATCACTCTAATCTTGCCTTTAAGCCGCGTTGCACTCAGATCGCCTCGAAGGGAATAATCGCCCTCGGCGCCGCTGTAATTCAAGAGCGACAGCTTGGCCCGGGTGGCCGCGGCATCCAGCATACGCACCATGCGATCGCTTGTTTCCTTGGGCGGACCGAAGATCGGGCCAAGCGTAACTGCAGAGATTGCGGTTGTAATCCCGGCCGCTTCCACTTTCGCTGGCGGCGAAGAACCAGCGGTGTGAGGATTGGCGGAACTGCAGCCAAGCAGTCCCAAAGGCGCGGCGGTCAACAGTAATAGCGCCGGCGGCAGAGCAATAAAACGCATCTTACCCCGTTTAGGTTTGTGTTTGTTCTTTAATGGCAACTTTAGCAAGATGTCTCAACTAAGACAATCTTAGGTTGTTTATTTTTGCATGGCGCGATGCAAAAAAAGGCTTGCGCAGGGAGCCGGCAATTTTTACTTTGTAATACAAAGTGATCTGGGGCGGCGAAATGAGCGATCTTGAGCAGGCGCTTGCGGACATAACCCACATTAAGAGCCAGCTGGCGGCCGGAACTATGTTCCGTGGTTTTGGCCCGATGGTCATCGCCGCAACCGCCTCGCTTGCTGCTGCCACGTCAGCCGCTCAACTCATATGGGTAGAAACGCTTGCGGGTTCTGCGGAAAGACTTCTAACCTGCTGGATCGTAACTGCGGTGGTATGCGCGGTGCTCATCGCGACGGAGATGATTGCGCGCTCCCGGCGCCACCATGGCGGGCTTTCAACCGCGATGATTTTGAATGCTATCGAGCAGTTCTTGCCCGCCGGATTCGCAGGCTGCGTGGTCGCTGCTGTGTTTTTCACATTCGCGCCCGATGGTCTCTGGCTGCTGCCAGGCCTATGGCAAATCCTCGTAGCGCTTGGGTTGTTCGCAGCCCTGCGGTCCCTCCCGCGCGCGGCGATCTTCGCCGGGGCCTGGTACTTTCTCGCAGGCGCCTTCGTCCTCATCATCGCAAGCCAAAGCAGGACCGTCTCACCGTTGATGATGGGCGTGCCCTTCGCGATCGGGCAGTCGCTCCTAGCCGCTGTCCTTCATTTCGCAACGGAGTAGACCGATGCCGCAAAAAACCGTTGACGCGCCCTTCTCCTATGAGGGCCTCGACCGCATCATTCATGAAAAGGCGCGGCTCGGCGTGATGACCTCGCTCATGGCGCATCCGAAAGGCTTGGCGTTTGCCAGCCTGAAACAGCTATGCGGTTTAACGGACGGGAATTTGAGCCGTCACCTGCAGATCCTTCAAGAAGCGGGCCTTGTCACAATCGAGAAGCGTTTTGAGCGCAACCGTCCTCTGACGACTTGCCGGATCACCGAGGCTGGGCGCCAGCGCTTTATTGAGTACCTGTCGGTCTTGGAGCAAGTCGTCCGCGATGCCGCCCGGGCGGCGAAGAAAGACCAGGCCCCGGCACCCAGCCTGCGCTTGCGGCCCGCATAAGAAAAGTTCTTTTATTTGCCAGGAGACTTTGCAATGCAAAGAAATCTACAAAGCCAAATTCATGTTGGCATCATCATGGATGGTAATGGCCGGTGGGCGGCCCGCCGCGGTCTTCCGCGCCACGCCGGACATAAGGCGGGAGTGGAGGCGCTCAGGCGCGTGGCGGAGGCGGCGCACGGCCTCGGCGTCGCAACCTTAACCGTCTATGCCTTTTCGAGCGATAACTGGCAGCGCCCGCCGGCGGAAGTGACGGCGCTCATGGGGCTGCTGCGGCATTATCTGCGGACCGAAATAGCGAGGCTTATCGACAGCGATATCCGGCTGACCATGATCGGCCGCCGCGACAGGCTTCCGCACGGCGTTGCGCCGCTGATCGCTCATGCGGAGGCGGCAACGGCAAACGCCCAGTCTCTCCATTTGCGCATCGCATTCGACTACTCCGCCCGCGACGCGATCCTTGAGGCAGCGGCCGCGGCTGCGAATGGCGGGGGCGGCTTCACGAGGGAAGCGTTTTCGCGCCTGCTCGCCGGGACGCATTCCTGCCGCGACGTCGATCTCTTGATCCGCACGAGCGGCGAACAGCGCTTATCGGATTTTCTCCTCTGGGAAAGCGCATATGCCGAGCTGCATTTCACTCCGCGCCATTGGCCAGACTTCGGGCCGGAAGACCTCGCCGAAGCGCTGGCCTCTTTTCATCGCCGCGAGCGCCGGTTTGGCGGGCTCGCGCCGAGCGCCATCGCTGTTTGAAACGGGGGCGCGAACCGGATCCAGTGTGCCTCCGCGAACGCGAATCGGTTAAGGTCGCGTTAGCGGAGGGTACGAATGGCGAACTTCAACACTCATCTAGCGGTTGCGGCCGTCGGAAGCGGCCTTTGCGCTACCGTCGCGCTCGCGGGGCACGCCGCGCCGCATAATTACTTGCTGACGCTGACGCTCGCGGGCGCAATCGGCGGCATCTTGCCCGATATCGACCTCGAAAAGGCCGTGCCTTCGCGCATGCTGTTCAGCGCGCTTGGCGTAGTCACAGCCTTCATCGCGCTGTTCAGCTTCAAGAAACAATATTCGATTGCCGAGCTATGGATTGTCTGGCTCGCCGTTTATCTCGCTGTCCGCTATGGGCTTCATGCCGTATTTCTGGAACGGACGAGGCACCGCGGCATTTACCATTCGCTGCTTGCGGGTGCGTTCTTTATGGGCCTGACCGCAATTATCTTCGACCGCGTTTTCGGCGAGCCGCCAGCCTTGGCATGGCTCACTGGCCTGTTTGTCTTAATCGGTTTCATTATTCATCTCGTTCTCGACGAGATATATTCGGTCGATATCGAAGGCGCTTCCATAAAGCGGTCTTTCGGCACGGCCCTCAAACTCTTCGATTACCGTTCCCGGGTCTCGTCCGCGCTCATGGGTGTTGCCTTGGTGGCGGTGCTGGCGATGGCGCCGCCCGTGCATGACTTCGGGGAGATCGTGCGCCCGCCGGTACTCGTCTCCTTCCTCAGGGAGCGGTTGCTACCGAAAGGCCAATGGTTCGGAGCGCCGCCGGCCGGTACAACGGCCGCGCTTGAAACCGGCCAAGCCACCGGAGGAAAGGCCCCATAAATGGCCCTGGTCAGTTCATGACCCAGCCCTACCCGCGCGCGGGAGTTTCCGTTGCCGTGTTCCGGGGAGACGATGTGCTCCTCGTTCAACGCGGCAAAGGCGTGTATAAGGGGGCGTGGTCGCTTCCGGGCGGAGCAATCCAGCTTGGGGAGACAGCATTAGACGCTGCCCGGCGCGAACTTCGGGAAGAGACAGGTTTGCTTGCCTCGCATCTCACTTTAGGCGATGTTGCCGACGCGATTGTCCGCGGCAGCGATGGAGCGGTCGAGGCGCATTATACGATTGCGGTTTATGCGGCGGACGAGGTTTCGGGAGTGCTCGCAGCAAGCGCGGATGTCAGGGACGCGGGCTGGTTTGGTTCCGAAGCCAGACAGCATCTCCGGCGCACACCCGGCCTGGAAGCGGCTATTGAAAGGGCGAAACGGGCCTTGGATAAGGGCGAAGGATGACGCTAGGGCGGCAAGCAAAGCCGGCGATATTTGCAGCCGCGCTCACGGTGGTGATAGCTGCTGCCACGGTTTCAGCACAGGCGCAGGCCGCAGCCGCCGCGCAGAAACAGCCCTCAGCCCCAGCGCTTGCAAAGCCTGCCGGTCCCGATGACCGCCCTTACGACGCGCAGCTTTTCCGTCTCGCCGAAATTCTAGGCACTCTTCACTATCTTCGCGAGTTGTGCGGCGCGAATGAGGGGCAGACTTGGCGGGAGCAGATGCGCGAGCTGGTGAATTCGGAGGGCACGAGCGCCTTGCGGCGGGCGAAGCTCGTCGAAAGCTTCAACCGCGGATATCGCGACTATTCCCGCACCTATCGCGCCTGCACCACGCCCGCGCTCGTAGCAATCCAGCGCTTTATGGAGCAGGCATCGGCGATTTCGGATGCGATAATCGCGAACGACAAATAGCCTGGACGCGGCCGCGATTCCGCAGCGATCACCAGGAGCGTCAGTTCGGCCTGCTGCAGCACTCCGATTTCTCCTGTACCGGCGGGCACGGCACATCGCCGTAAGAGCAGAAGACGCAGCAATCGCCTTCCTTGGGCTTCATCAGGAGCCCGCAACGCTTGCACTCATAAAAATATTGGCAGGCGTCCGTGGGCATGATCTCGATGGCCTGATAGCCGCATGCCGGGCACGTGATTGTGGATTGCAGTTCAGCCATTGGCGCCGTCTCCTCAAACAAATTCCAGAAAGCACCCGGAAGGCGGGCCCGTCCAGTCAAAAGACGCTGCCGCTCATGCGCCCGGAAGTCAAGGCCGGCACGTCCCTCGCCGCGAGATTCGAAAACTAGCGCTTGAGAAGCGCGGCGGTGCGCGTTATGTAGGGAGATGGCAGTACCAATTCGCCTGCCAACCCAATCAGCGGGGGTGTAGCTCAGTCGGTTAGAGCGCCGGCCTGTCACGCCGGAGGTCG
>CAZCIF010000149.1:0-9111 GCA_964498645.1 uncultured Rhodomicrobium sp. | reverse complement strand
ATATCCTCAAGACGTGAACGTGCGATCCCGAGGGCGTCTTTAAAGCGCTGCGGCATTTCATCTGCAGGATACATTTCAAAAGAAGAACTGCTGGAATTCCCCGGCGTTATTTCGGAGCTTCTTCCGAATGCGACCTTTCGCGTAAAGCTTGACAACGGACATGAGATCATTGCGCATACTGCGGGACGCATGCGGAAGAACCGCATCCGCGTTCTAGCTGGTGACAAAGTTTTGGTCGAGATGACGCCCTATGATCTTACCAAAGGACGCATCACATATCGTTTCAAGTAGGGCGGCGGCTGTCCGCTCCTTGAAAAGCGATGATGAGCGTGCCCCCGCGGCCGTTAAATCCGGTGCGCGGCAATTGCTTGTGCTGGCCAGCGCATCGTCGCGCCGCCTTGCGCTTTTGGAGCAGGTTGGCATCGAGCCGGATGCCCTGCGGCCGGCTTCCATCGACGAAACGCCGAAAAAGGGCGAGCCGCCGCGCACTTATGCACAGAGATTGGCGCGCTCGAAAGCGATGACCGCCAAGCAAAGGCTGGAGCGCGAGCCCGATCTCGCCGGCGCATTTGTCCTCGCCGCCGATACGGTGGTTTCGGTCAGCCGCAAGATCATCGGCAAGCCGGAATATTTGAACGAGGCCGCCTCGGCGCTGCAAATGCTTTCGGGCCGGTCGCATCGCGTGTTCACCTCGGTCTGCCTCGTCACCGACACGGGCGCGGTCCGCTCGCGCACGGTTGAAACGCGCGTGCGCTTCAAGCGCCTCTCCCGCGGGGAGATCGACAGCTATCTCGCAAGCGGTGAATGGCGCGGCAAGGCTGGCGGTTACGCCATTCAGGGCATTGCCGGCGCTTTCGTGCAGAAGATCGTCGGCTCATACTCCAGCGTCGTCGGGCTACCCCTCATCGAGGTTGTGCAACTTTTAACCGGCGAAGGGTTTCCCGTTTACTTCAACTGGCTCAATCGCGCGGAAGTCGATTCCACTTGAGATGACGAACGGCAAGACCGGCTCCCCGGACCAGCCTGCGGCCCCGCCTTTGTGCGTGGTCTGCCATTTGCGGCCGCAGACGGAAAAATACCGCCCCTTCTGTTCGAAACGGTGCGCGGATGTCGACCTGCATCGCTGGCTCGGCGGCGTCTATGCGATCCCCGGCCTGTCCGGCGAGGAGGAAGAGGAAACGCCACCCGGGCAGCCGCCGGCAGAGGATACGCGCGACTAAGCAGGAGCCTGAGCGGTTCACCATCCCTAGCGCCGCCCTTTCTAGCGCTATCCATGCATTTTCGCGCGCAGTGGCAGTTGACGCCAAAGCGAACCTCGTTATGATCCGGCATCCCGATGGGAGTGCCCCAGTGGCGGAATGGTAGACGCGGCAGACTCAAAATCTGTTGCCTGCAAGGGCGTGCTGGTTCGAGTCCGGCCTGGGGCACCATCTTGCGCGCGGTTGTTCGCTTGGTGCGATTAACAGGCCAGGCTCAATCAAGAGCCATACTTCACCGAGCAGCCATAGGGCCGGGTCACGGCCTCTCTAACCGGCCTGCCGGCCATGACTGCGCCGAGCGCGGCGCGGACATAATTCTTCGCGGTCTTGACATCGGCCACGTTGGTGGTCGGCTTGTCGTCGATGCCGCCCATATAGACGAGCGTGCCGTCCATGTTCACGATGAACATATGCGGCGTGGTGCGCGCATCGTAGAGATGGCCGAGCGTGCCTTCGGGGTCGAGCAGCACGGCGGCTGGCGCGGCGCCGCGCGATTTCGTCAGCCCGTTCGCTTGCGAGCCGTTCACATAGCCCTGCTGGCCGGGCGCGGACGAGACGATCGAGAGCCACACGATGCCCTTGGTGGCCGCGTCCTTTTGCATGCTCTGCATATTGCCGGATTCATAGTGCTTCTGCACATAGGGGCAGCCGTCGTTTGTCCATTCGAGCACGACGATCTTGCCGCGAAAGCCGGTGAGCTTCACGGTATTGCCGTTCGTGTCGACGGCGGAGAAATCGAGGGCGGGCTTGCCCACTTCAGGGGCTGCAAAGGCTGTTGCGGTCATGATAAGTCCTGCCATGAAGGGTGCGGCTGTTCTCAACAAGAACATGCTAGGCCCCTTTGTTCGAGCGGCCAGCAACGGCCGGCTGTGTCTTGATTCCATCGAGCACAACGCCCACAGTTAAAAACTGCGGCAGCACACGCGGTTCCGCGCCATGCCCCGGATAGAAGAGATAGAGGGGGACGCCCGCGCGCCCGAACTGCTCCAAGAGCGCGGTGATTTCGGGGTTGGGCTTCGTCCAATCGCCCTTCAGATAGACGATCCCGCCCGCCTGAAATGCCTGCGCGACCTCAGCCGATTTCAGCGCCATGCGCTCGTTCACCTTGCAGGTAATGCACCACGCTGCAGTCATGTTCACGAAGACGGGGCGGCCTTGCGCCTTGAGTTCGTCCAGCCGCGCTTGCGTGAACGGCTCTTCCTTGAGCGCCGAAGACTCGGCGCCGGGTGCCGTATTTTCAGTTTGCGCTGCCGTCGCCAGGAAAAGCCCAACGGCGAGAGCGGCGGCGCCGATCGCTGGCGCAGCCAGTTTCACAGGCAGAGAGGAAAGCGCGGTCTTGCCCGCGAGCCATGCCGCGAAGCCGATCCCAACAGCGGCCAAGGCGGCGGCCATCACGCCGTCGCTGCCGGTCTGAATGCTGAGCACCCAAACCAGCCACGCTGCTGTTGCATAAAGCGGGAATGCCAGCACCTGCTTCAGCGTTTCCATCCAAGCGCCGGGCTTCGGCAGGATTTTTTGCATGGCAGGGCTAAAGCTCAGCGCAAGAACCGGCGTCGCGAAACCGAAGCCAAGGCCAAGCATGATTGCCGCGAGAATATAAACCGGTTGGGTCATGGCGTAGCCGATGGCGGCGCCCATGAACGGCGCGGTACAAGGCGTTGCCGCGATCGCCGCCAGCACGCCGGTGAAGAAATACCCCGCGTTGCCCGGCTTCCGCGAGAGGCTGTCGCCCAGGGACATCAGCCCGCCGCCGAACGAGACCACTCCGGAAAGGCTAAGCCCCATGACGAAGAACAAGAGCGCGAGCGCCAGCACGAAGGCGGGTGATTGGAACTGAAAGCCCCAGCCCAGCGCCGAACTCCCCTCGCGCAAAACCGCAATCACCGCTGCAAGCGCGGCGAAGCTCACCAGCACACCGCCGAGATAAGCGATGCCCTGTTGCCTATGCCCGCCTTCGGCCGCCTTCGCGAAGCCGAGCGCCTTCAAGGCGAGCACTGGAAACACGCAGGGCATGAGGTTCAACATGATCCCGCCCAGGAATGCGAACAGCACCGCGATGCCGATGCTGCCCGAGACGCCTTTCGAGGCCGCCTGCGTGGCAACGTTCCCTTGGCCCGCTGCGTCCGAAGGGGCGGTCAGGCTGCCGGCAGTGGCGGAATCCGGTCCATGCGATGCGGTAACGGTGTATCCCGTGCGGCTGCCGCCCTTGGTCAGCACGAGCACGCCTTCGAGCTTGTCCGGCGTCTCTTTCGTGTCGCCCTGCGCCAGATCGAGGATAAGCTGGCTGCCCTCGATCTTCTTGTGCTGCGGAGCGGAGTTTGAAACGGCGCCCCAGGTCAGCGGGAAAAAACGAACCTCCGCCGCGCTTTCAAGCACGCCCGGCTGCGCCGAAACAGTCAGCCGCAGCGCCTGCTTCGCGGGATTTACGGAATAGGATACAGTGCCCGGCAGCGGAACCGGCAGCGCGCTTCGCGCCTTCGTGATTTGCTCCGCAAACCCGGAAGGTCCGGCCTCGTTCGCAACCGGCAGCGTGAGCTGGACCTGCGTTTCCTCGGGCACGCAGATGTCCTTGCAGACGAGATAGGAGACTTTCGCGGCTAGCGTTATGCTGCCTTCTGCTTGTTCCGGCACCTGAATTTCGGTCAGCAGCAGCACTTCATCGCCGTAGCCATAGTCGACGAGCGGGCCGATCTCGATAATATGCGGAAGCGGCCACAGGATCGGACCCGCAGTCACGCCATTCGTCAAGTTCCATTGGATTGAGGTCGGCTCGCCCGAGTCGCCTGGATTTACCCAATAGGTGTGCCAGCCGGGCTCGATGCGTTCGCGCAGCGCGACCGTGAGCGTCTTGCCTGGCTCGGCCGCGTTTTTTTCAGCGATAAGATCGGCCTGCACATGATGGCGCGGCGGGGCAGCCATAGCGTTTCCCCATCCAAAAGCGGCTAAGATGAACGCCAAGACGGACGTAAGCTGCCAGTGTGCCATTCAGACCTGCTCTCCAATAGTGTGAAATACGTGCGGCTAACTGAGATAGGTCTTGCGCGCGGCTGAGATCAAGTGCCGTGTTGCAGGCGAGCGTCTTCAAAATGTCGCAAAAACGTAGGCGTGAGAAGAGCTTCTGCCTGATTTTCACGCGCTTTTGACATCTTCGCGATCAAGCCGGCCACAGGTCTGCGCCTTTTTTTGCGAATGCGAATAGCGCCTCAAATTCGCCCCAAAAAGCCCTGAACGCTCAGCGATTAAGCGGGGCAAGCAAAATTTTGTATCCAGTCCCTGAGGCCCATCTTGTCATGCGGTCCCCTGGATGCATTTTGTCTTGTTCGAGAGTCCTTTCGCAGTGCAACGGCACGGTTTTCGGGAGTTGGGCATGGACCGTCGCACATGGCTAAAACTTGCCGCTTCGACAGCCGCTGCGGCGGCTTTTCCTCGTCCGGCCCTGCCGCAGGGAAGCCCGGCTAACCCGCAACCATTTTCTGAAGACCTTCTCGATGCGATCGCCCGCCGCCGCGCGGATGAGCCGTACAACGCGCCCGCCAAGCGAGTGGACGACGCGCTCGCAGGGCTTACTTACGAGCAATACAGCCGGGCGATTGTTTATAAAGAAGATCAAGCCATCTGGCGTAAGGATGGCGTGCCGTTCTGGCTCGAACCGTACCATACGGCGGGATCATTCTATGCATATCCGGTGGAGATCTTCTCCGTCGAGGCGGGCCAGGCCGTCAAGATCCCCTATTCCGCCCCGGCATTCGAATTCAATCCGCCGGCGAAGCAGCCCGCAACGCCTGCGCAGTCCGATTTTGCCGGGTTCCACGCGCTTGCACAGATCGACAAGCCCGGTGTGTTCAGGGACTTTTTGAGCTTCCTTGGAGCGACGAACTTCCGGGCGATTGCATCGGGGCAAGTCTTCGGCGTATCCGCGCGCGCTCTTGCCATCAACACGGGCCAGCCCGGCGGCGAGGACTTCCCCCTGTTTAGGAGCCTCTGGATCGAGCGGCCCAAGCCCATCGATCAAAGCCTCGTAGTTCACGGCTTGGCTGACAGCGTAAGTGCTGTCGCGCGCTTCAAGTTCACTGTAAAGCCCGGTTACACCACCGTCATCGACACGGAAGCCGTAATCTATCCGCGGCGGCGCATCGGCTATGCCGGAATCGCGCCCATCGCGAGCCGCTTCTTCTTCGGTCCGGGCGTACCGCCGAAACGGCGCGACTACCGTCCCCGCGCGCACGATTCCGAAGCGCTCTATATCATGAACGGGGCGGGCGAGCAGATCTGGAGACCGCTCCTCAATCCCGAGCGTCTGCAGTTTTCCGTCTTTCTCGATAAGGGGCCAAAAGGGTTTGGCCTTGTCCAGAGAGAACGCTCCTTTTCGAGCTATCAGGATAACGGCCTGCAATATGAAAGGCGCCCATCTCTTTGGATCGAGCCGCTCGGCGATTGGGGCGAAGGGTCTATCGATTTGATCGAGCTGCCCGCGCCCGAGGAGATCAATGAGAACATCGTTTGTTTCTGGCGGCCGAAGGACGGACTTGGTCCTGGCATCGGCCACCGCTTCCAATATCGCATGCATTGGTGCTGGAATCCGCCTTTCGAAAATAAGAAGGCGGCCGTCATGCAAACGCGAGTTGGAGAAGGAAAGTCCGGCGATGTGCAGTTCATCGTCGATTTCTCGAACACAGAGGCGTGCGATGGCTGTGGCGGCACGCTTTCGGCCAATGTCACCGCTTCCGCCGGTGAGGTGCGGAATGTGAGGCTGGCGGCGGTACCGGCCGCGGGCGCTGGAGTGCAACGGCTGCGCTTCGGCTACGCTCCTTCGGGCGGCGACCCCGTCGACCTGCGCGCCCAGCTTCTGGCCGGCGGAAAGCCCATTTCCGACACATGGATTTTCCGATGGACGCGTTAATCTGCCACAGCGGGGCCAATTGCCTTCAAACTCGGTGTCCCTCCTCCGGGGCGCAAACTCTTCCATATCCCATCATCTGACCACCATCCGATCGAGGAAATGAAATGGACCGGCGGGATGCTCTAAAACTCGGCGCTGGCTTCTCCTTAGCCGCGCTCCTGGCGCGGCACGCCGCTTCAGCCAGCGGCGCCATCGCCGCCGAAGTTCCAGCCGCGCTGCCTTTCGGCGATAGTGTGCCATTTTCAGAGGATGCAGTGATCGAGCAGGCGCGCTTACTGGCGAAATCGCCTTACAGCCGGCCTCAAGATACTGTTCCGCAGCGCTATAAGGACCTCGATTACGACCAGTATCGGGCTATCCGGTTCAAGAAAGATTTGGCGCTTTGGAAACGGGACGATCCCGGCTTTACTGCGGAGTTCTTTAGCGCGGGTTACATTTACCCGATACCGGTCCAGATTTTCGTCGTGGACGGTGGCAAATCGGCTGAACTAAGATACGATCCAGGACTTTTCACAAATGGTCCCGAGGTGATCCGCCCGCCGGAAAACTCCAAGCCCGGATTTTCGGGCTTCCGCATTCATGCACCGGTCAACAGGCCCGATGTGATGGACGAGTTTGTAGTGTTTCAGGGCGCCAGCTATTTCCGCTCGAAGGCGACTGGGCAAGGCTACGGGATGTCGGGACGCGGTCTTGCGATCAACACCGCCCATCAGCCGGCTGATGAATTTCCAATTTTTCGCAGCTTTTGGCTTGTAAAGCCTGCGCCGGGTGCTTCGCCCGTCACGATTTTCGCGCTACTCGACAGTGTAAGCGCCGCCGGTGCCTATAAGTTTGTCATCTCAGCCCGCTACGATACGGTGATGGACGTGGAGTGCACGCTCTTCCCCCGGAACACGATGACTTACGCCGGTATCGCTCCCTTAACGAGCATGTTCTACTTCGCGCCGGCCAGCAATTTCCGCGCCGATGACGTCCGGCCGCGCGTGCACGATTCCGACGGCCTTGCGATCCTGAACGGGAAGGGCGAGCATATTTGGCGTCCGCTGATCAACGCTCGCCAGATTCAATTCTCTGCTTTCGCCGATAACGATCTGAAAGGGTTTGGCCTTCTCCAGCGTGGGCGCAGGCCGGACCGCTATCAGGATTTCGATGCCGGGTATGCGCAGCGGCCTAGCGTATGGGTCGAACCCAAAGAGCGTTGGGGCGAGGGTTCTGTCGATCTTGTGGAGTTGCCGACGGATACCGAGTTTTTCGATAACATCGTCGCTTTCTGGCACCCGAAAGAACCCCTCCAGGCGGGCGGTACTTACTCATACCGTTACCGGCTCACATGGTGCTCGGAGCCGCCGGTCCGCCGCAATGTTGCAACCGTAGCCCAGACGCTTGTGGGCGCTTCCACGCTGCACAAGGGAATGCGCGCTTTCGTCATCGACTTCTCGGGTACGGAAGAATTCAATCTTTGCGATGATTTTGACGATTTTTGCTCCGATAAAACTCGAAATTTGGAGCTAACGGCAAGCGTGGGAACTATCGTGAACGTTGCGATCCGGCGGAACCGGATATCTAGCGGGCATCGCGTTACTTTCGAATATCAACCCGCGCCGGGGGCTTCCCTGGCCGATTTGCGTTGCGCGATTACCGTGAATGGGAAGCCGGTGTCCGAAGTTTGGATCTACCGTTGGACGGCCTGAGGTCTCGGATGCACGATACATTTCCTCTCCCGGAGACGCCTCCAATCCCGGTTTCGCGGGCTCAGTCGGTTTTCGCGCCGCAGAGCTTGGAGCGCTTCGACCGGACAACCCGGCGCAAGCCGCGCCCCGATTCCGCCGCGCCCTGGCGCCGGGGCATCGTTTTCGGCGGTGCTTTCGCCATTACTGGCTATCTGATCCGCGAACTCTATTATGTTCTGAGCGTCGGCAGCTTCGCCGGACTCGAGTTAGCGTTGATGGTGCTGTTCGCCATCAATATTTTTTGGCTCGCGCTCTCATTCATGACGGCGCTTGCGGGCTTCGTCATCATTTCGCTCGGCATGCGCAGGTCGCCCGTAGACCCGAAGGACTACGATTGCACCGTGCCTCTTACGGGCAGGACGGCGATCCTTATTTGCACGTACAATGAGGCGCCAGACCGCATATTCGGTATGGCGGTCGCCACCATGGGATCGATCGCAAAGCTCGGCCAGCAAGCAAGTTTCGATCTCTTCATTTTGAGCGATACGACCGATCCGGACATTTGGGTACAAGAGGAAGCGGCTTTTCAGTCCGTGCGCGAGCGCGAGGCGAACGGATGCCGCATCTTCTACCGGCGCCGTTCGGCCAATACAGGCAAGAAGGCCGGCAACGTGGCCGATTGGTGCCGCCGCTGGGGCGCAAATTACGAGTATATGCTCGTCCTTGACGCCGACAGCCTGATGACGGGTGAGTCGGTCACGAAGCTTGCATTGATCATCGAAAAAAATCCGGATTTCGGCCTCGTTCAGACCGTGCCGATCTCGATTGGCCGCAATACGCTGTTCGCCCGGCTGCAGCAGTTTGCCGGCCGGCTTTACGGCCCCATGCTTGCGACGGGCCTTGCCTTTTGGCACCGCGGGGTCAGCAACTTCTGGGGACACAACGCTATCATCCGGACACGCGCTTTCATCGAGAGCGCAGGGCTGCCGATGCTGCCCGGCAAGCCGCCCTTTGGCGGCCCGATCCTTAGTCACGACTTCGTCGAAGCGGCGCTGTTGAACCGGGCGGGATGGCGCGTGTGCATGGTGCCGGATCTGCCGGGATCCTATGAGGAGATTCCGCCGAGTTTGATCGACTTTGCGATGCGGGACCGGCGCTGGGCGCAGGGCAATCTCCAGCATTCGCGCGTGCTTCTCGCCAGCGGCCTGCACTGGGTCAGCCGGGTGCATATGGCCATGGGGATCATAGCCTACGTTTCGGCACTCTTTTGGCTGCTGTTCCT
>CAZCIF010000148.1:7121-9339 GCA_964498645.1 uncultured Rhodomicrobium sp. | reverse complement strand
GCAACGGCATCGCCATCAGCATGGACGGTAAAGGGGCTTGGCGGGATAACGTCTGCGTCGAGCGGCTCGGGCGCAGCGTCAAATACGAAGAGGTCTATCTGCGTGCCTATGAGAGCGTCGCCGAAGCGCGGGCATCCATCGGCCGCTATTTCGGCTTTTACAATCGCCGCCGCCCGCATTCGAGCCTTGACGCCATGACGCCCGATTACGCTTACTTCACCCCGCTGCCGGTCCGCTTGGCAGCCTAAACCCGGCAGGAGTTCCACTTATCGAAGCGGAAAAGCTGTCCAGACAACCGGAGCCACCTCTGACCGCACACATCAGTCGCCTTCTTCTCAAAGTACGGGCTGTTCGATATCTTGGGCGGCGCACGAAGTGCGGCTTTAAGCTGGCTTTGGCTCAGATGTGAAACATTAGACAGCGTAAACGCACGTATTTTCTATGCTGAGGACCTTAGGATCCGGCCCATTGCTAGCATCATACGTCCAGCGTTATATGCGCTCTCGCGCAAACTCGGCAGTTTCTCCGCGATCATCGCTCGGAGTGTTGCCTCATTCTGGATAAGGCGTTGCAAGCTGGACACGGCATTTTGGAAATTAAGTTGATCGCCCTTCAAGCACATCTCGTCATTGCCATACAGGTCTCGCATCAAGCCAATCGCCTTACAGGAATACCCGAAGGCAAGCGTCGGAACTCCGCTAGAAATCGCTCCGAGGGTGGCATGCGTTCGACTCCCAACGAAGATGCTGCACTGCCCCAGCGCCCATTTCAGCTCCGGAGCATTCATAGTACCGGGAAGGACAGCTACGCGCTGCTTCAGGGTATCTTCTAGCCGGTTTCTAACTGAGACCAAAAGAACATGATCGTTGTTCCAGGCCTCCGGTGCCATCACATGGGGAACGAGAAGAACCGGGCGATCATCGTTCCGCAGGATCCAGCTCACGAGTTCGGCACCAAAATCAGCAAGCGCCGCCAATTCAACCGAGTCAGTTTCCCAGTAGGCATGGTTGCGCCTGCTAAGTTGCCGGGCCTGGAACGGACTCAAGTTTATGCCAATAGCTCCCTTAAATGCCTCCACTTCCCACTCAAGATTTGCTGGAGCGCGAGGTGCCATTAGGATGGCAGGGTCGGCCATTAGCGTAAGATTTTCGAGCCCGAGCTTTTCAAGATAGTTTAAGGAGACGGTTTCACGTACGAATATGTGATCGAGCGTTCGGAGATGTGCCATTATCCTGTCTTCGAAGCCGGGATCCGCCGAGAATGGACCGATAGAGGCGCCCCAAATCGCTAGAGGCACGCCGCTGCGCCGCACTTCATTGTCGAGGTCGATGAAGGTGTACGGGCGGCCATAGTCGAGCGAGTAATTATCGCCGCCCACCTCTAGGATTTGGGTGGCGTCCGAAAGTTCTTTGGCAAGGCTCGGAAAGCGATAGCGCCGACGCCGCCGAAGTGCCTTGGAGCCAGCGCGCGCTGCTAGACTATTGTCGACATGCGGCCGCAAGGGAAATTGGGGCGGCTCTTCCGGACCGGAACGGCTGGAGCGAACCATATTTTCCGCAGCGTCCGATTGGACGATAACGCCGGATGTCAGCGCGACGCGGCCGGAGGAAACAGCATTGAAAATTGCGAGCGTGCCCCGAGCGATTGCCTCGCAGCCGCGGTTATAGTTGGTGCCGTTTCCAACCAGCACGATTCGCCCGTTCACGACGTCCTCCGTGTCAGCTGCCGTAGTACCTTGCGAACGACCCGCTCCGGCAGCTGTTTCAGCCGCTCGACCAATCCGGGCCGATAAAACGCATCGTATGCATCTGTCAGAGGGAGTATCGCCTCCATGAAGCCATCGAGCGAGGCGCGCTGCCGAGCATCCTCAAACGCCGCATGGGTGGTTCGGGCTATCTCCTGCCGCAGGAGATAGACCTTGCCGCGCCGCTCCGGCACGCGATCGCCCGCTGTTACCCGCTTCTTCGGCCGCCACACTCCGCCGGTATCCTTTCTGGAAAGGCGAAACGCCAATCCTTCACGCCGGTCGCGCAGCCCGGCGGGTCCCGCCAGGTAGAGCCCGGCCACCCGCAGCTTGGCTTCCGCGTCCCCGTTGCGGGCGGCCGCGCAGAGCAGCTCCACGGCCTTCTCGGGGGCCGCGGGTCCGCCCTCGCCGGCCAGGTAGGCCTCGCCCAGGCGCTGCGCGACCGAGGTGTCCCCGGCTTCCACCGCGGCCTCG
>CAZCIF010000148.1:658-7111 GCA_964498645.1 uncultured Rhodomicrobium sp. | reverse complement strand
GGGAGCCATGCATCGCCGAAGGCCACGTCGGCGGTCTCGGCGGCAATGTCATCGCAGTAGTGGCAAGCGTCATACTTGAAGAACCCGTATCCCCAGTTGTTGCCATAAATCTCTGACATCGGCTTATGGTGAAGTTGACCAGAGCGGTCTATTGCCGCGAAACCATAGCCGGAGGCTGGGCGATCCTTGTATTTGTATCGAAAGTCGACCGCTGTAACCTCTCCCAGCGGAACGCCGACCTGAGCGGCGAGGTATTCGGCAAAACGCGCGCTTTTGAGATGCCCGCAGATGATGCCGACGGTCAAAACGATACGCTCCTTGAAGACCGGGTCCGTGCGGCGCAGGAGGTTCGCTGCCTTCACGAAGCAGGGAACACCGACGAGAGCGAACCGGCCCGCTGTCTCACGGACAAGTTCGAGAACCTGTGACATTTCCACCGGGTAATATCGGGACTTGGCCCCTGCGCACACCTCGCTGGCGGTACGTGAGACCCGGAAGCGGAATAAAGGACCGCTCTCGCTGGGCGCTACATGGATGACTCCGTCGACTACTCCAGCGCCCAGAAGCTCACAGATGAGCCAGCTCGCCAATCCCCCGGAGCTTCCCTCCGACCGGTAGGGCGGTTCAATAGCGTAGCCCGCATAGCAGGAGATGTAACGGCCAATGCCGATGTCGTGCTGCATTCCTTCCGCGTTGAAGAGATCGGCCGCGATGGTGTCCTCGTCCGCGGACGTACCGGAGAACGGGCACACGGCACCAAAGTCTTCGGGCACGCGACCGCCCGGAGGAAGTTGCGCCTGGTAGATCCCGGCTTCTGTCATGGCAATCGTAGTGTCGCCGGTCGGGCGCGCCGCGCAAGCCCCGCACCCGATGCAGTAGCCGCCTCCAACAACCCTTTCCAATGCCTCCTCAGTCACAGCTCCGTGACCTTCTAAGAAGGAATGTATCGCGATCGCGGCACAAAAGCCCACTGGCGAAGTCAATGATCCTGGGCTTCAGGCCGAGGGTCGGCCGCTCAACAAGGTACCAAGAGAGTGCAGCCAAAGGCAGCGTCAGTGCTAAGGCAATCAGAGTGTGAAAGTACGGGTCGTGCCGTCCCATTTTGTAAACGACGAGTTGTTGCACTGGATACGAATAGAGGTAGATTCCGTAGGAGAAATCGGCCCCGCCGCTCAGGCGCCTCACGACGAGGGGCTGGTACAACGCCAAGAAAAGTACGGTGTGGCTGAGGAAGATTGGAAGGAGGACCGCGTTCCGTACAAGAAGAGTCACCGCAATGAACATGATCGTCACTACCAACTGCCGCGTAAGATTGAGCGGCAGCGCCGCTCTGTATCGGTAGAAGAACGCCCCAGTGAAGAAGTAGGCGGAGAAGCGCAACGCGATTCCGTCGTAGCTACGGAAAGCGACGACATCGAAGGTTTCGAGCGCATGTACCGTCATTAAAGCAACCCAAAGGACCGCGAGCGTCTTTCCACGATCAGCTCGCGCCAATAAGAGGCCGGCCAGGGCAATATACATCCAAACTTCCCACGGCAGAGTCCAGAGGGAGCCGTTAACCACGCTAGGCACGGGATTGCCGACAAACACACCCGGAAGAGCAAAGCGCGTGTGGAATGGCGATAGCGCCAAGCCGTCAAAAAAAACGTAGGAAAACACGTATTTGTAGCTGAAGTATTCAGATAGGCTGAGCGTAGAGACTACAGGCCCGAAAACTAGCGCTGTGAGGCAGACGACGGTGACGAGCGCCGGGTAGATCCTCAGAGCCCTAGACAAGATGAAGGATGTCACTGAGCCGCGTGACAGGATGCTCTGGGTCACCAAGAAACCGCTTGCAATGAAGAAAATGTTTACCGCGATCTCGGCGAACGACATTCCGGCATAAAGCTTAAGCGGTTCATTCGATAGGTATGCGTAGCCGCCGTTTAGCGAGAATGCGTGCGAAAAAATCACCGCAGTCGCTGCGATGTGCCGGATGATGCGGAAATTGTTATCCCTCATGGGAAAATGGGCCGATATATCGAATACTGTCGAACTGACCAGGGGCGAGCCCTCCGGCCGCTGCTTCCGTTGCGTCGGTCAGGTTCGGGGGCCGATAAGGTTGGCCCAAGTTGCCCATTCGCGGGTGATAGCCATGCCCTCGTCAAGATGGACGCGCGGCGCGTAGCCGAGAAGACGCTGGGCCTTTGCGCTCGTGAAAGCCACCTCGGCGGCAAGGTAGTCTATCATGATATCGGGCGGGAAGATGCGCGCCGAAGCTGTGGCCGACGCTTCGGCGATGGCCACGGCGGCGCGTGTATCCCGCATTGCGGTGGCTTTCAGTGCGCGATAGAAGGGCTTTGCTACTCGAATCAGAGGTGTCCGGCGAACCGCGTCCTTGAACTCCTTGTCGGCAGTTATTGCGCGGAGGGCCCTAGGCATCAGCATCGCCATAGCCCGCCAGTCCCCGCCGCCGCGGACCGCTTTTCTGACATCCTCCGTCGCCATGCCTTCAACGGCGGTGTAGCCGAGCATCTCCTCGAGTTTGGCGTAGGCCTCGCATCGGGTGATCCGGCCAGGGCCCTTGATAATGAAGGTTTCGCCGACCGCCTCGTCTTTGAGGCCTAGTATCAGGGCCTGAACCACATCGTCCACGAACGTCATATTGGAAATGCCGTTACCGTGGTTCGGTAACACTACGATGCCGCGGCGCATATCACGCAACGGATTGACAACGAACGTTTCACCCCATGGGCCATAGACGCCAGCCACCTGGAACACCGAACCTTCTAGGCCACGCTGCGTCGTGGCGGCCCGAACGATGTCTTCGGCCGTTAGTTTTTCGTCGGAATAGGCCCAGCCCCACTTTCGACGCGGCGCGGTTTCATCCACTTCGCCGTCTGGAGCGCCGAAATAAACAGCCGCCGTGCTGACGTTTACGAAGCGCTTCACACCAGCTGCGAGGGCGGCATCGATCACCGCCTTGGTGCCATCGATTGTTGTCCGGCGTATGTCGGATGCAGTGCCGTACCGACCGAACGCCAGGTGGAATACAGCATCATGTCCCGCGATCACCTTGGCGAGCCCCTTGACATCGCCAATCGGTGTGAAGTCGAGGGTGACGTTATCCGCCGCAAGACGCAGGGCACCAGGACTGGTGCGGTGCGCAAGGGCCGTCACGTTTGCGCTCATTTCGCCGCGCAGGACCTCCACTAGGCGGCTTCCAATAAAACCTGTGCCACCGGTTACGAAGAATGAGGGATTGGAGAGGCTCTTCAAAGCAAACCTTTTAATCTTCGGTTGGCTGGATAGGCCGATGTGCAAGCGCTACTCTTTGCAAGCCCGGATAAGTGTAACGCCCGTTAAGCATTACACGGCATCGCCAACCTGCGGCGCCAGGGCAATTCGGCTAACTCGATCGCGGCGGAACATTGCTCTACCAGTTCGATGGCCTTCGTGGCCATATGGGGGCCGACTTCTGGCCCAGGGCCACTTTGTGCAGCGCTCACGAAGTCGTCGATCTGGAGAGCCATCAGTTCGCCGAGATTTGTCGAATTAGTACCGCGGGGATCGTCGATCCGTGGTTCCACGTTCATCAGGGATCCCCCCTCGCGGTCATACAATCTCACGTTCGTTCCGAACGCAGGTAGCTGTAAAATGCCGCGCTCGAACTGGATGGTGACCACGTCGTCGAATGCCCTGATGCGGCTGAGGTGAAGAACACCAGAGGCGCCCGAGCGCATGTGCAGTGTTACCGTTGCGTCGGTTTCGCCCCCGTTGCGCGAGTCGGCGATGCAAGCGACGTGCGCCACTTCCCCGAACCACCACAGCACAAGGTCGAAGAAGTGCGAGCCGTTGCCAATGAGTACGCCGCGGCCCGGGCAATCTTTCTCAAGAAGGAACGGGGTCTTGATGGGCCATGAAAACAGGCGCGCGTCGTAGATTTCGAAGGAGACGACCTCACCCAGCATCCGGCTGTCGATGATGCGCTTCGCGAGACGGTTGCACGAGGCGAAACGGCGGACCAGCGCCGTTGCAAGGACACGGTCCGCAGCGCTAGACGCGTCGGCCAGCGCCTTGCACTCCGCCACGGTGCACCCCAGCGGCTTCTCCATGAGCACGTGGAGCCCTTTGCCGAGGAGTTCCAAGCCAACAGACAGGTGTGCGTGATGGGGCAGCGCTACGATGACGCCATCTACCGTGTCTTCAAGCCGATCAAGAGAATTTCGGCAATCGGTAATATTGAACCTTTTGCCGAGCACCTTAGCCCGATTGAGGTCGAGGTCGATCAGGGTGGTGAGAACGGCACGTCGCGACACGGCAGCGCCCAAAGCGTGCCCATTCTCTGTAATGGCGCCACATCCGACGATAGCCAGCTTGAATGGTGGATTGGGTTCCACGATGGGCCTCCTTGCGGTCAGTCCTCCATCATCTTGCATTTGACGCATGAACGCAGGACGGTAGGAGGACGATGTCTGGCAGTCTGGTCGATGCCTTCTGGCTTTCCTTGAAATGTCTTCGGTCCCTCACGCCGTGCGCTATGGTTTGACCATCGCGAACAACGCGCGCATCTCCTCGGCAACTAGCCTCTTGTCCTCGCGGGGTATCGTAAGTGCCACCAGTGCGAAGTAGGGGGGTGTGATCAGAAGGCCGACACCAGCAAGCTCAAGGTAGCTGTCCGGTCGAACGGCTTCGCTGATGAAATGGGCTAGCACCGTAGCGGCCGTCACCCAAAGGAGCGGTAGCAAGGACGCGACAGTGAAGGCCCGCGTGGCGCCACCGACTAAGCGCCCTGTGGAAGGGATTAAATAAAGCCAATTTTTTAGGACGAGCGCAAGCCCAGCGGCAATGGCGATCTCGACACCGCCAAGCGGGACGAACTCGGCCGCACAGAGGGCAGCGCCCATGAAAGACAGGCCCGCTACCATATGGCATAGGCCTACGCCGTAGGTCTTGTTCGCCGCTAGAGTAACCGCGAACAGCGGTATGGCGACGAGGTTCACCGCTGTCGAAACCGCAAGTACCGCAAGGATCGGTGCGGCATAAGCGAACTTCGGTCCAAGCCAGACGGAGAGAAGGCTCGGTGCAATACAAGCGATGAAGCATGCCGGAAGGCACGCGAAGCTAGTGAGCAATCGAATGCTCTGGCTGACTAGTTCTGTCAGATGCTCTTTACTGTATGTATGATAGGCCTGCATGATGCGGGCCGTGACCATGGTGGCAACACTCAGCGCGAGGCCACGCAGCACCAAGGCCCATTGCGCCACTGCCGCGTATGTGCCTCCAAGCTCCGGTCCGTAAACAATGTTCATGATTATAAGGTCGGTATTGAGCAGGAGTAGTGTGCCGAGCTGCGTCAGGACGATGCCCCCGCCGGTCGACATCATGCTGCGAGCAACGACGGGATCGACGCGCAGAGTGAAGCGCAGCGATGGCCGCAGGACCTGTGCCGCCACGACAAGAAAGAGTGATCCGATAACGGAAGCCGTCGCAATGCCTATAGAGACATACAGCAGCGAGGGCGCAAGGAGAAGGAACAATGCTACGACGATCATCACACGAACTACCGCCTCAAGCGCTTGATGAAAGCTGAGGATGTAAATCGCGTTTTGGGAGAAGATCGTCCCGCGCGTAGGCGTTGTCAAAAGGCCAAGGACAAAGGCAACGCTGATGGCAGCGAACTGGCGCTTCGTTTCTTCTTCCATCCCCATAGGAATGTTCAAGAGTGCGCCTAGATCGAGCGCCGCCAAAATAAACGCGGCAATAATGACTAGTGAAAGGCATGCGCACATCGCGACTGCCGTGGAGTAGATGGTATTGTAGGCCTCGCAATCAGATACAGCGGCGACCAGCCTCTGGCTAATGGCGGCACCAACAGTCTGTGCTATAAAGCCGAAATACTGGACAAGCGTGAATAAGAGCGGGATCAGGCCGTAGGCCTGTACACCGAGACGCTCCACGAGGAAGGGCGTGTACGCCAGTCCTATACTAAGCGATATACCATAGGCACACAGGCTCGCAACGAAGTTTACCGTTGATTTGCTGCATCCCTTCATTTTTCGAAATTCAAATGCATGCGTACATTTACTACTCGGCGTGTTAAACTGGAAACTCTGCCGTGCTCTTGTGACGAACTGTGCTCGGCCGCGACCCACCCAGCAGCCATTCATAGACAGCGATCATTTGTTCACCAATCCGATCCCAATCAAAATGTGATTCTGCGAGTGAGTGTCCTAGCCACCCCATGGTCTTACGCGCGGAGTCGCTAAGCTTCACAGTCGGTTCGCGTAAGCTCCTAAGTATGTTTTCCGGATTAGGTTCACAGCGAATGGCCGCTCCTGCAGAAAAGCCAATGAGCAGCAGATGACATTCATCCGTAATCACCATCGGAAGAGCATGGGCCCACGCCTCTAAAACGCCCATAGGCAGGCCCTCACTATGACTAGGTAGAACAAAGACTGAAGCGCTGGTCAA
>CAZCIF010000148.1:0-648 GCA_964498645.1 uncultured Rhodomicrobium sp. | reverse complement strand
GTCAGTAATTGCTGCTTTTTCTCACCGAACGCGGATCCTACAAATGTTACCGAACCACCTAACTTCAATGATTCCACTCGCGACCTGAGCACGATCTCATGGCCGCTGCCCCCAGGCATCGAGAAGTTCCAGCAGCCCCTTCTTGGGGTGCAGACGTTCAAGAAAGAAAACATTTCGCTACCGATTTGTGTACATGTCGCTTTGGCGGTGTCATTACGTTCGCCGTTTCCGGACTTTTTGGGCTACATTTTTATCGTCAATCAGCACCGTCAATTGGCGCCTGGCTTGCCGGATACGCTCATCTCTTCGCGCTGCTGACCTGCACGGAGAACAGCTCCGGGCGGCACTTGGCGGGTGGCGATCGCACCGAGCGCAACAATGGCGCCGTCGCCCACTTCGACCCCGGGCCCAATCACGGCCTTCGCACAGACCCAGGCGGAATCGCCAATCTTGATAGGCAGCGTGATCAAGTCGAAGGTTTCCTTCGACCAATCGTGGCTACCGGTGCATAAATAGGAGCCTTGCGAAATGCACGAATTTGCGCCGATAGAAACCTCATCGAGATTGTCGATCCATACGCCTTCGCCGATCCAGCTATTGGTGCCGATGGCCAGCCGCCATGGAAACTTGACCCGCACGTGCGGTTTG
>CAZCIF010000147.1:0-9410 GCA_964498645.1 uncultured Rhodomicrobium sp. | reverse complement strand
CAAAGCGTGCTGGCTCCAAACGATAACAACTCTTGCGCATGACTTGCAGCCGCTCACCAGAGCGGCTGCATCTTTTAAAGCCTGTTGCCGGCCGCCTCATTGAAATCTGTTCCTTTTACTGGCGACAGCATAAACCCAATACACATACTTACTTTGTTGAAATTATGCTTAAAAACGAAGAATAACCGCCAAGCACAAAGAAAGATTCCGGCTGACACCATCGCTTTGCCGCAGGGAAGCCCGGCCGGCGGCGGCAAACCGGCCATCAGCACCCGGCGTGCCACGCTTCTCTGTCCGTCAAGCCTTGCCGGCGTCCCAGCATTAAAGGGAGAGGTTTTGTGGGGGAGGAGCGAAGGGCCAGGGCCGAGAGAGAGTCTCGAAGGCCGTGCCCTGAATCCGAGCCAGGAGCACCCTCCCATGTCCAAAGCCCAATCGCAGAAACTTTCGCTTGCCGCGCCCGTCACTATTCCCCTCGACAAGCTTGAAATCCACGAAGACAACGTCCGCAAGTCAACCGAAGACCAGGCCGTGATCGAGGATCTGGCCGCCGACATCGCCGCGCGCGGCCTCTTACAATCCTTGAGCGTCCGGCCCATTCTCGACGGTAACGGCCAGGAGACCGGCCGCTACGGGATACAGGCTGGCTCGCGCCGCTTCCGCGCATTGAAGCTGCTCGTCAAGCAGAAGAAGCTCGCAAAAAATGCGCCCGTGCCCTGCATCGTCAAGACCGGCGGTTACGCCGAAGCCGACAGCCTTGCCGAGAATGTCCAGCGCCAGGCGCTCGCGCCGCTCGACGAATTCCGCGCGTTCAAGGCCATGGCGGATAAGGGCCACGGCGAAGCAACGATCGCCGCCGCCTTCCGCGTCTCGACCCTTGTGGTCCGGCAGCGCCTGCGGCTTGCCAATGCAAGCCCGGTCATCCTGAAAGTTTACGAAGACGATGAGATTTCGCTCGAACAGCTGATGGCTTACTGTCTGACCGATAGTCACGCCCGCCAGGAACAGGTCTTCGAAGCGCTCAGCAGTTATTGGAACAAAGGCCCCGATCAGATCAAGCGCCTGCTAACCGAAAAATCAATCGCGACCAGCGACAGGCGCGCGATCTTCATCGGCGTTGATGCGTACACGGCAGCCGGCGGCGCCATCGAACGCGATCTCTTTTCCGGGGACGGCGAAGGCTATTTGCTCGACACCGGTCTCGTGAACAGGCTCGTTGCTGACAAACTCGCTGCCGAGGCAGAGAGCGTCCGCGCCGAAGGCTGGGCGTGGGTAGAACAAGCGATTGAATTCCCGTGGAATCATCATCGCGATTTCCGGGCCATTGCGCCCGTCACGCCCGCGCTTACGGATGAGGAAGACGCCGAATACGAAAACATTGCCCAGGAGCTCGACGAGATCGAATCCGTCGCCGAAGAGGACTGGACTGACGAAGACCGCGAGCGCGTTGCCGCTATCAAGGCCAGGCTCGCAGAATTCGATGCGCGCGTGGCCGTTTATTCGGAGGAGCAGAAAGCCAAAGCAGGCGCGTTCGTTAGCCTCGACCACGACGGCACGCTCACTATCGAACGCGGCTGCCGCCGTTACGCCGATCTTGCTGCCGAGCAGAAACGTGAGGCCAACGCTTGTCCTTCCGGCTTCGATCGCGACGCGCAAGACACCGGCATGCCTTACGAAACCGGCCAGCCCAATTACGAAGACGCTCATGCGGCGGTGCCAACCAACGATGACGACAGCGCGGAGCTTCCCGACAAGCTTCTTACCGAGCTTACCGCGTATCACTCGCTCGGGCTTCGCAACGCCCTCGCCGCCGATCCCCGCATCGCTTATCTCGCGGTGCTGAACGCGCTTGCGCTCGATCTCTTCTACAAGGGATATACCAGCAACAACTGCCTGCAGATCGACGGCAAGGATACGCTCGTGAATGGTTTTCCGGGCCTTGCCGGGTTCCAGGCGCGCAAGGAGATCGATGCGCGGCACGAGGCTTTCGAGAAGACGCTGCCCGAGAACGAAGCCGAGCTTTGGGACGCGCTTCTGAAACTCGATGACGCCGCGCAGCAAGCCTTGTTCGCCCACTGCGCCGGTCTCACCGTCAACGCGCTGCATGAAGCATGGGGGCGCTCGAACAAGCGCCGCCATGCGCTGCAGCTTGCCGAAGCCTTGAACCTCGACATGGGCGCGCAGGGCCTCGTCACCACGGCCGAAAATTATCTGGGCCGCATCAAAAAGCAGCAGATCCTCGAAACCGTCGTCGAAGCGAAGGATCAGGAAACCGCCGATCTGATCGCCGATCTCAAGAAAAAAGATATGGCGGCCGGCGCCGAACGGCTTCTCGCCGGTACCGGCTGGCTGCCGGAGCCGCTTCGCACTCCGCTACCGCTTAGTGAGGTCGAAAGCGAAGCCTCCCCGCTTCCGGCCTTCCTCGATGACGAAGACGGGACGTTGCAAGCCGCAGAATAAGCGCGGCGCCTTCAGAGCAAGAGAAGCCTTCGGAAAAAGTGGAAGGCGGGGCTTGAGAGAGAGTCTGCATTCCGTCCCTCACACCAGCAACGGCCTGCCCTAACCGGCGGGCCATTCGCATTTTTGGAGACCATACATGCACAAAATGAATCTGGAGCATGCCGCCAAGGCGCGCGCCGCGATCACCGCTTGCAAATTCGATCCGCAGCAGGACGTCGCCTCGTCCGTCAAGGATCTTCTGGTCGATCTTGGCCACCTTTGCGACACCGAGAACATCGACTTCGTCGAACGCGTGCAGAAGGCGCTCAACGCCTGGGCTGTCGAGCGCATCGATCCAACGAGCATCGCCGACGGCCCTGTTGTCGAAATCTACATCGGCGCCGAAGGCCTGCCGCCGAAGCCCACACCCATAAAGCGGCCCGATAAGCGCAAGAAATCACGCCCCGCCTAGCCGCTTCTACCATCTTCCGATCACTCACTTTCAGGAGATAACGCCATGGCCCAACGCCAAATTTCCATCAACGCCTATCCCCTTATCGAATGCCGGCCTAACTCTTTCGCCGGCAGCTTCGATTTCGGGACAAAAACTCCTTCCAAGCGCTTTGCCATCGAGACTGCCGCCGATTGCAAGGCCGCGCTTAAAGCCTTTGCCGCCGAACTTGAACCGGCCGGCAAACCCTGGCACCTGAGCGTGTCTTTCAACAAGCGCTCCGGGCGCAAGCCTGCAGGCTTCGACAAAGCCAGCAGCGCCCGTGAACTCGAATGTCACGTCAACGCGCATCTCGCGCCGCATCGGGCCGCGTAAACCCGTTCCAACATACCCGTTCCGTTTCCAAGCCCGCGCCTTGTGCGCGGGTTTCGCATTTTTGGAGACCAAAATGAGCTGGACCAATGAACGCGTTGACCTTTTGAAAAAGCTCTGGGCTGAAGGGCAAAGCGCTTCTTTCATCGCCGCCAGACTCGGCGAAGTTACGCGCAACGCCGTCATCGGCAAAGTGCATCGCCTCGGCCTTGCCGGGCGCGCAACAGCCGCACGCCGTCCACAGTCGCCGCGCCGTGCCTCTTCCTGCCATCACCGGCCAGCGTACACCTCGCGCCGATCTTCTTCCTGCCAGGCCACACCGCGAAAAGCGGCCGCAAAGCCGTTGCCGCCCCCGCTTGGCCCCGCGCCTGAATCCCCCGTCACCGTCGCGACGCTGTCCGAACGCCTCTGCCGCTGGCCGGAGGGCGATCCGAAGCAAGCGGGATTTCATTTTTGCGGACGCCCGAAAGCCGGAGTGCCCGGCCCCTATTGCGGCGCGCATGCCGCAATCGCCTACCGCTGACGCCTTTCTCCCCCTCCACCCAACCGACAGGATCTGCCATGACACCACCTCCCGCCGAGGCGGCCGCTATCGCGCGCCTGCCTGCACCACAAAACACCAAGGCCGCTAGGATCTTAGTGGCCGCAGCTCAACTTCTTGCTTCACTTGAACGGGGGACGGCGCTCGATGCGCGAACTTTGCGCGAAGCGATGACCTCCGCGTTCGAGGCATCCGACCAGGACGGCGCATGGCTTTGGAAGGACGCCTATGAAGCGTCCGAAGCCGCCGCCGTTCTGTTCCTTCGCAAATACGGCCAAGGCCTGCTCAGGAAAGCTGGAAGCGCCTCGCGGACGCTTGCCATGCTGGAGAAACTATCGGCCCTTCTGCCGTCCCATACCCGGCGCTCGGAGGAAAGCGAACAGTATCAGCAGTTCTCGACGCCGCTTGGGCTTGGATTCTTGATGAGCCATGCAGGCCAAATTCCTGCCGGCACGCTTGCCCTCGAACCTTCAGCAGGCACCGGGCTTCTCGCCATCCATGCCGAAATCGCGGGCGCAGCGCTCGCGCTCAACGAACTCGCCGAAACGCGCCACGCTTTACTCGCATCTCTCTTTCCGTCGAATGCCGTCACACGTTTCAATGCCGAGCAGATCGACGATTATCTCGACGCTACGGTGATGCCAGCGACGGTGTTGATGAACCCGCCGTTTTCGGCATCTCCCGGCATCGCGCGCGAGATGCACGACGCGACGGTGCGCCATATCCGCTCCGCCTTACGCCGGCTGGCCCCGGGCGGCCGCATGGCCATGCTAACCCATGCCAATCACGATCCGGCTTCCGCGAAAATCGCCGCGCTTTATCATGGCCTTGGCTTCGATTTCACCTTCTCCTTCACGGCCACTATCGACGGCTGCATCTATGCACGCCACGGCACAAGCGTTGACACGCGCCTCACCGTCATCGACCGGATTCCGTCAGCCGCGCCGGTTGTTGACGCGGGCAATGCCCGAAATCTCGCCGAACTCCTCGGCTTTATCGAAACCAAACTGCCGCGGCGCGTTCCTTCTTGCTTTCCGGTTTTCATTCCGTCGCCTGCCAAGCCGTCGAACAAAAGCGCCGGGACGGCGGTCTCCGCCAAAGCCGCCCATCGCCCCGCATCTTCCCTCGCGGCCAAACCGGACGCTGCACAGCAGGCCGAAGAACTCCGCTACGAAACGCGCGAAGCTTGCGCGACCACGGCGCAATTCAGCGACCACATCTACGAAGCCTACGAGGTGCAAACGATTGCGATTGCCGGAGCCAAGCCGCATCCGACGAAACTCGTGCAATCGGCGGCCATGGCGTCCGTCCGCGCGCCGGTTCCAACCTACCGGCCCCTGCTTCCTTCGCGGCTTGTCACCGAAGGAATCCTTTCCGATGCGCAGCTCGAAACCATCATCTATGCGGGCGAGGCCCATGCTGAGCTGCTTGCCGGGCGCTATCGCGCCGATGAAACGTTCGACAATCTTTCGCTTGCACAGGACGCCGATCCTGAAGCTGTCAAATTCCGTAAAGGCTTTTTCTTGGGCGACGGCACAGGTGCGGGCAAAGGCCGCCAAGCCGCGGGCATTTTGCTCGACAATTGGCTGCGCGGACGCCGCAAGGCCCTCTGGATTTCCAAATCCGGCAAGCTGATCGAAGACGCCCAACGCGACTGGTCGGCGCTCGGCCAGGAAAAGCTCCTCATCGCGCCGCAATCGCGTTATCGCCAAGGCACGCCCATTCGCCTCCAGCAAGGAATCCTGTTTACGACCTACGCCACGCTGCGCTCGTCCGAGCGCGAAGGCAAAACATCGCGCCTCAAGCAAATCCTCGACTGGCTCGGCAAGGACTTCGACGGCGTGATTGTGTTCGACGAAGCGCATGCCATGGCGAACGCCGCTGGCGAGAAAGGCGAACGCGGCGGCAAGGCGCCGTCACAGCAGGGCCGCGCCGGGCTTCGTCTTCAGCATGCTCTGCCCAATGCGCGCATCGTCTATATCTCGGCTACGGGCGCGACCGGCGTTCACAATCTCGCTTACGCCCAGCGCCTCGGCCTCTGGGGAGGCACGGATTTTCCGTTTGCGAACCGCGCCGATTTCGTCGCGGCCGTCGAGGCCGGCGGGATCGCCACCATGGAAGTGCTTGCGCGCGACCTGAAAGCGCTCGGCCTCTATATCGCGCGTTCGCTCTCTTACGACGGCATCGAGGTCGAGATCGTCGAACATGCTTTGACATCCGGGCAAATCCGCATCTACGACGCCTATGCCGGTGCCTTTCAGATCATCCACCAGAATCTCGAAGCAGCGCTGAAAGCCGTCAACATCACGCACGAAAGCGGAACGCTGAACGGCCAGGCCAAGGCTGCGGCCAAGAGCGCGTTCGAGTCCAACAAGCAGCGCTTCTTCAATCACCTGATCACGGCGATGAAGACGCCCACCCTGCTCAAATCCGTTACGGCGGATCTTGAGGCCGGCCATGCCCCTGTCATCCAGCTTGTTTCGACCGGCGAAGCGCTCATGGAACGCCGTCTCGCCGAAATCCCCACGCAAGAATGGGCGGACCTTTGCATCGACGTGACACCGCGCGAATATGTATTGAACTACCTTTCGCACGGCTTCCCAACTCAGCTCTATGAACGCTATGCGGACGAGGACGGCAACATTCATTCCCGGCCTGCCGTCATCGACGGCAGGCCCGTGCAGTCGCGCGAAGCGGTCGAAATCCGTGACCGGCTGATCGAGAAGCTCGCTTCGCTGCCCCCGGTGCAAACAGCACTCGACCAGATCCTCCATCATTTTGGGACGGAGCGGGTTGCCGAAGTCACCGGGCGCACCCGCCGCATTGTCAAACTCGTTTCTCCTTCCGGCCATGCGATCCTCAAGGCCGAAAACCGCCCCGGTTCCGCGAACCTTGCCGAAACACAGGCCTTCATGGATGGCAAGAAACGCATCCTCGTGTTTTCGGCCGCGGGCGGAACGGGGCGCAGCTACCACGCCGATCTTTCGGCGAAAAACCAAAGAAAGCGCGTGCATTATCTGCTCGAACCCGGCTGGAAAGCGGATACCGCCATTCAGGGGCTCGGCCGTTCGAACCGCACCAATCAGGCCCAACCGCCGCTGTTCCGGCCCGTTGCCACGGATGTAAAGGGCGAGAAGCGCTTTTTGTCCACCATCGCCAAACGTCTCGACAGTCTCGGCGCCATCACGCGCGGGCAGCGCCAAACGGGCGGCCAGGGCATGTTCCGCCCGGAGGACAATCTCGAAAGCCCTTATGCGCGCGCGGCGCTGATCGAGCTTTATACGCGCGTCTATCAGGGCAAGGTCGAATTCTCGTCCCTTCAAGCCTTCGAGGACGCGACCGGCCTTCGCATTCAGGCGCACGACGGCAGCATGCGGGAGGAATTGCCGCCGATCACAACCTTCCTCAATCGCGTGCTCGCGTTGCCGATCGCGCTTCAGAACCAGTTCTTCGAATTGTTCGAGGAACTGCTGGCAACGCGCGTCGAAGCGGCGATTGCGTCCGGCATTTATGACGCCGGTCTCGAAACGCTGATTGCCGAAAGTCTTACTGTCACCGGCCGCGCCGTGTTGCACACGCACAAGCGCACCGGCGCAGAAACTTCGCTTCTGACCGTCCGGCGCCAGGACAAGAACGAGCCTCTCGGCCTCGACGAAGCGCTGGCGCTGGCGAAGAACTCCAACTCTCCCTTCCTGATCAACACGCAATCGCAGCGCGCCGCGCTCGAAGCTCCAGCCTTAAGCTTTACGCTCGACGACGGCAGCATCGAGGAGCGCGTGCGCCTGATCCGGCCGCTTTCGCGCGATGCCGTTTCCAAAACACGTTTGGCGCAAAGCCACTGGCAGCGAGCAACCGGAGAAGATTTTATCGCGTGCTGGCTGAAAGAGCTGCGGGAAATTCCGCCGGCACGGTCGAGCGAAATTCATCTCGTGACCGGCCTTCTGCTGCCGGTCTGGAAACATCTTCCCCGCGACGCGGCCAAGGTATACCGCCTCCAAACGGATGACGGCGAGCGCATCATCGGCCGCCTGATACCATTGCATAAGCTTCCCAACTTGCGCACGGCTTTCAATCTCGAGGGCGGCCCGCAACTTTCGGCCCAGGACGCGCTTCAGCTTCTCCTCTCCGGCGCCTCGCCTGTCGAACTGCGCGGCGGTCTTGCGTTGCGTATTTCGACCGTCATGAGCGCCAAGCGCATCGAACTGACGGGCTTCCGTGACACCGAAGCCGAACAGCTGAAATCCTTCGGCTTCTTCAGCGAAATCATCTCCTGGCGGCTGCGCCTGTTTCTGCCGCTCGATGCTGCCGGCGACGCGCTCGACCGGCTGTTCCTGCTCTATCCTCCGCTCAAGGCTGGCGCGGACGACACGCGCGCGAGGCTAACATGAGCGCCGCATCCGAACTTTCCCGCCGCCTTGGCGATGAGGCCGAGGCGGTGTGCCGCGCCTATCTGCCGAATGGCAAACGCTCCGGCCGCTACTGGATCGTGGGCAATGTTTCGGGCGAGCGAGGCCGTAGCCTCTTCGTCAAGCTCCGCGGGAACGGGGCGGGCCATTGGATGGACGCCGCGAGCGGGGAATATGGCGATCTGCTCGATCTCATCCGCCTCAGCAAGAACTTGAGGAATTGCCGCGAAGCCATTGCGGAAGCGAAGGCCTTCTTGCGCGAACCTGAGCGCATTCGCCGCCGGCCGCAAACCCAGGAAGCCGCCTTCCGCGACACCCAGGCCGCCGCAAGAAAGCTCTATGCGCTCTCGCGTCCGGTGCCGGGTACGCTGGCCGAGGCCTACTTGCGCCAGCGCGGCATTGCGGCCAGCCTCGACTGGTCATCCCTCCGCTTTCATCCCGCCTGCTATTACCGCGACTATGAAGGCGCGCCGCTCGAACAATGGCCCGCACTTCTGGGCGCTGTTACCGATTTGACCGGCAGGCTCACCGGGCTGCAGCGGACGTGGCTCGCCCGCGACGGCGGCGGCAAAGCCCCCTTCGATGAGCCGCGGCGCGCCATGGGTTATTTGCTTGGCAACGCGGTGCGCTTCGGCGAGCCCGCGGGCATCATGGCGGCTGGCGAAGGCATCGAGACCGTGCTCTCGCTTCTGTCGCTCTTTCCGGCCCTTCCGATGGCGGCAGGCCTTTCCGCCGCGCATCTCGCGGCCATTCTGTTTCCTGCTGGCCTCCGGCGGCTTTACATCCTTCGCGACAACGACGCGGCTGGCTATTTTGCCGAAGAACGTTTGGCCACACGATGCCGCGAGGCCGGTATCGACTGCCGCGCGCTGAAACCAGCCGCCAAGGATTTGAACGCCGATTTGCGCTCGGAGCCTGCCGTCTCCGTGGCAGAGCGGATGCTCGCGCAGACAGAGCCGGAAGACCGCTTCTGTTTCCGGCCCTGATTCCGGCTTTGTTTTACCGAGCATTGCAAGCCGCCCCGGGCCGCGAGCCGGTCGCGATGTGCGTTCCCCTCGTGCGGTGCCAGCCGCCCTCGCGCCTTTAGGGTGGCGAGGAAGCCAGAGGCGGCGTGCGGGGGGCAACGGCTACGATCCGGTTATTTTCCGCCGCGGCCCGTCCGGGTCCGCTTGGCATCGCGAAGCAAAATAAACGTCCTCCGCCG
>CAZCIF010000146.1:4411-9545 GCA_964498645.1 uncultured Rhodomicrobium sp. | reverse complement strand
TTTCCGGCACCAGAATTCGTGCCGATGATCATCAGCGCCATTGTCGGTAGAACTCATTCTGGCCACTTCACCGGAACGGAGCTTATGATATCCAAACATGCTCCCTCGATTTCCTCAAACGAAGCAGGCTGTTCTTCGTCATGCAGGTGAGCACCGGTCATATCCGAATGCACAATATTTGCAAACGTACGTACTAGATCCTCTTTAGATTTCTTGCCCACGCGATCAACGATTTCAAATTCCACCATAGCCTCCAATTGACCATAAACAATGTCGTAATCGATGTCTGCTTTGTGAGCCAATGCTTGGACTTTAGTGAGATCCCATTTGATCTTGCTGATATCACCTATTTTCATCCTAAAAATAACTATCAGTTTGCAGGGCGGTTTTGCAACACTTTAATTCCCTCTCCACCATTTGATGATGCCCCCGATTAGCCCAGTGAATTCATCTGATGATCGGACAAAATCGCCTTTTTTGGGATTCTCAGAATGCGTGCCGTGCCGGTGCAGGTCACCTTCAGCATGGCCGGTTGTCTTTCCGTCACCAGTCCACGGATCATTTGTGGAGATCGTATAACCGGCTTCGCCTACAGTCACTCGCGTGGCGAAATCCTTCTGGTTTGGATCTCCTGGAAATCGCGCCGTTTCCGTTGCATTACTCCAACGCTTCCGTCTTTCCAGACACCCCTCTTCCTCCTGTGAGGTCTTGGGTTGCTCCGAAGATTTTTCGGGTTTACTTCCGCCCATTTGCTCGCCTCCTCGCCGTGTGCTGCATGCTGCGGCACAACGGCCGCGCAGCCTTGCCTGGCAATGCGAACGGTGCCGTTGCAGCCTTGGTAGGAAATTGAAATCGCGCAATTTCCGGCAGACAAAACGTAATGGATCAGGCAGCGGGGTCAATGGGCAGACCGGCGTTGTCCACCGCGAGGGTCTTCCAGCGGTCAACCTTGCGCATTGCGAACTGTCCCGAAGCAAGCAGCACTTAGAACAGCATAGCCGCGGTTTACCGCGTAAGCGCAGCCTCGACGACGCATGCTTCACCGGTCAAACATTCCGGCGAAGTGGGGGTCCTCGTAATAGAGCACGCGCTGCAGGATGACTGGCGGCTGGCCTGCCGCCATCACCAGAATGCGCCGCTTGCCTCGCTCCAGCATCTGCTCCAGTTCATGCGGGGCTGCGAGCCGTTGTACGCGCAGCTCTTCGCGCTCGCCGCGCGCACCGCTGAGGCGCTGTTGCTGGGTGATGTCGTTGGAGTGCCGCAGACGCACACCTGTCTGCCCGAGCTTTTCCGACAGATAGTCCAGCGTCGACTTGTCCGAATTCGACCACGCGGTCGTCACGCCAGCATTGCCGATGAAAGTCTCCCAGCTCTCCTTATAGAGCCGCTTGATCTGCGTGACGTCCTGCAGCACCACCCACAGTTTGACGCCGAAGCCCGCCATCAACCCGGCCGCCACCTCGACGGATTTCATGTGGCCCAGCACGGCGAACTCATCGAGCACCATCAACGCGGGAATGCCGGTCGCCACTTTAGTGCGCTCGAACGCGACCAAGGCGAGGTTGATGATGACGCGCAGCCAGCGCGCATGCGTCCCCATGCGTGTTGCCGGGAGGCACAGATACAGCGTAGCCTTTTGCGTCTTGAGTTCCGAGAGCTTCAAATCACTGCCCTGCAGCACACCCGCCATGGCGTTGCTATCGAGGAATTCAAGCTGCGTCAGCGCCGTTGAAAACACCGATGCCAGCTCGCGGTCCGCCATCTGCCCAAAATTGTAGCCGGCGCCGGCAACCGCATCATCGAACACGCCGGTGCAGTTCTGCATCAGCTTGAACAGCGCAGCCCTTTTGCTGCATTCCGCCCGCCGCGCTACCTCGACGACGGCAGGATGGGTTCCCGCCAGCAACCGCCACACCGTAATCAAATGCCGGTCACCCTCCGGCAGTGTCAGCGTGAACAGGATGAGTGCCTTGATCAGGATGCGTCCGCTATCGGTCCAGTGCGGGTCGCGGTCATTGCCGATGATGAGCGCGTCGGCGATAAGCGCAGCATCGTCCTTGACGTTGGGATGCCGCGCATCAAGCTCATCGAGCGGGTTGAAGCGGCCTGACGGCGTAATGCCGCTCTCACCGAAGGGGTCGAGCACCACCACCTTCTGATTTTTCTGCCGCCGCGCCCTTGCCGTGATGCGCGCGAGCTCGCCCTTAGGGTCGATGGCTAGCACCGAGCCGTCATAGAGCAGCAGGTTCGGCACGATAAGCGAGACACCCTTGCCGCCGCGTGAACCCGCAACGGTCAGCACGTGCCGGTTATCCAGCGTGCCGATGCCGCGGCCACCCCTGTAGCCAAGCACCAGTCCGCCGACCTGACCTGCCGCGTTTCGGTATTGCCATTCAGGACCGGTGAGCTTTGCCGGGTCAAGCCACGTCGCATCGACCAGCGCGCCAGGTTGCCCTGCCACGCCGCGCAGTAGCTCCGTCTGCAACAGCTCCTCGAAATCGCTCATCACCCGTCTCCTTGCCAGCATCATCCGCCCGCTTGCGGGGCAGGCGCAGCCGGCTGTCTCGTATCCCGCGCTGACTGACGCAAGGAAGCTACAAGCTAGCGTCTTCCTCGTTGTGACAGCTTCGTTGCTGTTCCCATCCATTCTTCTTCGATGCCGATATCCGTCAATGGCGACCTCTCATGTTGCCGTACTTGTCTCACATCGCCGCATCCAGGGCGGACGCGCGGCGCGCCGGCTTACGCCGTCATGGCGGCCGCGCTTCAACGACAAAATGGCAGGACCCACCACGACTTTGCGCTTGCGCACCCCGTGCATATCGCACGGGGGCCCTGCGCCGGGCGCCTCTGGCGAGCCGCCCTCAAGCACAAACTCGCGGTCCCCCAGCAATTTTCTCGTGTGACCGCGATGCGGGCGCTGTGAGGGGACAAGCGGCAACGAGGTCGCCAATTCCGGCCCTCGGGCACCAAGAAGAAAGGTCACATCATGACGAACCAATCCAACCAGCCGACGCACCGCATCTATGCCGTCACCAAACGCGGCCGAAAAAGCTACTGGCAGAACATTGGCGCTGCCTGGCCGAACAAGGACGGCAAGGGCTTCAACCTCGCTCTCGACTACCTGCCTCTCAATGGCGGCGAACTCGTTATCCGCGAACCGCTACCGAAAGATGCAGCTGAAGCTGATGACGCGCCTGCGGCCGAAGTCGAAGGAGGTGCAGCATGAGAGGCTATTCCCGCAACGAGTTCGGCGACGACCGTTATCTCCTCATCGATGACACCGATGAGGATGCGTCCGAAATCCTCACCGTCATCTGCGACGGTGACCCGCGCTCCAACCGCGGCTTCGATTTCGATGCCTACCGCAACGGAGGCATCGCATGACCGAGACCGCTCCCGTCATCACCCTCGAAAGGCGCCGCTATGCGGCGCTGATCGAGGCTCTGAAGCTCGCCCGTTACGCCATCCTGCGTTCGGGCCGCCGCTTCGATTGTCCGCCGCACGATAAGTACACGGTCGCGCACACCATCGATGTGGCGATTGCCGATGCTCGCGAGGTGCGCCCATGAGCAACCAACGCGAATATCTGGTTGCTGTCTCTGCCTGGTCGGCCAACCACATCTGGATCAAGGCTGCCAGCGAAGACGAGGCCTGCGAGAAGGCCGAAGACCTGTGGACGAACAGCGAAACGGACGACTTCGTCCCCAAAGGGGGGCAAATCGAGACCGTCACTGTTCTGGAATCCCGGGAGGTGCGCGCATGAGCCGTGCCATCAACACACAACGTGCCTGCTGGGCCGCAGCCGCGCTTGATGCCTTTCAGGCCATCGTCCACGAATGCGACAGCGAAACGGCAATCGCTGATTTGATTGCCGATCTCGGTCATTTGGCCAAGAAACGCAAGCACGACTACATGGCCATACTTCGCCGCGGAATTCGCGCATGGGCTTATGAGGAGCGCGAACTCAAGGGGCTTGGTCAATCGCCTCCCGTCAGCATCCGTATCGGTAGTACCCGCTTGAAGCGGCTCTCGACTCGGCGTGCTGGCAAAGGCGGTGCCCAATGAGCTACGGCATCACACTCGGTTCTCGCCCGTCGCAGCTTGGGTCTCCCGCACCTCAGTCTCGCGTTGTGCCAGGCCGTATCCCCAATGAGTTCTATCCGACCCCGCCCGAAGCGACGCGCGCGCTGCTTTCGGTGGAGCAATTCGATGGTTCGATTTGGGAACCGGCATGCGGAGACGGCGCCATCGCTCGCCTGCTGCAAGCGACAGGACACAGCGTTGTATCAACGGACCTCAATGACTACGGATACGGTATCACGGGCGTCGACTTCCTCAAGGAAATCCGACCACATGCCAAGCACATCGTGACCAATCCGCCCTATGGGTCCGGATTAGCCGATGCCTTCGTTGAGCAAGCGCTCCGCTTTTCGCGCGACACAGGCGGTAAAGTCGCGATGCTCCTGAACCTCGCATCGCTCTGCCACAAAATGCGTACCGATTGGTGGCGCCAGCGTGCGCCTGCGCGCATCTACGCCATCGACGATCTTTGCTGTTGGCCATCGGACTTCGAGCGACCAGCACCGAAGATACACACTCAGCGTTACTGCTGGATGGTGTGGACCCCCGACCATCGCGGACCTTCCGCGTTCTGGTGGCTGTCGTCTGCGGACTTCCGTGACCATCAGTCGTCTCACAATACCAACAACAAAAGGAGATCATCATGAGCAAGCTCAAATCCTACGAAGTCATTGTCATAACCAGCCGCGAATGGTCGGGCCGCCTTCTGGCGAAATCCCCAACCCATGCCAAGAGCATAGCTGAGCAGGCATTCAGCGACGGCGACCTCCAGCACTCCGGCGAAGTGATTGAACGCGCCATCGCGTTCAAGCCACGCAATCGTGCCGGAAGTTGGCGCACCTTCGAGCGTCGCTTCCGGCCCATCGATAGTCCCGACCAGACTGTCTGGTGGCACCGCGAGCAGTTGCCGAAGGATGTTGATCCGCACCTCGTCTGGACCATCCTCGATTGTGAGGGCAGGCTCTATGTCCGTCCCGGCTTCCACTTTGTGAACCGCATCGACTACGTGCTGTGTGAAGTGCCATGGACCGACGAAGATTGCCACCAGCCG
>CAZCIF010000146.1:0-4401 GCA_964498645.1 uncultured Rhodomicrobium sp. | reverse complement strand
CCTTGGACTGAGGAGGATACGCTGCAACCGGTCTATCGCTACGATTGAGGCGCGTACTTGCGGTAGCGTCTGATTCCTCATTCGCATCAACGCGCTACCGATTTGCCGCCGGATGTGCTATGCTTTGGGCCGAGGAGTGAACCATGACATTGCAGATTCCAACCGAGGTCGAGCAGCTTGCCCGCCTCGTCGCCATCAAGACCGGCAAGAGCCCCGACGCCGTCCTCAAAGAGGCCGTCGAGGCGCGTGCCGAGGCGCTCGGCGTGACCGCCACGCGCCGCCGCCCCTTCGATGAAGCGCGCGTTCGCGCCATCATCGAGCGGGTCTCGGCACTTCCCCTCCTCGATACGCGGAGCGACGACGAGATCCTCGGCTACAACGCGCACGGCGCGTGGGACTGATGGTCGTCGATACGTCGGTATTGCTGGCCATCATCCAGAAGGAGCCCGAGTGCGAGGCGTTCCTTGCCGCCATTCGCGCGGCTGATCGCGTCTTCATCTCTGCCGTCACGGTCTTGGAGGCGGGCACCGTCCTGCATGCGCGCCGCGGCGCGGCCGGCACCGACGAGCTGCTCGCCTTGGTGGATGGCATGGGCATCGACATCGTCGTCTTCGACACTGCCACGGCCCACGGCGCCCTCGACGCATTCCGCGTCTACGGCAAGGGCATCCACGCCCAGGCCCGCCTCAATCTCGGCGATTGTGCCGTCTATGCGCTCGCCAAGGGCTTGAACGCGCCGCTGCTGTTCAAGGGCAACGACTTCGCCGCGACCGATATCGCTGCCGCACGGAGCTGACCGCTCCAGCCCGGGGATACGCCGCGCGCACCGGCTACGCATTGCTCCAGGCGGCGCTGTTGCTTATGGCTCCTCGGCATAGTGGTGGCTGCAGCAATGGATGCACACCATGCTCACTCCATCGTCATCATCGTGGCTCTCTCGGCCTCGATGGCAACCTTCAGCCAGTCCGCGCCGAGGTATTCGACGGCCTGGAGAATTGTGAATTCGCCCGCCGGAAAAAGCTGATTCGTATTCAGAAGGAGCCCGACCGCGATACGCTCCTTCAACGGCAACGTGCAGATACGCTTGGGAGCCTCGGCGACGGTGTCCGTGAGGTGGATGAGGCGAGCGCAAAGCTCCTTCATCTCGGTTTCGGTCATGACGCGTGGCCTCCAGCTTGACGGGAATCGAGTTGTCGCCTGACGATAGCAGAACGATGGCGGTCGCTCTCTCAACCGGATACGCCTCGCGCAACCGCCGTCAAGCCCGCGCAGCGCGCACTTCAGTGCCGCGCAGCACGCCTGCGGCCAAGGGGCATTGACTGCCGTCGCTGGCGAGGCGTGAGAATTCCACCATGTCATTTATGCGAGACGCGCTTCGCTAACTCGCACAAATGACATGGTGGAGAAGTGACGATGACATCTTTCGACAACCGCCCCAACCTTTCCACAATCCCGACTTCCAGCGTGTTCACCATTCAGCCTGTCCGCATCCACTACGTCAGGGGGCAGCGTATGCGCTCGCCCAATGGCCTGACGTGCGCCTATGTCGGGCGGCCCACGCCATTCGGCAACCCGTACAAGGTCGGGCAGGGGAACACCGTGACGAGAGCCGAAGCAGTCGAGGCGTTCAGGGCGCACATTCTTGCCCGCCCGCATTTGATGACGCAGGTACGAGCCAAGCTGCGCGGCAAGAACCTCGCTTGCTGGTGTCCCTGTGACGGCCAGCCGTGCCATGCGGATGTGCTGCTTGAAATCGCCAACGCATAGGACGCACAGCATGAGCAAGCATCTTTCACTTGTCTTCCACATCGACCCAGCGCATGGCTGGCTCGAAGTCGAGCGCAGCCATATTGCCGACCTCGGTATTTGCAATCGCGTCAGTCGCTGCAGCTACGTCGGCGACACGATTGCCTTTCTCGAAGAAGATTGCGACATGCCCCTGTTCCTCGACACCGCCAAACAGTTCGGTTGGACAGTCAGCTATGAAGAAAGCCATTACGACCACCTGGCAACCATTCGTAACCTTCCGCGCTATGCGCCGCCTCCTTATACCTGTGCCGTGATGCCCAAGACCTCACCGCGCTGAATCGTCAAGTGAAATTTGCGCCCTATCATCTTGATGCCTGCCTGATAGGCGCGTGGCATCAACTTCATGGCTGCATGAACGCGCTTCGCATCCCGCATCACGGGAGGAGGGTAGGTTCTTGAAAGCCGCCTGACATCTGCTTGCTATCACCTTGCTATGAGATGGCCGCCGACCTGCATTCCAGCAAATCGCGCGCCTCCGGCAAGAAGCCATCGACACGCTCGCGGTGCGTCTGGCCCGCGCCCTTGCTTGCCATCGTTGCGACGCCTCCTCTTTTCTTCGTAGAAGTTTATCTGACCCGCAAATGTGCCCTCTTCATTTTAATTAAGATGACCAGTGCAAGCGTCGCTGTTTCCATTGTACGTGATAGCAACTTGATTTCTTCTGATTTAGTTTCATAGACCGCATTTATACTCCGGCAGTACGGACAGGGGTAGCAAGATGGGTTTTCGTTACACGAAAACAGACCGGCCATAGCCGGCATCTTGTTGGGGCTACGGGCCATGCTGGCCCCCGCGCCCCAAGCCCCCGGACGCTGCGCTCTGCTGGAGGAGTGCAATGGCAAAATCGATCATCACTGGAGCCGCCGCCAAGGGCAAGGCGTCGCCCAGGTCCTCGTTGGGGCGCCCGAAGACGGCGCGCGTCAAGGATCACTGGATCTCCTTCCGGGTGACGGCGGAGGATCATTACGCGTTGCTCGACAAGGCGCGGCGCTCGGACATGGCGCCTGGCGAATACGCACGGTCGCGTGCATTGCGCGGCATCGCCCGCGCCAGAAAAGCTGCCGCGACGCCTGAAGAACTGTTCGGTGAGCGCACGCGGGCCATCCTCCATGAACTCAGGAAGCAGGGCGCCAACCTCAATCAGATCGCCCATCACTGCAACCGCCACCAATTGCCGCCGCCGCTCGAAGTCACGGAACTCGCCGCTTCGCTCAAGGCTCTGTGGCAAAAGCTGATGTCATGATCGTGCGCATCCAGCCATCGGGCGGCTCCTTCCTCGGCGCCGGCAAGTACTACCTCCATGACAAAGCCGCGGATGCGGGTATGGACCGGTCTTTGAAACCAACAAGCGAAGAGCGCGTCTGGTTCAGCGATACGCGCAACTGCCTCAACACCGATCCCGAACGTGCGTTGGAAGAGATGTGGCACACGGCCGAGGATCAGGCCTACCTCAAGATGCAGGCCGGCGTGAAACGCGGCGGCCGAGTCTGCGAAGATCCGGTCAAGACGCTGTCGCTCTCCTGGCACAAGGACGACAATCCCAACCCGCAACACATGATCGAGAGCGCCGATGCGTTCCTGAAACACATGGGCTGGGACGGACATCAGGCGCTGCTCGTCGGTCACAACGATACAGAGCACCGCCATATCCACATCATCCTGAACCGCGTCAATCCGGAGAACGGACGCACGATCGACGATTACCGCGAACAGAAGCGGGCGCAGGTCTGGGCGCTTGCTTACGAGAAGCAACAGGAAAACGTCCGCTGCGACGAGCGGGAGTTGCGCGCGGCCAAGCGTGAGGGAAGGGCACCGGACCTTGAACCTGGCAAGGCAGACAATAGGAATAATGAGCAGCAACGCGACGTCCGGCGCACGCCACCAACCCCCGCCAATGATCACTTGCCGCACAACGTCGTCATGCTCTCGCGCGAGCACGAACACGCCTTCACCGCGCGGGAGCAGGCGCGGGAGACGGCTGACCGCGAACTGCGCGCCGCGCTCAAGGCCGAGCAGCGCGCCGAACGGGAAGCCTTCTTCAAGCATGGCGCCAAGGAGTTCAAAGCCCTGCGGCATGCCGTCTATGACGAGGTGCGCAAGGAATACACCCCCGAATGGCGGCAGCTCTACAAGGACAGCGAGGTTGCCGAGCGTTCGGCCGAAGCCTGGTCCGCGAGCTCGGTCGCGCGGGCACTGTATTTTGCCAAGGATGGAAAGTGGGAGGAGGCGGGCAAGGCTTACGCACATCGCGACAGCGTGCGCGATGCGGTGACAGCCGGACTCAGTGAACGCAAATCGGATTTGAAGGAACGCCAGACGGAGGACTTGCGCGAGCGGCAGCGTGTTGCCTGTGATGCTCTGCGCGGACAGCGCGACGTCCAGTACCAGGAATTGCTGCAACGCCAGCGCGAGGAACGCGGCGCGCTCACCGCAGGTGTGACGCTCCGCGGTCTCGGATTGGGCCCCGACGGTGCGAATGACAAGGGTGGGCAAGCCGCGCTCGAACGGCTCGCGAATGAGAACCGCATCTTCGTGATAGATCGGTCTCCCGAAACCGGACAGGGAGGAGCGGCCGCACGCGCCGCGAGCGCA
>CAZCIF010000145.1:0-9550 GCA_964498645.1 uncultured Rhodomicrobium sp. | reverse complement strand
CGGTCCTTAACATTAAAAGTCACGGTTGACGGCAAGGTGTGGCGGTATCGGACGCCGATGGTGTTTGTCGCCAAGAGCGCTTACCAGCTTGAGCAATATAGTCTTGCCGGGAGCGGCTGCATCGCACAGCGGCAGCTGGCCCTCTTTGTGGCACATGACTGCGATCGCTGGAAATTGATGCGGCTCGCCGTGGGATTGGCGTTGGGCAATCTGGAGCCCGAGCGTGATTTCGCCCTGCATTGCGGCAGCGACATTCTTGTCGAAACCAGTAAACGAAGACGGCATGTGATCTGTGATGGGGAGGTTCAGCGTCTAAGCGCCCCCTTCCACTTTCGCCTCCGGAAAGACGCTCTGCGCATACTTGCCCCGCCTGGGCCGGGCGGCATCAAATGATTGTCCTGAACCGCCGGCATCTGACTGTGCAACACACGAGATCGATTTGCCCCGATGTCTAAAGCCGAACTCATCTTCACCATATTGGCGTTTGGGGCTGTCGTTCTTCTAATCCGGACATTGGCGCTGCTCTGTGTGAGAAAGCTGGTAAACCCCGGTTCTCTTCCCCCTATGCCTCCCTACGGCAAAGCGGCGGCGCTTTCTGTCAGAAAATGGCTGCGGGATCTTAACCCCCAGTTTCTCAACTTCCTGCGCCGGCGGTTTCGTCCCGGCGCAATCACGGGGCTCCCGCTGACGCTCATCGTTCTCGGCGCGATCTATATCGCGGTGCTTCTTGCGGGATTGGTGCACGAGGTTATGGAGGCCGGCGAGGTCGTTCGTTTTGATCAGTCGGTCAATTCGGCGCTCTCACCCTGGCGGAAAGACCCGCTCCTCGGCGCCTTCTTATGGATTACCGCGCTCGGCAGCGGTCCGGCACTCGGTGCAGTCGCGATGACGGCAACTGCGTTTCTTTGGGCCGGCGGGCGGGCGACTTTGATCATTCCCCTCTGGACGGCCTTCATCGGAGCGCAGATTACGACCTGGGCTGGTAAATTCGCCATAGACCGTCATCGGCCCGAATTCATAGAAGGTGTGAGCGCCATGTCGCCCTCCTTTCCAAGCGGCCACGCCACTGGCGCCATGGCGGTTTATGGCTTCTTGGCTTACGCCATTGCCCGGGATGTAACTGGCTGGCGCCCGCGGTTCGAAGTCGCTTTTTGGTCCGGCGTGCTGATTGTCTTGATAGGCTTCAGCCGGATGTATCTTTCGGTGCATTACATGACCGACGTTGTGGCCGGTTTCCTCGTAGGCGGTTTTTGGCTTCTCGTCTCGTTTGCCGCCGCCGAGTGGAGACGGTTTTTGCCAAATCCTTGACAGCGGCGGCGGTGCATTCGAGGCGCCGCCGCTCCCGGGCGTGTCAGCACATGCCACGTCAGCGCCCCTTCAGCGCATCGAGGGTGAGCTTTGCGGCGAGCGCCGAGGATGCCGGGTTCTGGCCAGTGATGAGCCGGCCGCCGGCAATCGCATGGGGCTGGAAGTCAGGTGCGCTCTCGAAACGTCCGCCAAGCTCACGCAGCCGGGTCTCCAGCAGGAAGGGAACCACGCCAGCCAAGCCGGCCGCGCGCTCCTCGCTGTCAGTGAAGCTGGTGACGCGGCGTCCTTGCACCAGCGGCGCTCCGGTCTCATCCCTGGCCGAAACCAGCCCTGCCGGACCATGGCAGACGGCGGCGATCACCTTGCCTTGAGCCCATGCTTGGCTGAGAATTGTGGCGAGCGTTTCGCTATCCGGCAGATCCCACATCGTACCGTGACCGCCGGGCAGGAACACCGCATCGAAATCCGAAACATCAATCCCCCCAATGGCCCGAGTTGCCTTGAACGCGGCGGAGGCCGCCTCATCGGTGAGGAAGCGATCGACGCTCCCCCCATTCTCACCTAGCGGCTTGACCGAACGCGGATCGGCCGGTGCGGGGCCGCCAGCGATGGAGGCGAGCACAACCGCGCAGCCCGCGTCGAGAAAAGCGTAATAGGGTGTCGCCAGTTCCTCGAACCACACGCCGGTGGGTTTGGCCGCATCGCCCATCGTGGCGCTGGAGGTGAGGATCACCAGGATCTTCGGGCTGGACATGGGGCTTCTCCAATCGTTGCGATAGTCCCAGCATGCCGCTGGAGAGGCCATCATAAAAATCATTTCTTTTGCCTTAAGCCATAAAATATTTTATCTCTAGGCATGAACCATCTGCTCTACTTGCGCACCTTCCTCGATACTTACCGGGCTGGCTCTCTTACCAAAGCGGCCAAGCGGCTTGGCATCACGCAGCCCGCCGCCTCCGGCCATATTGCTGCGCTGGAGGCGATGCTGGAACGGCCGCTGTTCAAGCGGCTGGCGCGGGGTGTAGCGCCGACGCCCGCGGGTGATGATCTTGCCCGCTCGGTCTCGGACCATCTCGACGCGATCGAGGCGACGATCTTCGCGGCGCAGGCGCGATCGCCCGGGCTTGCCGGCACCGTCCATCTCGCCGGCCCGGCGGAGTATCTGTCTGCCCGCATCGCGCCGATGCTCGCGCCGCTCATCGCCGGGGGCTTGAGCTTCCGAATCCAGATCGGAAATCGCGAACGCATTTACGCAGCACTCGATGCAGGCGAGGCCGATCTCGCCATTACCGCCTCACTCCCGGATGGTGAGCGGCATGGCTTCGCGGAACTTGGCCGCGAGCGGCTTCTGCTCGTGGCGCACCCCGGTCTCGCAGGCCGGAGCAAGGGTCACGATGTAACCGCGGAATTTCTGCGCGCGCTGCCCTGCGTCGCCTATGACGAAACGCTGCCCTTGCTGCGATCCTTCTTCCGCGCCGTCTTCGATGAGGCACCCGGCATGCGTGCCGCCGTCACCGCGCCGGACCTGCGCATCCTCACCGCTCTCGTGCGGGCGGGTGGCGGCTGGTCGGTGCTGCCCGACTATATCTGCGCCGATGATCTTCACGCCGGAAAACTCGTCGAACTTCCCACAGCCCGGCTAGGCCCCGAAAATCTTCTCTATCTCGCCTGGAACAAGGGCGCGCTGCGTCACCCGCGCATCGTCCATGTGCGGGACTTTTTGCTGCGGCAGTGACGATTAGGCCCCCTCCGGGAGATCTTGTCCGCCGGTGAAGTTCACTTTATCCGGCGGCCGGCTTGCGGCGCCCGTCCGTTCATTGAGGCTGTACCTTGGCCTGAGAACCGGGAGCCCGCGCCTTCGATAACATATCGATGACGTCATCATCGGTAATCTGATGGAAATCCTCATAATAAAGCCCGATTGCATAGAAGGGCTCGTGCGATTGGAGGCACACAATATCGTCAGCCTTGCCGCGAAGCTCCTCCAGGGTGCTGGTGGGTGCGACGGGCACGGCGAGCACCAGCCGCTTCGGCTTACGTTTGAGGACGGCTTCAAGTGCGGCGCGCGTTGTCGCGCCAGTCGCAATGCCGTCGTCGATTACGATGACAACCCGGTCCGTAAGGTCTGCGCGCGGCCGGTCCGCCAGATACAGCTTCCGCCGGCGCTCGATCTCGGAAAGCTCGGATTGGCATACCCGGTTAAACTCGTCCGGGGAAATACCTGCGAGCGCGATAACGTCCTCATTGCGCACGATATGAGGCTGGTCCCCGTCGACCACTGCGCCCATGGCCAGCTCGGGCTGCACGGGGACGCCGATTTTACGGACGAGTATGAGATCGAGTGGGGCGGCAAGTGCCTTGGCGATCTCCGCCGCGACCGATACTCCACCCCTTGGAAGAGCGAGAATTACCGGGTCCTGCCCCGCATATTTAACGAGTTCCCTGGCGAGTCTTTCCCCTGCTTCGCTTCGATTTTTAAAGATCATTGACGTTGGCTTTTTCTAAGCAGGCTTTCGTTGGATTCCCAACAAATACCTGCTTATATTCCTTTGTTTTCGCAGAGTTTTATCCCAAAACCGGAAAGGCCACTTTTGGGAACTCTGCTTAGGCCGTTTGTGCGCCGAGATAGCGTTCGAACCACCTCGCGGCGCGCTCGATCACCTGTTCCAATGCGCCCGGCTCGCTAAACAGGTGAGTTGCTCCAGGGATTATCTCCAGCGCCTTTGGCTCGTGCAATGCCTCCAAGGCTATTTCATTCAAGGATATGACTGCGGTATCAGCGCCGCCAACGATAAGGAGCGTGGCCGCGCGGACAGCCCCCAAAACATCCATCGCTAGGTCCGGACGTCCGCCGCGGGAGACGACCGCCTCCACGCGATTGCCTGGCTTGGCCGCTGCAATCAATGCGGCAGCGGCGCCCGTGCTTGCGCCGAATAATCCGAGGTGTAGGCCTCCCGTCTCATGCTCCTGATCGAGCCAGCGGACGGCACCGATAAGCCGCTCTGCCAAGAGCGGAATGTCGAATACATTCCGGCGGTCGGCTTCCTCTTCCGGCGTGAGCAGATCGAAGAGGAAGGTCGCCATTCCTCTCGCATTCCGACCGTCCGCCACCTGCATATTGCGGGGGCTCAACCGGCTTGAACCGCTTCCGTGAGCGAATATGATAAGGGCATTCGACCGCTCGGGCCAATTAAGGGTTCCAGGCAGGCCGAAAGGCTCAACAAGAACATTGGTCTTTGTCATAGCAGGTACTTAGAATGGCTGGCACCGGCCGTAACTCTCCCGGCAGCTTTAAGCTTTATAATCCTAGTGATAGAACCATTTGAGGAGATTGATGAAAATCAAACCGGGTAGGGGCGCGCAGCTACGGTAACCGTATGCGTCAATCAAGGATGGACAAAGATTGCGGCAGGGCGCTCCCGCTCCCCTCCCTTGGCGAAAAAGTCGCTTTCCTTCGCGACCCCCGCTCTTACGATGCTTCTGTGCGGCAGGTCGAGGTCCGCGAAACCCATATGTCATGGGTGTTCCTTGCTGGGAACCTTGTCTATAAGCTCAAGAAGCCGGTACGCTTCCCATATCTCGACTTCACGACGCTCGCGAAGCGGAGGGCCGCCTGCCGCGCCGAGGTCGAATTGAACCGCCGCCTTGCCGCCGATGTCTATTTGGATGCCGTTCCGCTGTCTGTTTCTCCGGATGGGCTCGTGATCGGCAAGGGGGGTACTGTTGTTGACTGGCTCGTCAAAATGCGCCGTCTCAATCAAGAGCGGATGCTGGATAGCCTCATCGCCAAAATGCAAGTCAGCCGGAACGACATCGAAGCCCTAGCCTCCAAGCTCGCCGGCTTCTACCGGAAAGCGAATGCGGTCTTCCTTAGGCCCGAAGGCTTTCTCAGGGATTGGAAATCCAATCTTCAGCAGAATCGCGTGATTTTGTTAGATCCCCGCTTCAGGCTTCCCCAGGGTTCCATTCGCTACCTCGATGGGGTCCTCCAGGAGTTTCTTGCAAAGAAACAGTCCGTCCTGACGGGACGTTTGAAGCAGCGGCGTATTGTCGATGGGCACGGGGATTTGCGCCCCGAACACATCTGGCTTGGCGATGATGTCAAAATCATCGACTGCGTGGAGTTCAATGCCCGGCTTCGGATGCTGGACCCGCTGGAAGAGATTGCCCACCTCGATCTTGAGTGCGAGCATCTCGGAGCCAAAGGAATTGGCGCCTATATCCAGCCTCGTGTCATGCAGGCTCTGCACGACGATCCGCCATTTGCGCTCTTCTGCTTTTACCGCTGCTACAGAGCCATGCTGCGCGCGCGCCTGTCGATCGCACATCTGTTGGCCCCTTCTCCGCGGCTGCCGGAAAAATGGCGGCCGCAGGCGCTCTCCTATCTGGAATTAGCCGCCGCCGATGCGCAGCGGCTGGAAGCGGCGCTTAGAAGACCAAGAGATCGGAAAGCGGCTTGTCCCCGTGCAAGCGCCCGATGGCCTCTGCCAGAAGCGGCGCAGAAGAAAGGACCGTGACTTTATCCCGCATTGGGCCGGGCTTTACGCGAAAGGGCGGAACGCTGTCCGTCACGATGACCCGGTCGATCGCGGGATGCATAACGGCCTCCTCTGAGCCTTCCATGAACAATCCGTGCGTGACAAGCGCCAGCACCCGGCTCGCCCCTGCCCGCCGGGCCGATTGCGCCGCCCTGACTAGGGTGGTGCCGGAGCTAATCAGATCATCGATTATAAGGGCCGTGGTTCCCTTGACATCGCCAACGAAAAGATCGCCGGAGACGACTCCTGCGCTGCGGTACTTGTCGGCAAATGCTCTTGGAATGGAACATTTAAGCGCTTCTTCGAGCGCCAGGCGAAACAATTCAGCCCGTTTTGCGCCTCCCGTATCGGGCGAGACGACAGAAATGCCGCCAAGGTTTAGTGCCGTGATGTGTTCAACGAAAATCAGGGTGGAGGTTAGAGCAACGGTGCGGCAGCGAAACGCATTTTCGAACGCCGCCGGATTGTGAACTTCCAAGGTAACGATCGTATCGGTGCCAACAGCCTCGAACATGGCTGCCACATAGCGCGTTGTGACAGGATCGAGGCTCTTCGTCCGGCGGTCCTTGCGGGCATAGCACAGGTAAGGAGTGACCGCGGTGACACTGCTTGCTCCCGCATCTTTAAGCGCACCGATGAAAAACAAGAGCCGGCAAAGCTTATCGTTCGGACTTTGAACCGGCCCGCCGTAAAGGCCATGGATCACATAGACATCCGCTCCAGCCACGGATTCCAGCGGCCGGGCTTTGTGCTCCATGTCCTCGAAACCGCGTTCCTCATGCGCCGCCAACCGCTCGCCAAGATGGCCGGCAATCGAAGCGCCAAGCTCAACGCTTCCTTCCAGCGCGAAGAGCTTTAGGGGTCTCAAGTAGCTGCTTGACGCTTCCTGATCGGGACTTAGCGGTTTGAGCGTGTGTTCCATGTCTTGTAACTCATCGCGAAAATAGCTTCTTTAGCTCGGGCCAGGAGCGTGTATTGAGCACGTCCTCGGCTTCAAGCCAGCCGCGCCGGGCTTGACCGATACCGTAACGCATCGCATTGAGGCCGGCTGTCGAGTGCGCGTCTGTTGAGATCGCGACTTTGAGCCCCATCTCCTTCGCCTGCTTGCAATGAATGTCGTCGAGATCGAGGCGCGCGGGATGCGCATTCAATTCAAGGAAGCAGCCGCGTTCCTTGGCCCCTTCCATCACACGGTCAAGATCGATTGGGTAGGCCTGCCGCTCGCCGAGAAGCCTCCCGGTCGGATGAGCGATGATCGTGCAGTAGCGGTTGTCCATCGCGCGCAGCACGCGCCCGGTCTGCGCGCCTGCGTCGAGGTCGAACTTATAATGGACGGCGCAGACCGTGAAATCGAGTTTTTTCAAGATGTTATCGGAGAGATCGAGCGTGCCATCGGCCAAGATATCCACCTCGGATGATTTGAGGACAAGCACGCCGCCCAGTTCCTCGTTCAAACGGTCGATTTCGCCAAGCTGCTCAATGAGCCGCTTCTCATCGAGGCCGCGCGCCACCGTTGCATGCTGCGTGTGGTCGCTAATCGCAACATATTCGTAGCCCAGGGCCTTTGCCGCTTCGGCCATTTCGCGCAGGCTATTCTTCCCATCGGACGCCTTCGAGTGCACATGGAGGTCGCCCTTGATATCGTTTAGGGTCACGAGTTTTGGCAGGCGCCCCGCCAAGGCGGCTTCGATCTCACCGCGATCCTCACGAAGTTCAGGTTCGATAAAAGGCAGCCCCACTGCGGCAAATACCTCCTCTTCGCTGCGGCCACCAATCCGCTTATCTCCCCGGAACACTCCATACTCGTTGATTTTGAGGCCCTTGGCTTGGCCAAGCCTGCGGATAGCGATGTTGTGACCTTTGGAACCGGTAAAATAGTGCAGCGCAGCACCGTAGCTCTCTTCGGGTACGACGCGAAGATCGACGTGGATGCCGGCCGTCAAGATAATGGTAGACCGCGTTTCGCCCTTGGCGAGGATCACGGCGGCTTCCTCATAGCCCACGAAGTGTTCGACAACCGCTGGCCCATGCTCGCATGTCACGAGGATATCGAGGTCGCCGACCGTGTCCTTGCGGCGCCGGTAGCTGCCCGCCACGACGACATCGCGGACGCCAGGCCCCTTTTTCAAGAAGGCATGCAGCGTTTCGGCAAAGTCCTCCGCCGTTGCGATTTTGAAGCGCTGCTCCACTTGGGTATATTTGGCGGCTTCCTCGGCGATCTTCGCTTCCAGCTTCTCGCTAAATCTCGGCAGGCCGCAAATCTTGTGCTCCTTCGCCGCGCGCGCGAGTTCTTCTAAGGTCGTGATTCCCAATAGCTCGTGCAAAGCGTGGACACGCTTCGGACCGAGGCCGGGAATTGAAGTGAGCGCTGCAAGCGTCGAGGGCGTGCGGGCCTCCACTTCGTCCAGCGCCTTGAGATGGCCGGTCTTTATGATCTCTTCGATCTTGCCGGCAAGGTCCTCGCCAATACCCGGCAGTTCGGTGAGATCTTCGCCCGCCGCAATCATTGCGGCTGCGCTTCGCGGCAAGTCCTCGATCGTTTGCGCAGCATTCCGGTAGGCGCGGATGCGAAAGGGGTTCGCGCCCTCGATCTCTAGCAGATCGGCAAGCCGCCGGAAAAGCTTCGATATGTCCGCGTTATGAACAGGCACCCCGGTATGAAAGCCTTTCGCACCCGGCAAAGCCTTGATGATCGTCAAATCGTTGGAACAGAGGGGGCGCTAACGGGACTATTACAAGTCGATCATGGTTGGCAGCAGGAAACACAGTTGAAGAATGGGAGCGAGCAAATGACTAAGACAGTGCTGGAAGAAGATCCCACCGGTATCGAGGACAAGGTCCGCTCCGTGCTCAGAAGCGAGCCAAGGCTGGGGCCATCCTTCCATTTGAAGCAGATTATCCTCGAGAATGACGGTTCCCTGCTGCTTGACGGGGAGGTGCCCGGCGTCGCGGCCAAGAAGCTGGCCCTTGAGAAGGCCGCCGCCATTCCCGGTGTCACCGGCATCGTGGACCGGCTTCATGTGATACCTGCAACTCCGATGGGCGATAGCGAGATCCGCGTTCACGTGCGCGACGCTCTTGTCAATGAACTTTCCTTTGAAAGATTGGAGATCCGCGAACTCGATGCCGGCAACTGGCGCCTCGTGCGCGGCGTGCCGCAAGGAGAGAAGGGCCGGATCGATATCGAGGTACAGGACGGGATCGTGACGCTCAACGGACGCGTGCCGGGTCTGACGTCGAAGCGCCTAGCGGGCGTCCTCGCCTGGTGGGTGCCGGGCGTGCGGGATGTCATCAATGGGATCGAGGTTGATCCCCCGGAGGAAGACAGCCCCGATTTGATTGAAGAAGCTGTGCGGATTGCACTTGAGAAGGACCCGCTTGTAAGTGCAGGCCAGATCAGGGTTGGAGCGCGAAAGACGGTGGTGAGGCTGACAGGCGCCACGAATACCGCGGCCGAACGCGAGGCAGCCGAGACGGATGCTTGGTGCGTCTTCGGCGTCGATAATGTGCTGAACGAGATCGAAGCGAAGTCTTGAGAAAGATGCACAAGCGCTGTTTTCTCAATCCTCTACGTGTCATCCCGTGCGCAGTGCAGCGCAAAGCGGTGCGCTGCCGACACGGGATCGTTACGAACGCCGCGTCCTTTAAGATCCCGTGTCTGCGCAGCGTCATTGCATGCCGCAGCGCGCACGGGATGACTTGGC
>CAZCIF010000144.1:0-9582 GCA_964498645.1 uncultured Rhodomicrobium sp. | reverse complement strand
ATGGACTTGCGGCAAAAAGTCCAGCCAGACATTCCAAGCGGCGCCACCGAAACCCCCTCATCCAGCTCTTCCGCGAAGCTCAATAAGAACCGCCCATCCCAGCTGCATGTGCTTCCAGCCTCGCAAGGAAATGCCGCGATCCGCAGGCGTCCAGGCTCGCGGAAAAACCGCAATCTTCCAAGCCCAACTGCCAAAATGCATCCGCCCAAGGCGGCGCCGTGCTTCCCGGCTCGAAGGTTCTCAAGCAGATGTTCGAGTTTCGCCATCCGGGGCGGCACTTGTTTTCCGCCAACAAGAGCAAGAACATCAGCGAGCACACGAAGCGCGATTTCTTCGGGAAGAGCGAGAAACGCCTTCAGGCTGATTTCGCCCTCTCCGAGCGTTGTGACGCGGAATTCGCGCTCCAGAAAATCTTCCGCTGTTCTCGAAAGCGCCTCGCGGCAACGTCCGAGGCGGAAGGCAGACCTTGCCAAGGCCGGTCTTAAGATGCCGGCCTGTTCGCAAGCCTTCATGGCGTGCCGGAGGCGGACGCGCTCGAAGGTGGTGTTTTCGTTGCTTGGGTCGCGAATGAAAGGAATGCCGCGTGGGCGGAGATAGGCTAGAAGCCTTGCCTTCGGCAGGCCGAGGAGCGGCCGGACGAGCGGCACCCCATCACGCTCTGAAACCCGCGCCATAGCCGCCAGCCCATCGGCCCCGCTGCCCCGCCTGAGGCGCATGAGAAGTGTTTCGGCCTGATCGTCCTCAGTGTGGGCGGTGACAAGGCAGCCGATACTGTGAGCATGGCAATAGGCCGTCATAAGCCCGTAACGCGCGCGGCGTGCCGCAGCCTGGACTCCCGCCACCGGTTTTTCCTCAGTCCAGGCGAGTGTCGCATGGGCAAAACCCAGACGCTCCGCCTGCGCGCCTACGAAGGCTGCCTCCTCCTTGCTTTCCGGTCTCAAGCCGTGATCGACGGTAAGAACCGTGATCGACGAGGGGCTGCGCCCGGCGAGCTGCGCCCAGCGGCGAGCGAGAACCATGAGCGCTATGCTGTCCGGGCCGCCCGATACGGCCAGCGCGGCGGAGGGGTAGGTCTCAAGGAGAGAAAACGCGCTCAAAAGCGCAGCATCGCCTATGATGCTTGGCACGGCACATCACCACGGAGCTGAGAATCGCCGTCATGGTCATTGCGAGCGAAGCGAAGCAATCCAGCATAAAGTCTCTGATGTTGCTTTGGATCGCCACGGCGGCAGAAGCCGCCTCGCGATGACGGCTTTACGCACAAATGCCAAATCACTCTAGCTGCAGCTCGCCCTTTTCTTTTCGGCCACGGCCCGCTGCGACACCGCCTTAGGCGCCTGCGGGTAACGCTTCTCCAGCTCCGAGAAGGTTGCGCAGGCATCCGTATCCTGTCCAAGCCGGTGGAGGGATATCGCCAGCTTCAGCAGCGCTTCCGGTGCGCGCTCATTCGCGGGGTAGTTCGTGAATGTTTTCAGGAAGCGATCGGCGGCGGCTCTATATTCTCCGCTGATAAAGGCCGTCTCACCCATCCAATATTGCGCGCTGCCTGCCATTGGGTCGGTAGGATATTGATCGAGATACTGTTGAAAATAAGTTTCCGCAGCGGAATATTCACGCCGGTTGAGAGCGCCCATGCCTTGGTCGAACAGCGTGCGCGCCGGGCCTGCCGCCATGGCCGCCGTGGGGGATTGGCCGGCGGAGCGCGGGGGCGCGCCGGCTAAGGGCTGCTGACTTGTGGCCGGCATCTGCGAAGGTCGTGCCGGATAGCGCTCGGCCGGAGCCGGTGGCGCGGTCAATGGCGGAAGCTGCTGTTTGTCCTCGAAACCGGCGGCGGGCGCCGTTCCAAAGCCCATCTCTTGCCTTGGCTGCGCGGTTTGCGGTGCCCCACCCCCGCCAAGACGCGCTTCCAGCCTTTCCAGGCGCTGCGTGAGATCGGCGATCTGCTCCGAAAGCTGACGGATTTGCTCCGGGCTTGCTCCTCCGCCTGCTGCCGCGGCGTAACCAGAGCCGGCGCCTGAATTGTTTTTCGCAAGCGTCTCGACGGCTGCAACGACGCCTTGCAGGTCCACCATCTGCTGTTCCAGGCGCTCGATACGCCCTGTAACGGCGGCGCTGTCGCCGGCCGCCGGGTTGCGTGGCGGCACATTTTGCGCTGCCGCAGGCAGGAACGGGCCTGTCACGGCGAGAAAAATCACGGCTGCAGCAATGTTTCTCATGGCTATGCCCTACCTGAAATGACTTGTCCCCTTCTCCGACGGGAGGGCGCGGCTGTCAACCGCTTTACCCTTTTTGTGCGGCTCCCCCAGGGTTAATAAGACGCAACCGCGGCGCCGCCGCCAAGAACGGTCACCGCACGCCGGTTTTGCGACCAGCAAGTGATGTTGTCGCAAACGGCAACCGGGCGCTCCTTCCCGTAGGAGATGGTGCGCAGCCGCTGCGGGTTCACGCCCTGCGATATCAGGAAGTTTCTGACAGTCTCGGCGCGGCGCGCACCAAGCGCGATGTTATACTCCCGCGTGCCGCGCTCGTCCGCGTGCCCCTCGATGATGATGGGGTAATTCGAATATTGCCGGAGCCAGACGGCTTGTGCGTTCAAAATCGAGCGCGCCTCAGGGGTCAGTGCCGGGCTGTCTGTCTCAAAGCGAACGGTGTCGCCGATCCTGCCGGCGAACTCCTGCGCGCTGCCCGGAGGGAAGTTACCCGCACCGGCGCCAAGACCGAAATTTGCAGCCGGAGCATTTTTTTCGCACGCCGCCAGCGCCAAGGTCATCAAGCCGGCGATCAGGATGAGAAAGCTCTTTGGTAAGCGCATCCAGATTCTTCCTTCTGCTGCGTGCAACCATTGCGTGCACAATGACCGGGGAAACGTGACGGAACGCTTACCAACAAGCTCATTTCCCGGGCCGATTTGTGGCACTTAGAACGGGAAGGCGGCCAGGCTGCAACCAGAAACAGAAAAAGCCAAAAGCAAAAACGCCGTGCTTACGAGGCCCCCCCGTCAACACGGCGCTAAATTTAATAACAAGCTATGCCTGCGAAGTTCGCGAGCAAGACCAAAATTAACGGACGGCCTTCTCGATCGCAACGTCACCAGCGCCGAGCTTCATGGGCTCGTCCTTGTAGCCCTTCTCGCAAGCGCCGAGAACGGCGGCAGCCGCAAAAATCGTCGCAACGACGACAACGCCCTTCAGTCCCTTCATCTCTCTCTCCTCTTAATTTACGGCAGTGGCCGTACTTTCCTAAGTACCGGGGAGGGGAGGGGAGATCAAGAAACTGGAGCGTTACTAGATCGCATTAGACACGATCTGATGCCAAAATGACACGGCCTTTTCGGGCTTTCGTTAATCTCTCGATCTGAGCCGTGCAATCTCATTTCAGCAGTGAAGACCAGGAGGGATCGGAGGCAAAGGAAGGGGTAGCGATTTGGCGCTCATTGTACCCAGTCAGATCAAGGCTGTAGAGCTTCGGCCCCCCATTTTCACCCTGGCTGTCGCGGAAGAATAAGATCACGCGGCCATTGGGAGACCAGGTTGGGCCTTCATTGTGATACCCTTCGGTGAGCAGCCGCTCGCCCGATCCATCGGGGCGGATGACCCCGATCGCGAACCCGCCATGGACGCGCTTTGTGAAAGCGATGAGATCGCCGCGCGGCGACCAGACCGGGGTCGAATAGCTGCCCTCGCCGTAGCTGATGCGCCGCTGGCCCGATCCGCCGGCATTCATCACGAAGAGTTGCTGGCTGCCTTCGCGGTCGGACTCGAACACGATGGAACGCGCATCGGGTGAATAGCATGGCGCGGTGTCGATGGCCTGGGTCTGCGTAAGGCGCGCAAGCTGGCGGCTTCGTAAATCCATTTCGAAAATATTGGAGTTGCCGCCTTCTTGAAGGCTCATCACCACCCGGTCGCCCTGAGGCGAGAAGCGCGGCGCGAACGACATGTTCGGGAAATTGCCCAGCACCTGCTCCTCGCCCGTTACGATATTCCGGAGCACGGCGCGCGGCTCGCCGCCGCGATAGGTGGTGTAAGCTATTTCCTGCGACAGCGGATGGAAGCGCGGCGTCAGCACAAGCTCGCGTCCTTGCGTCAGCAATCTTAGGTTGGCGCCATCCTGATCCATGATCGCGAGGCGCTTGACCCTTTGCTTTTTGGGCCCGGTTTCATCGACGAAGACGACCCGGCTGTCGAAATATCCTCTTTCGCCGCTAAGACGCTCGTAAACCGCGTCGGCAATGATATGGGCGAGGCGCCGCGACGTGTTCGCAAGTATGAAGAATTGCTCGCCCGCGATCTGCCGGCCTGATAAAACATCCCAAAGCCGGTATTCGCCTTTGAGCCGGCCGCCGCCGGTATCCGTCACGCGTCCGACAACCAGGGCTTGAGCGTTGATGACTTTCCAATCCTGAAAGCGCGGAGCCACATCGATACTGGCTGTCTGCTCGATGAAGGCGGCCGGATCGATGGGCCGGAATAGGCCGGAGCGTTCAAGGTCCGCCGAGACGATCTGGGTAATATCGCGGGCGATACTATTGCCGGAGAAGGCGGCAATGGCGATAGGAATGGCGCGCACTTGACCGCGCCGGATCTCGACCTCGACCTGTGCTTGAGCGGTCACAGGGGCCAGCCCAAGCGCCGCCAGGCAGGCTAAGCCGGAGGCACTCGATGCGCTTTTTATGAACTCGCGCCGGTCGAAGCGAAGCAATCCGGGGGTAGGCGGCCATTGCTGTTCTGGATCGCCACGGCGGCCAAGGCCGCCTCGCGATGACGTGGGCGTCATTGCGAGCGAGGCGAAGCAATCCAGGCCATTGGCGCCAAGGTGCCTCGCGGCGGCGTTTCCTGGAATGCGCTGTGTCATGTCAGCCGCCATACATGTCGCGCGGATTGAAGCGCAAAATCATATCCCGGCACTGCTCATATTGCGGCGGCGGGATGCTATAAGGCTGACCGCTCAATGCTGCCCGGACCGCGGCATCGGCCATCGCCTGGTAGGCTGGCGACGGGGATTGATCCAGCACCGCCGGCGGTCTCAAGAGCGTCCCGTCACGGTTGAGTTCGATCCGCAACCGGATGATCGTATTTTCCGCGGAAACGGCGCCAATCGGCAAGATCCAGTTCTGCTCGATGCGGCTCTGAACCGCTTCCGCGCAGGAACCTGCGTTCATGCCCCCCCGCGCTTGCGGTAAGCCCATCGCCTGATCCTGCAGTGAGCTGGCCGGGCGCCAGGGACGGGATGGATCGTAATCGCCCGATGGCAGCGCACCGGCGTTTGGATCGCGGTTCAGAACCGCTGTTTGCCGGTCTGAGTAAATCTTCGAAGGCCGCGCTTCCATGTTGGATTGCGACGTCATGGGCTGCGAGGCCCGGGCTTGGTCCTTATGCAGATTTGCCTCGATCCGGCTTGGATCGAACTTGTAATCGGGCCGGGCTTCGGCGTGCTTCGCCTCCGGCTCTGCGGCTCTCCTGACCGGCTCGTGTTTGGGCGTCGCGGCCGGTTTCGGAGCCGGCTCTTTCCTGGCGGCATGCTTCGGCGCGGGTTTCTCCACAGGCTTCCCGGCGGGCGGTTCCGCCTTTGCCGGCGGTGGTGCGACGAGGGCTTCCTTCTTGGCCGGTTTGGGAGACGGCTTTTGCAAAGCTTCCTTCTTCACGCTCGCCGGCGCCTCTGCGGCTTTCACCTCTGCGGGGGGAGCCGGCTTTTCCGCCTTGCCTTCCACTTTGCCCGCCTGCCGCTCGCTAACCTCCTTTGGCGCCATGATCTCGACCGGGACTTGCACGGCGGGCGGCGGTACATCGGCTTCCCGGCTCGCGAAATTAAAGATCACGAGCCCGAAAATCACGATGTGAAGAATGATCGAGCCTATGAGGCCGTATCGCACTTTTGTCCCCGTCTGCCCTCAGCGTTTGTCGTCGAGTTCGGTCACCATCGAGATATGCTTATAGCCTGCATTTGCGATTCGTCCCATCACCTGCATCAGCTCGCCATAGCTGGTGGCCTTGTCGCCGCGAACGAATATGGCCTCGTCCAGTCCTTTGCGAGCGGCGGTGATAGCCGTCAATTTTGGCTGAAGCTCGCTAAGCGGTATCTCCGTTTCCTGGATGAATACCTTCCCTTGCGGGTCAACGGTCACGGTCAGCGGCTCGCTATCGCTTTTCAGCGCCGAGCCTTCGCTTTTGGGCAGGTCCACCGGCACGCCCACTGTCAGCAATGGCGCGGCGACCATGAAAATAATCAGAAGAACAAGCGTCACGTCGACGAACGGCGTGACGTTGATTTCCGCCATGGGGCGATGCCGCCGCCCCTTTCGCCGCCTTGCTCCGCCCGGACCGCCCGTGCCAGCTTGGAGTGATGCACCCATGAACCTTGCCTCCGCCCAGCACCTAGGTTTTCAGATCGAGCTGGCGCGAGACTATCGCTGAAAATTCATCCGCGAAGCCTTCGAGACGCTGCGCAAGCCGCGTCGCCGACTGGCTGAAATTATTATAGAAAATCACGGCTGGAATGGCGGCAAGAAGGCCGAGTGCGGTCGCAAAAAGGGCCTCGGCAATGCCGGGGGCGACCACGGCGAGGCTGGTGTTCTTGCTGGCGGCGATTCCCTGAAAGGCGGTCATGATGCCCCAAACCGTGCCGAACAGGCCGATGAAGGGCGCGACCGAGCCGACGGTCGCAAGAAAGAGAAGCCGGCGTTCGAGCCGTTCCATTTCGCGCGTGATCGTCACCTCCATGACACGCTCGATGCGCATCTGAACGCCGGCCAGCGGCTTCGCCGTGCTCTCGATCGACCGGCGCCATTCGCGCATCGCGGCCACAAAGAGCGCGCCCATCGCACTTGGCTGCTTTTGCGACATCGAAAGGTAAAGCTCGTCGAGCGATTGCCCAGACCAGAAGACACGCTCGAACTCGTCCGTTTCGGCGCGGGCCTTGGAAAAGGCCAGCGTCTTCTCAATCACGATGGACCAGCACCAGACCGATGCGAATATGAGCCCGATCATTACAATTTTAACGACAAGATGAGCCTGCAGAAACAAGCCCAGAAAAGAAAAATCGCTTGATGGTGCCATAGTCCGTGAAGATCGATGCCGGGCATCCGGGAGGCTCACAAGCCAAGGCGTGCTTTTTCGAAGACCGTCTTTGCGGCCGTGAGCCGGTTGAAACCGAATCTGTGCTGGCGAAGCCTTTACGCGGAAGAATGTCCAAAGTGAGGTTTTAGCGGCAAAAAGGTAACGCAAGTTGCCGCAGCGCCTCAGCGCAGATTGGCCTTTGCAACCTTAATCCACTCTTTGTCGGCGGGTGTGATGACGACGGGGCGGACGCTCGACGCGCGCACCACTTCCTGAAATACTTCGCGTGCGTGGTTTACGCGGCCCTGTTTCAGGAGCAAAAGTCCGTAACGGGAGCGCGCCTCGAAGCCCGCGTAATAGCGCGAGACAGCCTCATATTCCTCCAAGGCTTCATCGGTCCGGCCCAAGGCTTCGAGAGCGCGGGCATGAAGCAGATGGGCTTCCTGGTTCCGCAGGTTCGGTTGAACTTCTTCAAGCCTGTGCAGCGTGTCGAGGGATGCGGCGGCATCGCCGCTCCCAAGCTGCGCGCGGGCTAGCCCTAAGAGAATGGCGGGATCGTCGGCGAAGATGCCTGTGGCGGCCGCCTTATAAAGCCGGATCGCGTCGTCCCACAGGCCCCGCCGTTCGCATTCTTCGGCCAGCGCGCGCTTCGCGTCGGCCGAGTCAACCAGCTCGGCTTGTTTCACGCGCTCGCGCCATTCCTTGTCGGGGTCGATCATGGTGCCGATATTGCTGCGCACCTTCTGCGCGCTGCGTGTCTGAAACATCGCGGGGATGAGCTCGATAGCGACATAAGCGAGCGAGCCGATGAGCGGCACCAGAAGCAGGATGAAGAGCCACCATTGCGAGCGGCCCGTCTTCATCGCATGAATTGCGAGGCCAACGGCGATAACAAGATGAAGGAGGCCGGCTCCGGTCATGCGAACTCTCTTAAACGGCGTTTGACGTGCAGAAGTGCTAGAGCCTATTGACCCATATGCGTCCGGCCGTCATCGCGAGGCGGCCTTCGCCGCCGTGGCGATCCAATGCAATATCAGAGGCGTAACCCTGGATTGCTTCGCTTCGCTCGCAATGACGGTGACTCCGCATTCGTTGGAATTGCTCTAGCCGGCAATATAATGCCGGGCAAGGATGCATTAAATCGGAACGTGAGCCGGCAGGCGCCTGCGTCAGCGCCTAATTCCATAGATGAGAACGTACTGCCTGGGGACGCAGATACCGAGAGGAGTAGCAAATCTGTCGTGAAAGGCGATGAAATCGCGTTTCAGTTCTGCTTGCTTGCCGGCATCCAAACTTGCCGCCAGGGCTTTTGTTGGCCCGTAGCCCGTGACAAACGCCTCCCATGCCGCCGCACCGTCCCGGCCGTAATAATGCGTGACGCCCTCCTCGAAGCTTAGCGCGAAGTTCTTTCCAAGCAGGTTCTGCACTCTTTCCGCGTTTCCCCATTCGAAAGGCGACGGCGGCGGAGGCGAGGGCGGCGCGGCCATATAGGGGCGCATGACTTGAAACATCCTGAATATATTGCTGTCAGGCTGCCATGCCGTCATGGCAAGCCTTCCGCCAGGCTTCAGCACGCGGGCCATTTCGGAGGCTGCCGCTTCCGGCCGGCTCGCGAACATCACGCCGAATGTCGATGCGACGGCGTCAAAGGTGTTATCGGCGAACGGCAACGCTTCGGCGTCGCCGGTCCGGTAATCGATCGTGAGCCCTTCGGAACGTGCCTGCTCTATCGCAACCTCAAGAAGATCGTCCGCGATATCGGCGCCGGTCACGTTCGCGCCCCTTTTGGCAAGTAATCGCGACGTCCGGCCCGTTCCGGTCGCCAGATCGAGGATGGTCTCCCCGGGCTTTGGCTCAAGCCGCGTGACGCAATGCTCGAGCGCGCTTGAGATTTGATAACTGATCTCCTCATAGGCGCTGCCCCCCGAACTCCAGACTTTGGCGGCGCGCTGATTATGCGGCTGAACGCTTCCTTCCATGGCTATTCTTTCCTTTATTAAAAGTGATGCTAGTAAGGAGGTTAAGTCCTAACAAGTGCGGACAGTTCCCTAAAATGCAGGCAAGCGGCTTCCGGCTAGCGGCCTCTCAAGCGATGGGCTAAGCCGTGCCTCAAAGTGATTGACGCCTTGAACAAAAACCGTACATAGAATTGTCCGCCTTTCAGCAGCCCGCTCGTGAAAGCAGGCGGCCCGGGCCCGGTGTGCGGCATGCCTGGGCTGAAAGGAATGGGACTTCGGAGAGGTGCTAGAGTGGTTGAATAGGCCGGTCTCGAAAACCGGAATACGCGCAAGCGTATCGAGGGTTCGAATCCCTCCCTCTCCGCCAGCGGGCTGCTTACGTAGACCTTAGCATTTCGCGGGGTGACTCCCCCCTCCCCCCTTCCGGCATGCTTCATCTAAGTTCGCGCATGGATTTGCGCGCAGCAGTTTTGCACGGCTGAGTTTGCGGGCAGAGAAAAGTGCGGCGATGTTGCGCGCGGCGTGTTTGGCGAGCGTCTGTCCGAGCGGAATGCGGGGACGCAGATGTT
>CAZCIF010000143.1:0-9588 GCA_964498645.1 uncultured Rhodomicrobium sp. | reverse complement strand
TGTAAACCCCGTTCTCACCATTATCGTAGGCAGCCATATATCCGGCCCCATTCTGCAGCTTTATTGCGATTACAATACAGAGGTGCGGCAAGGACAGATTTGCGCAAAGATCGATCCGCGGCCTTACCAGATCGCCGCCGATCAGAGGAAAGCTAATCTTGCAGTTGCCAGGGCTCAGCTAGAGAAGGATAAGTCTAATCTCGCATACGCAAAGGCCAATTTCGAGCGCATGACTCATTTGATGAAAACGCAAGCGGTTTCTCAAGATGCCGCCGAGAATTCCCGTAATTCCTATAATCAAGCCCAGGCGCAGATCGATTACGACGAGGCCTCCATCCAGCAGCGTCAGGCAGAACTCGACGCTGCGCTCGTCAATCTTGAATACACGAATATTGTCTCCCCCGTCAGCGGTACCGTCGTCTCGCGCAACGTAACCATGGGTCAAACCGTGGCCGCGAGTTTCCAGACTCCGACCCTCTTTCTGATTGCAACCGATCTCACCAAAATGCAGGTAGACACCAATGTCAGCGAGAGCGACATCGGTAGCATAAAGGCCGGCAACAGGGCTACCTTCACGGCCGATGCTTTCCCGAAGCGCAATTTTGAGGGCATGGTCACGCAGGTGCGGCAGTCGCCTCAGACCGTGCAGAACGTCGTTACCTACGATATCGTCATCAGCGTCGATAATACCGATTTGGCCCTGAAACCGGGGCTGACGGCGGCGATGAGGATTGTGACAGACGAGCGGCGCGGCGTGATCCGCGTGCCCAGCTCTGCATTTCGCTACAAGCCCAGCGCAAGCGATCTAGCCGGTGCGAGGTCTCAGCAAGCCGGGGGCACCTTCCTCTGGGTGCTTCGCAATGGCAAGCCTGTCCCGGTGGCGGTCAAAGCTGGACTGGACGACGACAGCTTTACCGAAATCATGGAGGGACTAAAACCGGGCGATCAGGCCGTGGTAAGCGAGCGGTCTTCGCAGTCCCGCTCCAAAGTCCCGCCGCCGAGACTATAGCTGCAGGATATGGCTATGAGCGAACCTGCCATCAGGGCCGAGAACCTAACCCGCATTTACCGCGCTGGCGATGTGGAAGTCCACGCCCTTCGAGGGGTCAGCCTGACCGTTATGCCGGGCGAATTCGTAGCGATCATGGGCTCATCGGGTTCCGGCAAGTCCACACTCATGTCGATCCTTGGCTGCCTCGACCGCCCCACGAGCGGTCATTATTTCTTCGAAGGTTTCGACGTCGCGCAACTCAGCGAGCCGGAATTGGCCAGCATCCGCGGCGAGCGCCTCGGCTTTGTCTTTCAGAGCTTCAATCTTCTCCCGCGCACCAGCGCTCTTGAGAACGTGATGCTCCCGCTCTTCTACTCCGTCCCGGCGCCTGGCGGACGCGAAGCACGAAACAAGCGCGCACGCGCCGCATTGGAATTGCTTGGCCTTACAGACCGCGAGCGCAACACGCCAGGCCAGCTTTCCGGCGGGCAGCAGCAGCGTGTCGCCATTGCACGGGCCCTTATCAACGGTCCAAGCCTGCTCCTCGCCGATGAGCCGACCGGCAATCTCGATACGAGGACATCGCACGAGATCATGAAAACGCTCGTGTCGCTGAACCGGGAGCAGGGCGTCACGATTATCCTTGTCACGCACGAGTCCGATATAGCGGCTTATGCGAGCCGCGTAATCACCATGCGCGATGGGCAGATCGTATCGGACGAGGTGAGGCAAGCACCTGAAAGCATCAAGGAACGTCCCAGCGCGGAGCTGGCGCCAAGCCGCATGGCACTCTTCCATCCGAGTGAACACGCGCCGCTGACGGCGGTGCAATCCACGGCCTTCCTTTCCTTTGGCATCATGGTCCTGTCCGTCGCCGCGCAGGCCATCAATCGCAACAGGATGCGGTCGGCGCTCACTATGCTCGGCGTCTTTATCGGGGTTGCCGCTCTCATCGTTATGGTTGCCGTTGGCCAGGGCGCGAACGAGGCCGTGCGCAAACAGATCGAAAGCCTCGGAACGAATCTTGTGGTCGTGGTGCCGGGCGCCGTAGCCGCCGGTGGTTTCCGGGGCGGTTTCGGCAGCGCCTCGACGCTCACGCTCGGCGATGTTCAGGCGATCCAGCGCGAAGCGCCCGCCGTCGCAAAGGTGAGCTATGTCATCCGGCAATCCGGACAGGTCGAATACGGAAACAAGAATTGGGCGACGAATATCCAAGGCATAAGCGCGAACTATCCGCCGATCACCAATTGGAAGATCGCCGATGGCCGGCCGATAACGGACGATGATGAGAACAAGGCCGCCCTTGTTGTATTGATCGGCCAAACAGTCGCCCGCCAGCTTTTCAATCCCGGCGAGAATCCCATCGGCGCTCCTATCCAGGTCAAAGGCGTGCCCTTCCGCGTCGCCGGCGTCTTAGGCCCCAAGGGCCAAACCCCGTTCGGACACGATCAGGACGACGTCGTGATGATCCCCTTTACCACGGCCGAGCGAAAGGTTCTCGGCGTTGCCGCGCCAAGTCAGGCGCAGAACCGCCTGAACTGGGTCTATCTTCCCCCGCCAAATCCCTACAATCTGCAGTCCCGGATACAGGGCTATGTCAACCAGATCTATGTGGAAGCCGTAAGCTCAGGCGAGATCCAAAACGCAATCCGGCAGTTGACCGGTATCCTCGCCCGCCGGCACCGGATTTTGCCGGGTCAGACCAACGATTTTTCCGTTCGTAATTTGAGCCAGATCGCCGAGGCCAGGGAGGGAAGCAGCCGCATCATGGCGCTGCTTCTCGCCGCCGTCGCGTCCATCTCGCTTGTTGTCGGCGGCATCGGCATCATGAATATCCTTCTCGTATCGGTCACGGAACGGACGCGGGAGATCGGTCTGCGCATGGCGATCGGGGCGCGCCGGCTGCACGTGCTGCTGCAGTTTCTCGCTGAGGCCGTTTTCTTGAGCGTGAGCGGGGGCATCGCCGGAATTGTCCTTGGCATCGGCTTCGCGCTCTTGATCCCCGCGGTTGCCGGATGGCCGGCGCCGGTGTCAATTTGGGCAGTGGGAGGCGGCTTTCTCTTTTCCGCAGCGGTCGGGGTGTTCTTCGGCTATTACCCGGCGCGGAAGGCGGCGCGGCTCGATCCGATTGAAGCGCTTCGCTACGAGTAAACGGAGGCAGGGGGTAGAGCCATGGCCAGAAAACGGTACAATACAGGTATCGCAGCAAGCGCGGTGGTCTTGTTCGCGATCATGGGTCCCAACACCGTTGCCGCTGCGCCCCAAACGCTCGACTGCGTCCTGACGGACATAGAGATTAGCCGCGCCGGCTCGAAATTCGAGAGTCAGATTGCTGCGCAGAAAAGATCCGTTGCTGTCGTTTTTGACGACAGCGCAAACACATTGACGGTGAAGCAGGACGGCGCCGATACGCCTCTAAGCAAGGTAACAATCTCACAGACTTCCATGACAGGCGCAGGCGAGACTATCAGCATCGGCATCGACCGGTCCTCCTGGCGCATCGTGTTCCAGACCTATGAACAGGGAAGCACCCGCAACGAATTCGGCCGCTGTGTTTTCAGCCGGTAAGCGGTTCTGCCATTGTCGCGCAACAGTTTGCGGGCTCTCCGCCCTTTCTCCCCATGGAGACCTTTGCAAAACCCGCCTCATCCTTCGAGACGCCGCTTCGCGGCTCCTCAGGATGAGGCGCAAGCGCTTGATATCCCTCATGGTGAGGAGGCCGAAGGCCATCTCGAACCATGAGGGGCAGCCGGTTGCCGCTACGGCATCTTCGATTCCAATTCGATCATTTCCCCGTCGACGGAGAACCTGCCACATCCATGATGATGGAGAGTCTTCGGGTTCTTCTGCGCGGGGTCCGTCCAGGCTTTGACAGCCTCAAGGATGAAAAGATTGTACTTGTTCACAAGCCGCGTATCGGTCACGCGGCATTCGATATTGGCAAAGCACTCGGCGATAAGCGGCGGCGTCACGCGCTCCGCAGCGACCGGCGTCAGGCCGAAAGCTTCGAACTTATCGATGGTACGGCCGGACGAGTTGCCAACCTTCACCACCTTTCCGGCCAGTTTGCGGGCGGGAACAGCGATGACGCACTCCTTGGTGGCGCGCAATGCGGCGAAGCTGTAATGATCGCTGCCAGCGATGCAGGCGATGAGCGGCGGATTGAAATCCACCATCATATGCCAGGACATCGTCATCACATTGGCCCGGCCTTTGGCGGCTGTCGTCAGGAGGACGACCGGACCCGGTTCCAGGACTTGATATACCTCGGATAAAGGCAGTTCTTCCATCGGGCAACCTTAGAGTCTTTCCGGCGAAAGTGGGGTCATCGTCATTGCGAGCGCAGCGAAGCAATCCAGGACTAAGTCTCTGATACTCCTATGGATGGATCGCCACGGCGGCAAAAGCCGCCTCGCGATGACGGCTGAGTGCACATCCGCCGGATTCACGCTAGGGTAACGCCGCTGGAGTGTTCAAAGCTTACGATCACATCCAGCGTATTTCCGCCTCCTTTCTCGGAACGTGCGGAGGCGCGGATTTCGGATAGCCGGCTATAAGCGGCGCAACTGGCACGTATGCCGCAGGAAGCCTGAGCGCCGCCTTGCCTTCGGGGGTACCAAGCCATTTCTGCGCAAAGCCGATCCAGCATGTTCCAAGTCCGGCTTCCCGTGCAGCCAGCATCAAGTTTTCAGCGGCGAGTGCGCAGTCCTCGACAGCCCAGGGGCTTTCCGTCGTGTTCGAGATCACGATGAGCACAGGCGCATGATAGAGGATATCGAAATCCCGATCGCTCAGGAGCTGCTGGAAATGATGGGACATCGGCCCTGCCGGCAAGGTCTTGAGCATGTATGCTTTGGCTTCGCGCGATATTCGCTCAAGCAGTTCCCTATTGCGGACGACGGTGAATGACCAAGCCTGCTCGTTCACGGCGCTCGGCGCTTGAACAGCCGCGTCGATCAATTCCCGGATCGTCTTGTCATCGACCGGCCGGGTAGTAAATTCACGTACCGCGCGCCGTGTATAGATCGCCTCTTTTAAGTCCATGTTATCACCAGACTCCACAGAACTTTGGCTATCATACTCCAGGAGCGGCTCATTATTTTGATAACAATCAATCAAGGGGCATGGATTTACGGCGTAGCTTTCATCATTTCCGGCAGAAGGTCCATAAAAGGTAAAGAATTATTGTCTGCAATGCCCAGGCCTATGGGACGTGAATAGTGCTGCAAAGAAGCTTTTCCGGGTCAGCGCATGGCCCAGCCAGGATCTCGAAGCAGCCCGGCTCAAGGCAAAGGCTTCCGTCATCGGCTGGAAAGCTTAAATCTTCCGCAGTCAATTCAAAGGCCACGCTGCCTGCGGCACCGGCGGCGAGCTTGATTTTTGCCATTCCACGCAGTTCGAGAACGGGCCTCGCAATCGAGGCGGCGGCATCCCGGATGAACAGGAGGCAGGTTTCCTCGCCTTCCAGGGCGCCTACATTTTCGATGTCCAGTTCGACGGCAATACGTCCGCCGGGCTGAAGGATACCGGGCGAGACCCGCAGATTGCGGTAGGCGAATTCCGTGAAGGAGAGGCCATGGCCGAAGGGGAAGAGCGGCTCAACCGGCACGTCGATATATTTGCTCGTATTGTGTATGGCAGGGTCAGCGGGCCGGCCGGTGCGCCGCTGCGAAAAGAATATCGGGATCTGACCAACTTCAGCGGGCCAAGACACCGGAAGCTTGCCGCTTGGATTGACTGCGCCGGTCAGAATGTCCGCAAGCGCGGTCCCGGCTTCCGATCCCGGAAACCACGCCGCAAGCACGGCATCGGCCGCTTCGAAGGTGGCGGAATCGATGAGAGGCCGGCCCGATGTCAACACAACGATCACAGGTTTTCCGAGCGCCGAAACATCCTCGAATAGCTTACGTTGAAAATCGGGCAATTGAGGCCGGGCGCGGCTTGCGGCCTCGCCGCACATATTGGCGGTTTCACCGAGACAAAGAAGGAACAGATCGGCCTTGCGGATCGTCTCGCCTCCGCCGGAGATGGCATTCCCGAAATAAGAGAGTTCCCAGTCCGGCAGGGCGGCTCTCAATCCCTGTAGAAAGCTTACCGTTCCCTCTGCTTTGCCAGCACAGTGCCAAGGTCCAAGCATCTCTCCGGGCGCATCGGCGAGCGGACCCGCAACGGCAAGGCGCCGGGGTGCTTTGGGTAGCGGCAAAAGACGATCACGGTTTTTCAAAAGAACGATGGATTTCCGGGCCGCCTCTCTGGCAAGAGCGCGATGCTCTGCGCTAACCTCTCCGGGCAATGAATAGCCTTCGCTATCGGCGGCCTGATCGAACAATCCCAGGCGTGCTTTGAGCGCAAGCACGCGTTTCACAGCAAGATCGATATCCGCCTCCAGCACAAGCCCGCGCGCGAGTGCTTCAGGCAAGCCATCGAGATAAGCGCCGCTCGCCATGTCGATGTCCACGCCAGCCTTGAGCGCCAGCGCGGCCGCTTCGGCGATACCGGCTGCCACACCATGCGTGATCAGCTCCGCGATCGCATGGAAGTCGCTGATGACGACGCCTTCGAAGCCCCAACGTTTTCTCAGGAGATCGCGAAGGAGGCCCGGATGCGCGGTCAGTGGCAGCCCGGCGAAGTCGCTCAAGGCCGGCATGATGGCCGCAGCACCCACGCGCACGGCGGCAAGGAACGGGGGAAGATAAACCTCATGCAAAGTGCGGTTTGAGATATCGATTGAGCCGTATTCCCGTCCTGCTGTCACGGCTCCATAGCCTACGAAATGCTTGGCGGTTGCAGCGATACCGCTGCGCGCGTCCTCTCCCTGGAAACCGCGAACCTTTGCCTCGGCGAAGCGGGACGCAAGCCAAGGGTCTTCTCCCGGACCCTCCGCCATGCGCCCCCAGCGGGGATCGCGCGACACGTCGAGCATAGGCGCGAAGGTTAGCGCAATTCCGTTCGCTGCGGCCTCCCTCGCAGCCGCACGGGCGGTCGCGTGCCACAGGGGCGGGTCCATGGCGGCTGCCTCCGCGAGCGGAATGGGGAAGACGGTTTCATAGCCATGCAACACGTCGAGCGCGAACAGCAAAGGGATGCCAAGCCGTGTTTCGGTGAGCGCGATCTTCTGCACCTCCCGGATCGCATCCGGCCCTTTCAGGTCTAAGACGCTGCCGGCGCGGCCTTCCCGGATTGCGGTAAGCTGTTCCGCGGGCAGCGTGCCCGCGCTTTCCGCATCGATGCGGATCATTGTGAGCTGGCCGAGCTTCTCTTCGAGTGTCATAGCCCTCAAAAGTTCGCCGGTCTTCGCGGTCAATTCCGAATGCGCCATCGAAATACGGTCCCATCTTCCGGCTGCTCGCTTCACGCCTTATAAGGGCAGTGCGAAAATGTTAACATGTCCGAAATCAAGGTGGGCGATCCATGGAGAAGCCGGTGCAACCGCGCGTGATTGGGGATGGCGGCATTCTCAATGAGGCGCGTGAACTCTGGGGCATCATCGTCGATCCCCATGCAAGACGTGCCCTCACTTGGTTCGCGGCGGCGATTGTCCTGGTCATCGGCGCAAATGCGGTGGCGCAAATCCGCCTGAACGATTGGCAGGGCAGCATTTTCGACGCGATCAGCCAAAAGGACCTATCTGTCTTCCTCTGGCAGGTCGTGGTGTTCGTGATCATCGTGAGCGTGCTGCTTTGCCTCGGTGTCGTGCAAACCTGGCTGCATGAGATGCTCAAAGTCCGGCTGCGCCAAGCCGTTACTTACGATCTGCTCGGCGAATGGCTTAAGCCGCATCGTGTCTCACATCTCAAGCTCGGCGGGGAAATCAGCGCCAATCCCGATCAGCGCATTCAGGACGATGCAAAACGCTTGTCCGAGCTGACCGTTGATCTCGGAGTCGGCCTCGTTCAGTCTACGCTGCTTCTTCTGGCGTTCACCGGCGTGCTTTGGGAATTGTCGGCACAGGTTGTATTTTCCATTGACGGCAAGCCGGTAACGATTCCCGGCTACATGGTCTGGGCTGCAATCGCCTACGCCCTTCTCGGTTCATTGTTGACGTGGCTTGTGGGCAGGCCCCTCATCAAGGCCCATTCCGAGCTTCGTTCGCAGGAGGCGGATTTCCGGTTCGCGCTCGTCCGTGTAAGCGAGTCCTCCGAAGAGATCGCCCTTTATCGCGGGGAGCCGCAGGAAAGGAGCCTTCTCGAAACGCCGGTCGATACGCTGCTCTCGACGATGCGCCGCATCGCAAACAGGCTCGCGACCCTGACCTGGGTAACGGGAGGCTTTGGCTGGCTTGCGATCCTCGCACCCCTCCTCCTGGCTGCGCCGGGCTATTTCGGGGGCACGCTCTCCCTCGGCGGGCTGATGATGGTTTCCGGCGCATTCTATCAGGTCCAGCAGTCGCTGCGCTGGTATATCGACCGGTTTCCCGGAATCGCCGAATGGCAGGCCATGCTAAGCCGTGTCAGCTTCTACCGGAGCGCGCTGAAAGAGCTTCACTCCTTGGGCGCGCATCTGGCAAATATCCGCTACGAAACGGACGCGTCCAGCATCTCTATCGAAGACCTTTGCGTTTTCGCTCCGAATGGAAGGATCTCGCTCGGCGTTCCCTATCTCAAAGTCAAGCCTGGCCAACACATTTTGATCGCGGCAACCCCGAAGTCCGGCAAAAGCACGTTCTTGAAAGCGCTGGCGGGCGTTTGGATATGGGGTAGCGGAACCGTTCGCGTGCCTTTGCACGAGAGCATTATGTTTCTGCCGCAAATCCCTTATGTTCCAACCGGCTCCTTGCGCGCGGCGATCTCGTATCCTGCCCCGGCTGCTGCCTTTAGCGATGCCGCGGTCCGCGCCGCACTTACGCGCATGCAGCTAGACCGCTTCCTCCCCAAGCTCGACGTTGTGCAGCGATGGGACAAAGAGCTGACGGTGGATGAGCAGCGCCGTCTCGTCATCGCCCGGTTATTGCTTCATCGGCCTCAATGGGTGATCCAGGATGAATCGATAAACGAACTCGATGAGGAAAGCCGGAAAATCGCTTTGTCGATCTTCTCTTCCGAGCTTGCGCAAACGGGCGTTTTGAGTATCGGCCGCGCCGATCCAAATGACACGTTCTACGAACAGACCTTCAGCCTTGTTTGCAGGCTTCCTGGGCTTCGCCTGCCATTGGAGTTCGAGCCGGAAACGGAACGGCAAGATGAAGGAAAGGCTGCCGTTCAATCACCGGCAGATGCGTCCGTGCCTTTTTCATCCCGATGACGCAAGAACTCTGTAAGATGACGTGGGGAAAAGATAGCGGCCTTCTGGATGACAATGGACGACAAAATATCGGAGCGCGGCAGCCGCGAAGCGGAGGGCGTTGCGGATGACGCTCTTTTGGAGCTCGTTCAGCGGCAGACCTTCGGCTATTTCTGGGACTATGCGCATCCCGCAAGCGGCATGGCCCGCGACCGCGGGCGCCCCGATGGCACAGCCGGAAGCGATCTTGTTGCTTTGGGCGGTACCGGCTTCGGAATCATGGCCATCATCGTTGCCGCGGACCGGGGCTGGATCGCTCGTGCGGAGGCCGCCGGCCGTCTTCTCGATATCTTGGGCTTCCTCAGCAAAGCGGAAAG
>CAZCIF010000142.1:6859-9709 GCA_964498645.1 uncultured Rhodomicrobium sp. | reverse complement strand
GCGCGAAGCTTGCGCGCCATTCCCTCTCCCAGCACCACATTGAGGCTTGCCCTTTGGAGCGAGAGGTCGCGAGCCGGCCGGAGCAGAGTAAGCAGTCCTTTTTGCACCCGCCCCTGGCCCATGCCAAGCGCCCCGGCCACCTCAGGGAAGAGATCCTGGAGCCAGTTGATTGTTTGGGCGCCCTTCAGCCAGCTGACGGGGCCAGCGAGCAATGACAGCATGGGGGGATCGGTTTTTGCCACCACGATGTCGCCGCGGCGGACGCGCCAGAGTAAGGAGAAAAACGCTGACAAATAAAAGGTTAAATAGTCTATTGTCCTGCCCAGCAGATTCCTGCGGCCAAAACTGCTCGTGGGCAGCCGGACGATGCGGACGCCCCGGACGGTCTCGCGGTGCTTCAAGCCTGCTGCACCATCGTAAGAGAGAAAAGAAGTTATAACCTCGACGTTATAGCCGCGCTCCGAAAGCGCAAAGGCAAGGTCCGAAAGCATCTGGCTCGTGGCAGAATGATCGGGAAAGAAAAAGCGATTCAAGAATATGATTTTCATTGAGATATTCTTGGGCTAAACAAGAAAGACATCAAGCAACCCGAAAATCGCGCTGCTTGGGCTTCTCTCGCATAGATGAAGTAAAAGAAGCCCAGGAATGCACGGCTGTGTGCAGAAGGCTCAGAGTCCACCAAACATCGGCCCGATTCTGAAGGTTGCCAGCCAGATTCAAAGGTTGGCGGTAGGTCTGCCGTGACCGGCGTATTTTGGCGTTCGGATAGCTTCAGCGCATTGAGCGATCATGCCCCATGAGGTGGTGTAACTGACGGTTCGGTGCTCGGCCCTCGCTGCAAAAGCAGACACAGCTTTACAGCCTCGGGAGTTGGTGCGTCTTCGGGCTCAGACGAACGGATAAAGCTGCGGCAAAGATTCCCATAGCCGCACCGAGTGGTCAGCGGAGGCGGAGGCGAGACGTCCGTCCCATAGCGCATACAGCGCGGTCACCCAACCGCTGTGACCTTGGAACTGGGCGACTGGGGCGCCATTTGCAGTGTCCCATAGCCGCACAGAGCCGTCAGCGGCGGCGGAGGCGAGGTGGCCGCCGGGAAGCACGCACAGCGCCATAATCCAATCACCGTGGCCCTGTAGCCGGGCGGTCTCTGAGCAGTTGACAGGGTCCCACAGCCGGACGGTTTTGTCATCTGAGCCTGAGGCAAGGCGGCCATCGGGTAGCATACAGAGTGCCGTTATGCCAGCGCTATGCCCCTCGAGCCGGGCAATTTCGATGCCGGTTGCCAGGTTCCACAGCCGCACTGTTTTGTCATCTGAGCCCGAGGCGAGGTGCCCGCCAGGCATAGGGCACATTGCGCCTATCCAGCGGCTGTGGCCTCTGAGACGGGCGGCCTCGGCGCCGTTGGCCGGGTTCCATATGTGAATGGTGTTGTTGGTGCTGAAAAGTTCGCTAGAGGCGGAGGCAACGCGGCCATCAGGCAGCACGCACAACGCGGTGATCCAGGTGCCAGCATGCTGGAGGAGGGCAATCTCCGAGCCATTGGCTGTGTCCCACAACCGGACAGTATTGTCGGTTGAGGCGGAAGCGAGGCGGCCACCAGGCAGAAGGGAAAGCGCCCAAACTGCGCCGGAGTGGCCTTCGAGCCGGGCAGCTTCTGCACCGCTGTCTGGCTCCCAAAGGCGGACCGTCTTGTCATCCGAACCCGAGGCGAGGCAGCCGCCAGGCAGTAGGCACAGCGTGTTAACCGGGCCGCTGTGACCGTCGAGGCGAGCTGTCTCAGTACCGGCGGAGTCCCAGAGACGGATGGTTTTGTCATAAGAGGCGGAGGCGAAGCGGCCATCGGCTAGCAAGCACAATGCAGTGATCGCGCCGCCGTGCCCCTCAAGGCGGGCGGTTTCAACACTTGCTTGCGCTCCAATCTGCGTGACACTGCCACGGTACGTTTCAGATCGTTGACACTTATCGGCTATTGCCGGCTCTCGATGAGGTTGCAGCGCGGGCAGCGATCCTCGCAATGTTATTTGCTCGTATGCCATTGTGATAGTGCGGTGAAACCTCCTCGAAGACATCGTAACCGTGGTAAACTGGCGGGCCGCGAGAACCGCATGGCGCCGTTGTCAGGCAAATCCGCCAAAGATGCTTTTTCAGGCTACACGTCGCTCACACGCCGATCTGAAAAACGGCCACGTCCATCAAGGGGTGCAATTTCCGGCCTGGATGCGCGTCATAACCGGACCAGAACAGTCAACATTCTCCGCGGCCCCGCTTTTACTGCCGCTGGACAACCCAGTCCCCCAGCACCAGGAGATCCATTCTGGTTCTAAGGAAACAGTCAAGCGCCTCGGCGGGCCGGCAGACTACCGGCTCGTTCTCGTTGAACGAGGTGTTCAGCACCATCGGGACGCCTGTACTCTCCCGGAAGGCATCGATCAGATGCCAATAGCGAGGATTCGTCTCGCGATAGACCGTCTGCAGCCGGCCTGAGCCGTCGACATGCGTGACTGCGGGGATCAGTGGGCGCTTTTCCTCGCGGATCTGGTAGACCTGCATCATGAACGGCACGTCTCCGTCCTCCTCGAACCAATCCGCAGTGTGCTCTTTGAGGATCGAGGGTGCGAACGGGCGGAAGCTCTCGCGCCGCTTTATCTTGAGGTTCAGGATGTCCTTCATGTCGGCACGGCGCGGGTCGCACACGATGGAGCGATTGCCAAGCGCGCGCGGGCCCCACTCCATCCGGCCTTGGAACCAGCCAACCACGTCCCCCCGCGCGATCGCTTGAGCGGTTCGCCTGCAAAGCTCGGCTTCATCGGCAATCCGCACAGCTTCGCAGCCGCTGGAGGCAATCTCGGC
>CAZCIF010000142.1:1842-6806 GCA_964498645.1 uncultured Rhodomicrobium sp. | reverse complement strand
GAAGCGCCGTGATCCCAGCCTCACTTGCGGCGGGGCCCAGATAGGCGTGATCCATGACACGCCGCTCCGTGAGCATGTCGCCCGCAAGCGTACAAGGTGCTGCGGGAGAAGGGCGGGTGCTTGCCGCCGGACTATCAAGCCCGTGCCACGTATAGATGGCGGCCCCGATCGCACCGCCCGCGTCGCCGGCGGCCGATTGCACATAGAGCCGCCTGAACGGCGATTGCCTAAGCACCTTGCCGTTCGCCACGGAGTTCATGGCGCAGCCGCCGGCCAGCGTGAGGCTGTCGAGCCTGTGGCGTCCGTGGAGATGAATGAGGAGGTGGAAGAACGCCTCCTCGTACATCGCCTGCACCGAGCGCGCGATGTCTCTGTGACGGTCAGTCAGCGGCTCGTCCTTGCTGCGTGCTGGGCCTAACAGATCTTCAAGTGCGGGCGAGAACAACGTGCCAACGTGCGGACTGCCACACTCCCAGGCATAGTCGATCTTCTCACGGTGATGCCGGAAAAAGCTGGTATCGAGCTCGAGACGGCCACCCTCCTGCAGCCGCACGATCTGCCGCATTTCGCCGATATGCCGGGGCTGCCCATAGGGTGCAAGCCCCATGACTTTGTATTCGTCGCCGTAATGTGGAAAACCCAGATATTGCGTCATCGCCTGATAGAAGACACCAAGCGAATGCGGGAAATGCACGCGATCCTCGATATCAATTGCCGTCCCGCGCCCGGTACCCCAGGCAGCTGACGAGAAATCGCCGAAACCGTCGATCGACGCGACCGCAGTCTCTTGAAACGGGGATACGAGAAACGCCGAGGCCATATGGGCTAAATGGTGTTCGACCCGCTGGATTTTGCCTTTAAATGAAGTGTTTGGGAACGCGGCAGCCAATTCACTTTCAATCGATTGGCGCTTCGCCTGGTTACGCACACGGTCAAGCACAAACCGCAGATCGGGGCGCTGGCGCAGAGTAAACTCAATCTTCTTGAAAAAGCTGGCGCCCGGATCGGAGTTGACCGCGACGAAGCCGACGCCGGAAAGCGTGATGCCGGCCTCATCCAGGCAATACCGGATCGCTTCCGAAGGAAACCCCGCCCAATGCTTGATGCGCCGGAACCGCTCCTCCTCCGCCGCCGCGACAATCTTGCCGTCGCGGACGAGGCAGGCGGAGCTATCGCCATGGTAGGCGTTGAGGCCGAGGATGATCATGGGTCTGCCTTATGCTTCTTACTCAGGACTTGCGCACAATCGCAACCATAGACTTGGCCAGTGGTGCAATGCGGCCAACGCGAACAAAGCGGATGTCACGGAAACCTGCCCCGGTCAGCAATTCACGCAGCGCCGCGTGATCGCTAAGCGTGGTTCTGGACGATAGGCCAGAGATAGGCATTCGCCCAGGTGGGGCCCGCGTCGTGGTAGCGATAGTGTCCAATTTGGTCTGTCATCTTATGTTGACGTTATCGGCTCCAGATTGACCGGCTCGCAATCTTCTATCCATTACCTCCAACGCAATCATCGTTTCGGCGAGCGTGCGCTGGAGGACGTAAAGCCATCCTGGCCAGCCGTTGAGGATGCAGCGCTTGGCGATCAGCGTGTAGAAAAAGACGAGCGGCGGGACGGGCCAGCCCATCAGCCGCAACCTCTCAATCCGCCGGAGCTGTTTGCGCGGCTTCGCCAGCAGGTATTCAGCTTCGAGCTTGGCGTACTTCTGTTGTGAGGCGAGCCAGCGCGACAGCGGTTTGCGGTCGTCATGGTCGATGAGGCCGGATAGTTCCAGTAACGGTCCGTCAACAACGGCACGTTGTGTGTGCCCTTGCTGAACGTAGCCAGCGATGTCCCGCCGGTACAGAACGGCCAAGGGTGGATAGAGTGTTCCCGACAATGGCCGGCCGGAAATGCAATAGCGGAAGCGGACGCGATAACCCGCGGCACCGGTTTCCACGGGCAACGAGGCAATCTCCTCAACCAGCTGCTTTGAGAGGACGAAATCGGCATCGAGGGCAAGCACCCAAGGGCGATTGATGCGACACTGCGTCAGCCCGTATGTCCATTGTGCAGCGTGCTGATCGAACGGCCGTGTTTCGATTCTCACATTTGGGTATCGCTTTGCGATTGTGCAGGTCTCGTCTGTGCTGCCGCTATCAAGGATGACAACTTCGGGAAATCGTACCAGCGCGTCTAGCGTGCGGGCAATGTTAGGCGCCTCGTTGTAAGTGAGGATCAGCACCGACACGCAATTTAGAAACCGGTAATTTTCGGTTTCTGGTCCCATTTCGTGGGCAGGCAGCTTCATGCTAAATCCGTTGCCTGGCTGGTTCCGGCTGCGGTTCGGGCCCGGTTCTCAGCACTGCGCGATACAAAGCCTCCGCCTGTGGAGCGATGGCGCTCCATGAGAAGCGATTAAGCGCCGCCTGGCGTCCAGCTTCCCCCATGCGCTGGCGGAGGCTGGGATCGGCGAGGAGCCGGGCAATGGCGTCGCCAAAAGCAACAGGATCGCCGTCAACCACCAGGCCTGCTCCCGACTCGGCAACGGCGCTAGCCAAGCCGACCTCGGGCGTGACGACCACTGGAACCCCGCAGGCCATCGCCTCAAGCACAGCGATGCCGAAGTTCTCGGAGTAAGAGGGCAGCGCGAACACGTCCGCAGCTGCAATCATTCGCCATTTCTCCTCCCCGTGGACCGGTCCGGAAAATCGCGTCCGGGCGGCGACGCCGCATCGCCCGGCGATCGCTTGAAGTTGCGGCGTGTAGCCCTCCTCGTCGTTACCGGCAATGACGAGGCTTGCATGCGGCACCCGCGCCATCGCCGGGATCAGGCGGTCAAGACCTTTCTTCCAATTTACGCGGCCCAGGCTCAGAACCGTCGGGTTCCGTTGCATGCCGATGGTTGCCTGCCGGCCAACGGGCCAGGTCTTGGCGGGCAACTCGATGCCGTTCGGAATCACATCGACTCTTTGGGCGCGAAGCCCGAGCCGCGCGAGATCTTCAGCCTCGATTGGCGACGTCACATGGACCGAGGCGGCGGCCGCGATGTTGCGGCGCTCGAACACAGAGATCCATGCGGACTTGATGAGCCGGCTCTTGCGCTGGATCAGTTCGGGGACCAGCATTCCCCGCGGTGAGACCACATAGGGCACCCCAGCGCGCCGCGCCGCGGCAGCACCGGCAGCCGTGGGCCAAAGAAAAACAGAGTGCAGATGCACAATGTCGCAGCATGGCAGTTTGTGGCCGAGCGCTGCGGCCATGGCGGGTGATCTGTAGAGCCGCCGGCCGTAGCCGGTGGCAAAGTAGGTGACCGTGACCCCGTCCACGTCGACTGGCTTGCCGACGGGAACTGGCGAGACCCCGGGGCCGTCGACATTGGTCGTGTAGACCTCGACATCGTGACCGCGCCGGACCAGAGCGCGGCACATGCCGTGCACGGAGAAAATGGGCCCGCCATAGCGCGTGGCCGGCAGGTAGGTCGGCACGATGTGTAGGATACGCATTTCGAGGTGTTAATGGTGGAGGAGGCAAGGCGCGCAAGGTCGCCGGAGAGCTGACGGGCTCGATCATCCTGACCTCGAACCTTGCCTTCGGCAGCTGGAACGAGGCGTTCGCGGGCGACGCGGTGCTGATGGCCGCGATGCTCGACCGCATTTTGCATGCTACCGCACTTCGGGTGAACCAATTCTCCCGAAGAAAACGGCAGCTCAATGCGCCAAAAAATAGCCATCTATAGTGGCATAAAGTCAGAACATGCTATCGTTACTGAACGCTTATTATCTATACACAAGCAAATCCATAATCAAGGCCATTTTTTTGTTTCGCCCTTCAACATGCCGGCTTCATCTATCTTGCGAAGCCCGCCAAGTTGCAAGCAGCACTAAGGTTATCCTAGCCATGTGGAGAAGCCTTATCTAAGTTCTTTTCGTCCCGCAACCGCTGCCACAGCCTTTTCCACCATTAGTTGTAACAGCGCATGCCGTTTTTCAAAAACTGTCGCTGTGCCGCCGGCTCGCTCCGTATCTGGTTGCGATCTTATGAGCCGGTAGGCTGTGATGACATTGCCAGCGAGCCGCCGGCGCTTTCAGCCGCTCAGCCTGTTCCGGCTTGCACGCAGACGCGCGGTTCGATGGGGACGTGGCAGGTTTGCCCATCCGCCGCTACCGGTTGGCGGGGAGACTCTGTCATGAGGGCGGCGAGCATCGCTGCGACTGGATAGCTATATCCGAGAGCGAGCAGCAAGCCCCGGACCGTCCGAAATGTATCGAGGGAAAACAATCCTTAGATGTCGAAGCGTAGAACAACTTTCTTGCCCGCATGCGGCAGCGCGTTCGTGACGATCGAGCGGCCCCTCACAAATCCATGGGCATATTCGCTTTTGGGGAGCTTCGCCACCAGAAGCCCGTCCAATTTCCGCAAGGCGGATTCCAGCCTCCGTTTCGGCGCGCAAATAAGCCGCTCTCCGCCTGAGCGCTTGGGGATCGCGAATGTGATATAGTGCGGGGCGCGGTCACGCTTGCGATAGATGTTGACTGACAGCGTCCGCAACTGAAATTGCTAGCACTTTACCTTCGGGTTTCCGGATGGACGAGGCACACGGTGCGGTCGCGGCCCCGATGCCTGTCAAAACCAGCCCAAGACACGAGCGGCCATGACCGCCTGGCAGCCAAAGCCGGTTGCGAATGCGATCGTGCGAAGGAGCGGGATGCCGAATGTGTAAATGACGGCATGTGCAACGCGGGAATACAGAAACGCCGCAGCAGCGGCTGCCGTGAGCGCCGATCCCAATCCCAGCACATGCACGATGATAGCAAGCGGCGCGAACACAACGAGGTTTTCGATCGCATTCCTGTGTGCATTGGCGAGGCGGTAGGCCCAATCGGCTTGCGGCCGCAAATCCGGCTGCGGATTCTTGAGCGCCTTCCACGGCCCCGTTTCGGCAAGCCGGTTGACGATGATTGGTACCCAGAGGAGGCCCGTG
>CAZCIF010000142.1:0-1832 GCA_964498645.1 uncultured Rhodomicrobium sp. | reverse complement strand
AGGCGGCGGTCAGCGCCGTGTATAGGAGTTCGGGTGAGTGCGTGGTCATGGCAAAGTCCTTTCTGCAATTCGCGCCCCCGTGCTGTCATGGTTTGGGCGGGCCGCTCGAGCGAAACTGTAGCCAGACGGTTCGGTCGAATCTATGCTTGCAGCAACCGGATTCATTGCAGGAACGATCATGCTTGAGCCCGAAAGCACGCCTTTCAACGAGGCACTCGAAGACCTGCGCATAACAAGCAGCGCGCTGCTGCATGAAACCTACGCGCCGCCTTGGGCGATCGATATTCCTGGCGAACGCACCCTTCAGCAGATGCTGAGTGTTACAGCCGATGTGCGTGTGCTGCCCTTCCATCTCGTGCGGCGGGGTACAATAGAGCTGCATTTCGAGGGAAAGGCACCGGTACGGGCCGATACGAACGAGGTTGCGATTTGCCCGAGCGGCGCCCCCCATCGCATGTCGTCCGGCACCGGAGCGGTACCGGCTTCCCTGGCGCAAATCTTGGAAACGCGGGAATCGCGGCTAGGGCACAAAGCAGCAGCCGGCACGGAACTCGTTTGCGGCGTCTTTCTCTTGCGCGCGGCGCCACTCAATCCGTTGCTGGCGGCGTTACCGCCCGCACTTAGGGTCAAGACCGCAGGAACGGACGCAAATCCAATTCTGGTCCAGATAGCGGATTTGCTGTGTTTGGAACTGGCGGAAGGCCGCCCTGGAAGCTTCACCGCGTCGCGTCTCCTGGAAGTGTTTTTTGCAGAGGCTATCGCCGCTTACCGCCAAAATGGAGGAGCAGACCGTCCCGGCTGGTTCAACGCGCTCAACGATGCGAGGAGCGGCCGCGCAATTGCGCAGGTGCATGACAACCCCGGCGCGCCCTGGACCGTCGCGGCGATGGCGGCGGCGGCCGCGATGTCACCCTCGCGCTTCGCGGCACGATTTCGCGAGGCGGCGGGACAAAGCGCAATGTCCTACGTCGCGAGCTGGCGCATGAATGCGGCTTGCCGGATGTTGCGGGAGACGGAGCGGGATCTCGCGTGGATTGCATCGGAAACCGGATACCAGGACACGGCCGCATTCAGCCGCGCCTTCAAGGCGCTCGTTGGCGAGAGCCCCGCAAAGTGGCGGGCTGGGCAGCGGAGGCGGACGGCTGGCTGATCTTGCGATATGAGGCGCGCTTGCGTTTCGAAGGCCAAGGTTTACGATTGAAGGCGATTGATGCTGTTAAATGGACTTCTGGATGATCGGAATCAGGAGGCAGCCATGCCCTATAGCAGCAACGCAGATTTGCCGCCCTCTGTCCGCAACCATCTTCCCGCGCACGCCCAGGATATTTACCGCGAGGCCTTCAATCACGCCTATTCGGCGCATCGGAACGATCCCCGGCGTGACGAGGCTGCGCATCGCATCGCTTGGAGCGCGGTAAAACGATCTTATGTCAAGGCAGGTGACCGGTGGGTCGCCCGCGACGATATCTAGTTTTAGGCGAAGGCATTTCATTGGAGTATCATGCGCCGCTCACTCTTGCGCAGGCCTCCCAGCACTGGAGCTAGGCAACGGCATGTCCATGACACGGAATTTCGCTTCGCTCTATTCTCATGACTTTGTGCGCATCGCGACCTGCGTGCCGCGCATCAAGGCCGCAAATGTCGCGGACAACCTCGCTGAAACGCTCCGGCTCGCGGCTCAGGGCCACTCGGCCAAGGCCGCCTTGATGCTCTTTCCCGAGCTTGGGCTTCCGGCCTATGCGATCGACGATTTGCTTCTCCAGGATGCGTTGCAGGATGAAGTGCAGTCGGCCCTTTGCAAGCTAGCCGAGGCGTCCCGCGACCTCTACCCC
>CAZCIF010000141.1:6617-9731 GCA_964498645.1 uncultured Rhodomicrobium sp. | reverse complement strand
ACAAGCATAGCGGTTGTGACGTCCTCCACCCCGGCAAGTTCGTCCTCCACACCCGGCGCGCGCCGCTTTTCCGTAAGCTCGGCTTCCTGCCGCTCAAGAAATTCGCGCGCGCGCTCCTGAATTTCCTCCGCCGTGCTTTCATCGAAGCCCTCGATGCTGGCCACCTCCGATGCGTCTACGAAGGCGATCTCCTCCACCGAGGTGAAGCCTTCCGAAGCGAGAAGCTGGGCAATCATTTCATCTACATCGAGTGCGGTGACGAACATGTTCGTCCGCTCGGCGAACTCCTTCTGCCGCCGCTCGGATTCCTCGGCTTCGGTCATGATGTCGATGTCCCGGCCGGTAAGCTGCGAGGCGAGCCGGACGTTTTGTCCTTTACGGCCGATAGCGAGGCTGAGCTGTTCATTGGGCACGACGACTTCGATACGCTCGGACTCTTCGTCGAGCACCACCTTGGCGACCTCGGCCGGGGCAAGTGCGTTCACGATGAAGGTCGCGGCGTCGGGCGACCATTGTATGATGTCGATTTTCTCGCCCTGCAATTCGTTGACGACGGCTTGCACGCGGCTGCCGCGCATACCGACGCAGGCGCCTACTGGATCGATCGAGGTATCCTTTGAGACCACGGCGATTTTAGCGCGGCTGCCGGGATCGCGGGCGACCGATTTGATTTCGACGATCCCGTCGTAAATCTCCGGCACCTCCTGGGCGAACAGCTTCGCCATGAATTCCGGACGCGTGCGCGACAGGAAAATTTGCGGGCCGCGGTTTTCGCGGCGTACGTCATAGACATAGGCCCGGACGCGGTCGCCGAGCTTATAATTTTCACGCGGCAGGGTCTCGTCGCGCCGTATGATGGCCTCGGCGCGGCCAAGGTCGATCATGACATTGCCGTACTCGGCACGCTTGACGATACCGCTGACGATTTCGCCGACGCGATCCTTGTATTCCTCGAATTGGCGCTCGCGCTCCGCCTCACGCACCTTCTGCACGATCACCTGCTTGGCGTTCTGCGCGGCGACACGCCCGAAGTCGAGGGGTGGCAACGGTTCGGCAATGAAGTCACCGACCTCTGCTTCCGGGTTACGCTTTTTTGCGTCCTTGAGGCTGATCTCGGTCGCGTCGAGTGTTACCTGCTCCACGACCTCTAGGAGCCGAGACAGCTTGATTTCGCCTGTGCGCGGATCGATCTCGGCGCGGATCTCATTTTCGCTGCCGTAGCGCGACTTGGCGGCTTTCTGGATCGCGTCCTCCATCGCGGTCAGCACGAGCGTGCGATCGATGGACTTTTCGCGCGCGACCGCATCGGCGATTTGTAAAAGTTCCAAGCGGTTTGCGCTAATGCCGATCTGGGCCATCGTTCAACTCCGAATCTTTCAAGTCTGGTTCTTCGAGTTCGCCGCCTTCGGCCCATTTCTGGCCGGCGGCTTTTGCTTTTGAGAGCGAAGCTCTGATCAGCTCATCGGTGAGCACCAGCTTCACATCCTGTATCAAATCCACTGGAAGGCCGATCGTTTGCGGTTCACTCTTTTCGTCGAGCTGAACTTGCAGCCTCATTTCGCCGTCTTCGTAGCCTTCCAAAATGCCGCGAAACCGGCGCCTTCCGTCTATCAGATCTTTCAGCTCAACCTTAGCCTCATATCCGGCCCAATCCTCGAAATCGGACGGGCGGACCAGGATCCGGTCGATCCCCGGCGAGGACACCTCTAGAAAGTAACGCCCTTCGATCGGATCGTATGTATCGAGCAAAGGCGAAAGCCTACGGCTGATGTCCGCACAATCGTCCACGCCGATGGTGCCGCCGGGTTTATCCGCCATGATCTGGATCGTAGCGCCGTCGCGCCTCGACATGAGGACGCGCACCAGCCGGAAGCCCATATCTTCAAGAACGGGCTCGACAAGCGCAGCGATCCCAGCCGCTGGCCCCGTTTCCCGGATGAAGCGTCCGGTGGGGGCGTGCGCTGCGGCTTCCCGCTGATGGCCTTCCGATGTCCGATCCTTTTCCATGCACTCCGGTTCCGGCGTTCCAGGCGCCAGATAAAGAAAAAGAGCGGACCGGGCGGCCCACTCTTGATCAGAGATGATTTGAGCTATCGAAAAAATAGGCCAAATACCGCCGCTGTTCAAGCCCCTAAAAAGGGCGAACGCTTCTAACCACGGTCATTCCTCATGCGCGCAGGAATTGCGTTTCAGGACGATAAAGGTGGAAGACCGGCCCGCCTGATTCGCTTTCGTCTCGTAACGTGTAATGGGCCAGTCCAGCATGTTTGTCCGGTTCGCCGAGGTAAAGACTTGGAGAAGCTCAAAAGCTGGGTGAGCTTCGGCCTGCCCGATCGCGGCCTCTGCGTAATCGCCGATGTCGGAGGCAAAGCGGAATTCCGCGCCGCGGCGAAGGATACGGGCAAGCTTCCCGAGGAGGAAGGGCGAGAAGAGGCGGCGCGCCCGGTGCCGCTTCTTCGGCCATGGGTCCGGGAAGAGCATGAAGGCGCGCGACAGGCTTGCGGGCGGAAGCCAGTCCAAGAGCGGCAGCACATCATCGGCATGAAGCCTGAAACGCCCTTGAAGCTGGCGGGCTTCCACTGCCGACAGAGCAGCTACGACCCCGTTAACATAAGGCTCCGCGCCTATGAAGCCGGCATGAGGATTGTGCCTGGCTTGCCAGACCAGATGCTCGCCCGCGCCGAAACCTATTTCGAGCCAGACTTCACGAACCGGAGTGCCAAAAAAAGAGTCCAGCCGCCCATCCGCCGGCGGCTGGCTTAAATCGATCCTTAGCCGCTCAAGCCCGCTGGACAATAGCGATGCTTGGTTCGAAGACAGCTTCCGTCCCTTCCGGCGCCCGAAGGACCGCAACGGGCTTTCGCTGCTTTTGCTTGTATGGGAGTGCGGCGCCCCAAGATCTACACTGCTGGTGACACCCTTTCCCTACACCGGACTGCATATAGAGATTTGGTGCAAAAGGGCCGGCCCTCATGGCCGGGACGGCCTGCCGGCCTCCTCACCATGAGGGGGGCCGCACGCCTCATCCTGAGGAGCCGCGTAGCGGCGTCTCGAAGGGTGAGGGGTGTTGTTTCCAATCCTATGCAGTTTGACGAGCCGGTCCAATGAACCGTT
>CAZCIF010000141.1:0-6607 GCA_964498645.1 uncultured Rhodomicrobium sp. | reverse complement strand
ACGGATTTGGTATCAGTCCAGCGCTTCCTTTAGTGCGTCAGCAAGATCGAGGCGTTCCCAGGAAAAACCGCCGTCGCTGTCCGGCTTGCGTCCGAAATGACCATAGGCCGCCGTGCGGCGATAGATCGGCCGGCTCAATCCCAGGCATTCGCGAATTCCGCGAGGGCTGAGATCGATCACCTCCATAATGACGCGCTCCAGCTTGTCTTCCTCGACGCGGCCTGTGCCGTAAAGATCGGCATAGATCGACAGCGGCTTCGCTACGCCAATCGCGTAGGAAAGCTGCAGGCAGCATTTATCGGCGAGGCCCGCTGCGACAACGTTTTTAGCGACATAGCGCGCTGCGTATGCCGCGGAGCGGTCGACCTTTGTCGGGTCCTTGCCGGAGAATGCGCCGCCGCCGTGAGGGGCCGCGGCGCCATAGGTATCGACAATAATTTTGCGCCCTGTGAGCCCCGCATCCCCGTCGGGACCCCCCGTCACGAAACGGCCCGTCGGGTTGACATAAAAGTCCTCCTTCGGGCACATCCAGCCCTGGGGCAGAACTTCGGTAACGATATTGCCGACGATTTCCCGGACGCGCTCCTGGCTGACATCCTCGCCATGCTGCGTCGAGACGACCACCGAAGTGGTCCGCACCGGCTTGCCATTTTCATAGAGGAGAGTCACCTGGCTCTTGGCATCAGGGCCAAGCTCGGGCACTTGCCCCGAATGCCGCAGCTTCGACATTTCGAAAAGAATGCGGTGCGCGTAATAGATCGGCGCCGGCATGAAGTCTTCGGTCTCGCGGCAGGCATATCCAAACATAATGCCCTGGTCGCCCGCGCCTTCATCTTTGTTGCCGGCGGCGTCGACGCCTCGCGCTATGTCAGCGGATTGTGCATGAACGTAGCAGTCGATCTGCGCTTTCCGCCAATCGAAGCCGGCCTGCTCGTAACCGATAGCGCGTATGACATGGCGCGCCGTCTCAATTAAATTTTCGGCGCCGATGGAAGACGGGCCGCGCACCTCGCCGGCGAGGACGACGCGATTCGTGGTCGCAAGCGTCTCGACCGCAACCCGCGAATAGGGATCGGCACCGAGATAAAGATCGACAATCGCGTCGGAAATCTGATCGCAGACCTTATCGGGCAGTCCCTCCGTTCCCGCTTCGCTGGTAAAAAGGTAATTCTTGCGAGACACGGCCTCGTTCCAATCTCTTTGTTATGGAGTGCGCGGCGTGTGACGCCGCATCAACCGAGGTCGTTCTCGAGCCCGGGTTGACTTTCCTTAACGTCAGGCTTTTCTTCTGACAAGGCCCTTACGAGATCGATAACGCGCCGCCGGACTTTCGGATCATGAATTTTTGCAAATGCTTTGTTGAGGTCGAGGCCCTCGCGCGAATTCAGGAAGTCGAGAAGATATCCTTCCTGCTCTGGTTCGTGCAAACCCTGCGCTGCTTGAGCCGGCCCGCTAGCAAAAGCATCTTCAAAAAAATATCCAACCGGAACTTCTAGAATGCGGGAAAGCTGGAACAAACGGCTTGCGCCGATGCGGTTCGTTCCTTTCTCATACTTTTGAATCTGCTGGAAGGTGAGATTCATCTTCTCCCCCAGCTTTTCCTGGCTCATGCCGATGATCATGCGCCGGTAGCGCACACGGCTTCCGACGTGGACATCGACGGGATTCGGCTTTCTGCCGGATGTCTCATAAAGCTCTTCGTTGCCGGCTAACATCGACACTGACGACTCCACCATGCCCATATTCCGCCCCATTATCTCTCCCTGCCATTCTTAAGTTGTACCAGCTCAGCCGAGCGACTACTTTTCACTACCCATAAGTTGTAGTTACGCAAACTAAAGCCGTCAAGTTGTTTCTTGTGTTAAAATAGAGCCGTATTTTAAGTTTACGGATAAACTCTTTGCGCTTTTAGAAAAGGCTATTCTCCAAGGTTCGGACGCGAATCACCAGCTTTTCCGAATGCAACCATTATCAGATAAAACTGTAGTGGAAAGATAAATAACAGAACAAACACAGAAAAACGTGTTTTTTCGTAGAAGGTTACCGGTAATGCCTGTGGCAAACCGTGATCGATTACCCCGGTGTCACCCAATTTTAAAGCCGCGAGCAGGCGGCCATAAGGATCGATAACTGCGGATATCCCAGTGTTGGCAGACCGCATAACTGGCAACCCTTCTTCTGTTGCGCGGATGCGGGCCTGATGCAGATGCTGATAAGGGCCGGTCGAATCGCCGAACCAGGCATCGTTCGTAACGTTCACCAGCCAGCCAGGACGTTTTCCATTGTCTGCAACCCGGCCAGGAAAAATGATCTCGTAACAGATCAAGGGAAGGAAATCCGGCGTTCCAGGGGTTGAAATCAGAGAAGCCTGCTTCGAGCCGGCTTCGAAGCCGGCTAGCCGGTGCGAAAAGGCACGGAATCCAAACATCGTTAAAGCCCCGCTGAAGGGGACATATTCCCCGAAGGGAACAAGATGAGTTTTGTCATAAATGGACCGAATCTTGGCGCCAGCACTCAATACAAACAGGCTGTTGTACACACGGTTGAAGCTATAACGTTTGTCAACCGAAAGTATTCCCTCGGCGCGCTCCGCACCGAGAATAAGATTCGTTTGCGGAGGTATGAGCGCGGCAAGGACGCTGGGGGCTTCTGGCAAGCGCGCATCGCTGTACATCTCGCGGTTGAACCCAAAAAGAAAGGGAACCGAGGATTCCGGCCAGACAACATGCGTGAAGGCGCCGATGTCCTCCCCGCTGGTGCCGCTCCTGCTCAAGGAAAGCAGGCGGTCGAAAATCGCCTTTCGATTCTCCGGCTTCCACTTTTCCCGCTGGGGGATATTCGGCTGCACGATCCGGATGCGGACGCCCTCGACCTCTCCCGCAACCTGACGAAGACGGTAGCTTCCAAAAGCATAGCTCACCGGCAAAGCGATGAGGGCGATGAGAACCGGCGCCCAAAGCCTTCCATAGCGTGAAGCAGGCGCTGCGATCAAAGCGGCGGGTGCGGGAAAAATGAAAAGCGCGGCAAGCGTCAGGCCGTAAACGCCGGTATAAGCCACCATCTGCATGTGCGCGTCATTGGCGGCAAGCGCCTCCCCGAACAGGTTCCAAGGGAATCCCGTAAGAAGATTTCCGCGCGCGGCCTCGGCGCAAAAAAACGCGAAGGCGAAGGCGAGGAGCCTGGGATAGCCCCGCCGCCACATCGCCGCTGCCAGAACCGCTGCCGCGGCATAAAAGAGCGCAATGCCCGCAGGGAGCGCCGCGACCGCAAATGGCATCAAAGCCGCATAACGTTCGGCATCGACGTAAAAGGCGTAGCCGATCCAGTAGATGCTCGCGAGCAAGTAGCCGAAGCCGAATGCCCAGCCGATGAACGCGGCCCGCCATAGGCGCTTGCGAAAAGAGTACAAGGGTGTCCCGGCATCGGCCTCCCGGAAACAAACGCCGTCCAGCACCCAGATCAGAACCGGAAACGTGACAAACATGATGGGCCACAGAAAGAAGGGCGCCATCGAAAGGAGGGACAAAACGCCGGCAAAGAAGGCGATCAGCGCCAATTTCCAGGTTTGAAGACGGGCGATGAGCTTCGGCAATGCGTCCATGGGCCATCCAGAAGAAGAAGGGCGCGGGGCGCGCGCCGCGAAGGATTTCCCGTTGCCATAGCCGCCTTCAGCCGCGCTGACGAGAAAAATGCGAAACGGCCTTGACTAGCGCGCGCCCTGTGCGGCGCTTTCCCTCTTCCGGTGGAGACTATCGCAGAAGGAGGCTCCTCATGGTTCGAGACGGCCTGCGGCCTCCTCACCATGAGGATTCGGGCCGGCCTCCTCACCGCGAGGGTCCGCCTGCCTCATCCTGAGGAGCCGCGTAAGCGGCGTCTCGAAGGATGAGGCTGATGGGGAGAAACGGCCGGTCCGAGGACCATATTGTCCCACGCGCCATCTTAGGTCTATAACAGGCGCTCATTTGCTTCAGGCCAGTTTCCATGGAGACATCATCGGTGCGCGGAGAGGCTCCAAGCCCCCGGCCAGGCGTGCTCGCGGTTGACCCCTACGTTCCGGGGCGGTCGAAACTCGCGGGCGCGGGGCCGGTCATTAAATTGTCGTCGAACGAGACGCCGCTCGGCCCATCGCCGCGCGCGGTGGAAGCCTATCGCGAGGCGGCCTCGCGGCTCGACCGCTACCCAGACGGCAGCCACACCGCCCTTCGGGAGGCGCTCGGCGCGGCTTACGGCCTGAACCCCGCGCATATTGTCTGCGGCAATGGCTCGGATGAGTTGTTTCACGTATTGGCGCAAGCCTATCTCGGGCCGGGCGACGAGGCGATCTATACCGAGCACGGCTTTCTTGTATACCGCATCGCGATCCTTGCCGCCGGCGCGGAGCCGGTGATCGCGCCCGAGCGGAACCTGACCGCAGACGTGGATGCGATCCTGGAGCGGGTGACGCCGCGCACGCGCGCCGTCTTCATCGCAAACCCGAACAATCCGACCGGCACCTATCTCCCCTATCAAGAAGTGCGCCGCTTGCGGAACGCGCTGCCGGAGAATGCGCTTCTCATTCTCGACGGCGCTTACGCCGAATATGTGAACCGGAACGATTACGAGGCCGGGATCGAACTCGTAGCCACGGCTCCAAACACTGTCATGACGCGCACCTTCTCCAAGATTTACGGACTGGCGGCGGCGCGCATTGGCTGGGCCTATGCGCCGGCAGCAGTGGCGGACGCGATGAACCGTATCCGCAGCCCCTTCAATCTGGCAGGGCCTTCGATGGCGGCGGCCGTGGCGGCACTTGACGACAAGGCCCATATTGAGCAGGCGAAGGCGCATAACCAACTGTGGCTGGGCAAGGTGACGCGCGAACTGCGCGAGATTGGCTACGATGTGCCGGACAGCGCGGCGAACTTCGTGATGATCCCATTTGGGAACGAGCCGGGATGCACCGCGCAGGACGCGGACGGCTATCTCACATCGAGGCGCATCATCCTGCGCCAGCTCGGCGCGTATAAACTGCCGCACGCGCTGCGCATGACCGTCGGCCTCGAACAGGAGAACCGCGCGGCGCTCGACGCGCTCCGGGAATTTACAAGACAATAACAATGACAAAACCCATGTTTGAAAAGGCCGCGCTGATCGGAATCGGCCTTATCGGCTCTTCGCTCAGCCATGCGATGCGGCGGGCGAACCTTGCAGGCAAGATTACAGCCTGCGCCCGCACGGAGGCGACGCGCGCCATTGCACGGCGTCTCAAGCTTGCCGATGAGGTTTTCGAAAGCGCGGGTGAAGCGGTCCGCAGCGCTGACCTTGTCGTTCTTTGCACGCCGGTCGGCACCTTTGGCGCGCTCGCGGCGGAGATCGCGCCGTACCTCGAACAGGGCGCCATTCTCACCGATGCCGGCTCGGTGAAAACCGCCGCTGTTCGCGACATCGGCCCCCACGTGCCGGAAGGGGTTCACTTCATTCCCGGCCACCCCATCGCCGGCACGGAATATTCCGGCCCGGAATCGGGCTTCGCCGAACTGTTCGATGGGCGCTGGACAATCCTCACGCCGCTGCCGGGCGCCGATGAGCGCGCGGTGGAAAAGCTGAAGGCGTTCTGGGAAGCTTGCGGTGCCCAAGTCGAGATCATGACGCCCGAACATCACGATCTCGTGCTGGCCGTCACCTCGCATGTGCCGCATCTCATCGCATATAATATTGTCGGCACGGTCTCCGACCTGGAACGCGTCACCGAGAAGGAGGTGATTAAGTTCTCGGCATCCGGTTTCCGCGATTTCACGCGCATCGCCGCCTCGGACCCAACCATGTGGCGCGACATCTTCATGAACAATAAGGAGGCCGTTCTCGAAATCCTCGGCCGCTTCACCGAAGACCTGGCCGCACTCCAGCGCGCTATCCGCTGGGGAGATGGCGATACGCTGTTCGAGCTGTTCACCAGAACGCGCGCAATCCGGCGCGGCATCATTGATGCCGGGCAAGAAACGCCAGCGCCGGACTTCGGACGCAAAATCCCCGGTGCAAAACCGGCACAGGAGAAGACAGCATAAAGAAAAGACCGTAAGGGATGCGTGCGGCAGCCACCGCGCCTTTTCCTTTCAAATTGAGAATGCCGCACGTGGATTTCTGGGTTTTCGCCTATGGGTCGCTCATATGGCGGCCGAATTTCGATTACGAAGAAGCGTCGCACGCGCTGCTAGAGGACGCGCACCGGGCGCTTTGCGTATACTCAGTGGTGCATCGCGGCATCCACTCGGCACCCGGACTTGTGCTTGGGCTCGACAAAGGCGGCCGCTGTGAGGGCATAGCCTTCCGCGTGACAGAGCATCTCGTTCAGCAAACGCGGTCCTACCTTCACCGGCGCGAGAACGTCACCAACACCTATAAGGCCGCGATGAAGCCGGTGAAGCTGCTCGAAGGCAGCCATCGTACCGTGACCGCGCTCTGTTACCTCGTCAACCGCCACCATCCGCAATATGCGGGCAAGCTGCCCATCGAAAAGCAAGCCTACCTCGTCCGGCGCAGCACCGGCGCCTCCGGTGCCAATATCGATTATGTCGTCAACACCGCCGAGCATTTGAGGGCGCTCGGCGTGCACGATGAGCGGCTTGAG
>CAZCIF010000140.1:0-9743 GCA_964498645.1 uncultured Rhodomicrobium sp. | reverse complement strand
CTCGTCATCGGCTGGCACGAATTCGGTCTTGGCGGCGATCCGGGGCGGCTGCGGACATTCACGTTCGAGGCACTGCTGTTTTTTTCCTTGTTCTCAATGCTATCGATCCGGGAACGTCGCGCCTGGTGGGCGTCGCGGCCAAGCACGATCCTGTGCGTTGCTCTCTTCGCGGATGCCGTCGCGGGCGTTGCGATCGGGATTGCCGGACTTGGCGAATTGCTCCCCCTCGCTCCGGCACAAATCGCCTTCGTCGCGATCTACACTCTGATATTTTCACTAATCTTCAATGACTTAGTAAAGGCCGCTTTTATCGCGCGTTTCTGGAATAACGAAGCGGCTGAGAACCCTCAGCATGTATAGTTTCCCGCGCCAAATGCGAAGGTGGCTCGCGGCGGGCGCGCAATAGTGCTAGGTTTTGCCACCTCGCACCAGACATCACACCGGGAGCTTTATGCATAGACTGATAGAGGGCGCCCTGCGCTTCCAGAGCCAGACGCATGGCCCACGGCGCGAGCTCTCTAGCCAGCTTGGCGAGTCCCAGGCGCCGTTTGCCATGTTCATCGCCTGCTCCGATAGCCGGGTCGTGCCTGAGCTTCTCACCCAGCGCGAGCCCGGCGAGATTTTCGTGGTGCGCAATGCTGGAAACATCATCCCGTCCTACGGTCCAGCCGCGGGCGGCGTCTCGGCGAGCATAGAATATGCCGTGGCCGCCCTCGGTATCGAGAATGTGGTGGTCTGCGGCCATTCGGACTGCGGCGCCATGAAAGCGATCTTGCGCGAGAGTAAGCTCGATAAGATGCCGGCTGTGGCAGGCTGGATCAAACATGCGGCGGCAGCGAAAGAGATCGTCGATGCAACGCTCCCTGCCTCCGCCGATGAGCAAACCCGCCTGCATGCGCTCGTTCATGAGAACGTGCTCTGCCAGATCAGAAATCTGCAAACGCATCCCATCGTGGCAGCGAGGCTCGCAACGGGCCGGCTCAGGCTCTATGGCTGGGTCTATAACATCGAGACCAGCTCGATCGATACGTTCGACGCCGGAACCGGGCGCTTCGTTCCCCTCACGCCCGGCCCGCCGGTTCACGCCACGCCGGCATCCCGGCTTGCCTATTCCGCGCCGCAAGGCTAATCCCCGTTCGAGGGTGCAGCCATGCAAGACGCGACCACCGCTTACGAAACTGAAGCCAAACAGCTTTTCGGTCATCCGAGAGCGCTCGCCCTTTTGTTCGGAACCGAGATGTGGGAGCGTTTCTCCTATTACGGGATGCGCGCTCTGCTCGTTCTCTATCTCGTGAAATATTTGCTCCTGCCGGGGCATCGGGAGCAGGTGATCGGGCTGGCCTCGCTCCATAGCGGCCTTGAATCTGTCTTCGGCCAGCTACGATGCGCAGCCCTTCGCTTCGCAGATTTATGGGCTTTACGGATCGCTGGTCTATTTGACGCCCATCCTTGGCGGCATCATCGCAGACCGCTGGCTCGGCCAGCGCCGCACCGTCATCATCGGCGCGGTCTTGATGGCCATCGGCCATTTCATGATGGCATTCGAGCCGCTGCTTCTTTTCGCGCTGCTGACGCTCATCCTGGGCAATGGCGCGTTCAAGCCGAATATCTCCACGCAAGTGGGCGGGCTTTATGCGCCGGGCGATCCGCGCCGCGACCGCGCCTATTCGATCTTCTATGTCGGCATCAACCTCGGCGCATTTCTCGCGCCGTTGGTGTGCGGGACGCTGGGCGAGGAACTTGGCTGGCATTACGGCTTTGCCGCCGCCGGCATCGGCATGCTGACCGGGCTTCTGATTTACTTGCGGGGCCTTCGCGAGCTGCCGCCGGACGAACTCGCGAAAGCGAAAGCTGCGCATGAAGAGCACGAGCCGCTGAGCCATGCGGATTGGCGCGCCATCGCCGCCCTCCTCATCCTCTTCCTGCCAAACGTTCTATTCTGGGCCACCTATGAGCAGCAAGGCAACACCATCGCCTTATGGGCCGACAGCTACACAAACCGCTCCATCGATCTTCTGTTTTGGCGCGCCGAAATCCCGGTGACGTGGTTCCAGGCGTTCAACCCGTTCATGATCTTCGCCTTCACGCCGTTCGTCGTCGCCCTCTGGGCGAGGCAAGCGCGGGCGGGCCGCGAGCCTTCCACCGTCACGAAAATGGCGATTGGCTGCTTCGGCGTCGCGCTCGCCAATCTGGTGATGGTGCTGGCGGCGCTCGACGCGAGCGGCGGCGCGAAAGCGAGCTGGCTTTGGCTTTTCGCTTACTTCGTCATCATCACCCTCGGAGAGCTTTACTTGTCTCCCACGGGCCTTTCGCTCGTCTCAAAAGTGGCGCCGGCGCGCGTGCTGTCATCGATGATGGGTATTTGGCTCGCAACCAGCTTCTTTGGCAACTTCCTGGCCGGCTGGCTCGGCTCCTATTGGAGCAGCATGGAGAAACCCGCGTTTTTCCTTATGATCGCCGGCGTGGCGGCGGTTGCCGGCCTCTCCATTGTGCCTATGAACAGGCCGCTGCGCAGGACATTGCGGCATTGAGCGCTGCCTATGCGGCGCGGCGCGAACCCGGTTAGGCGACAAGGAATGTTCCATTAGAGGCAGGCTAAAGCGTAAGAGTTGATATCGCCTAAGAATCAGCTTAGAATTTTTCTGTCGGAGTCACCGTACTCTCGATTCATCTGGCCGCTCAGCGGCACAAATTCGGAGACTGCAATGCCAAAGTTCGATTTTCGCGTCGCTCAGACGCGAAAAATTACCCATCCCGCGCATTCGGGCATAGAAACCCATTTCTTTCTAATTAAAGCGACAGACGTCCCAACCGGGCTTCCCAAAGACGCAAATGCGCGCGACTTCGAAGGGCGAGATCTAAATAAGCGCGTCTATCGGGATGTGATGAATACGTTGCTCGGTAACATGGGGTCCCCGGGTACGTTCGATCTCCTAAACAAAGGAATTACCATCATCGCGAATTCGGTTCGTCGGTTACGGAATGACGACGAGTTCGAGGTCGATATCTCTTCGGGCCAGGGAATTGTCGATGGTGGTCACACCTACGACATCCTCAATAAAGCAAGAAGAGACACTGATATTCCAGATGATCAATACGTCTGGGTAAGGATTCTCACCGGCATCCCCGAAAATTGGATATCAGAAATTTCCATGGGGCTAAATACGGGCATCGCCGTAAAGGAGCACTCGCTTGCGTTTCTTGACGGTAAATATCAGTGGCTCGAAGAGGAAATGCGCCGTGTTGGCTATTATAATTTGATCGCTTGGCGTGAAAGTGACGAAGGCCATATCGATGTTCGCGATCTCATCTGCACATTGGAAGCATTGAACATCATCGACTACCCTAACGGCTCCGGTGATCATCCGGTGGCAGCCTACGAAAAGTGGAGCACTCCGGCACGCAAGTTTGCTAAGGACTTTGACTGTGCACGCAAAGCGAAGGACTTTGGTCACTCAACATATCACCGTCTGCGGCCGATTCTGGCTGAAGGCTTACAGCTTATGGATCGCATTCGCGCAGAGTTCCGGGAGGCGTGGAACGAAGAGACAAAAGGCCGAGCTGCTGCGCTGAATATCGTCGAGCAGGCAAAAGGTGAGTTCATATTCCCCTTTGCCGGGCTGCCAAGCTCCAAATATCGGCTCACCAAAGGCGCCGCGTATCCCTTATTCGCGGCGTTTCGTAACAACTTGGCTATTAATCCTCGGAACGGGGATGTTGAGTGGGTTGGGGGGGTCGCAAGCACCCTTAGTCTTTGGGATGACGTGAAGCCGCTAATTGTAAGATTAATGCAGCAGGCCATCAAAGACTATGGGCATAAACCAGATGTTCTTGGCAAGCATCGGGGCTTCTGGGACCACGTTCATCACCGCGTTGAACATCATATCCTTCGTAAGGGGCGAGACGAAAGCGCCGCGGCCTGAAGACTTGACATTCAACAGTCGTAAGCCCCGCTCTTTAACGCAGCGAGTGGTAAATTAGTCTCGGAAGGCGCGTACGCGCCTCCCGGAACTGCTTTGCGACCTAACCGCGGATAAAATCCGCGATCACCGCCGGCGCGGCGGCGTCGAAGCCCACCACATCCAGCATGCCGCCATCGTCCGGGCCGGCGATGCTGAAGCCGTTCGACACCATGCCCACCACAACGAGCTTCGCCGGGATGCCGGTCTTCGCCCGGTACTCCCTGAGCGCCTGCACCGGGTGGATGTTCCCGGCCCAGGTCTCGCTGTCCGTGTAGACCACGAAGGCATCCACCTTCAGGCCCTTCTTCAGTGCGTGCAGCATGGGCAATGCGCAGTCGGTGCCGCCGAACGGCAAGTTCGACACGGCCTTCACCGCATCGTCGAGCCGCATGGACGGCGTGAGGGGCAGCGGCGTCAGCCGCGTGCTGGCCTGCCAATCGCCATCGGAGGAGGTGAACCCCACCATGTGGTAGTTCTCCTCCGTCGCCGCCGTCATCAACGCCATCGCCGCCGACCCCTCGCGGGGCGTGAGCGATGTGCCCGCGATCCTGCCGCTGCTCATCGAGCCAGAGACGTCGAGCGCGAGCAGAATGCGCTTGCCCGTGGGCGAGACATTCGCAAACGCGGTGTAGAAGGCCGCGTTCAGCGCGTCGATCACCTGCGGCACCAGCTCCCAGGTGAGCGAACCCTTCTCGCCGCGCCCCTGCGTATAGGTCTTAAGCGCAAGCAGGATCGCAAGCGGGTGCAGGCGCGCCTTCCAGATGCGCTCTTGATCGCGCAGCGCCGAAAGCACAAGCGGCAGCCCATCGCCGAGGGGCGCCACAACGCCCACCGAAGAGAGCTTGCCGAGATTGCGCACAAGCGCCGTCATCGGCATGCGCGCAATAAGCGCGCGCCAGACCTTGGGATCGTTCAGCCATTCCGTCGGCACGGCCTCGCGCGGCAGATCGTGCTCCGCGATGAGGGCGGCGATTTCATCCGCGTCCTTCGCCTTTGAGAGCGCAACGAACGCGGTGACGAGCTTAGGCAGCGCCTCACCCATCTTTAGCGGCGCGCTACTTGAGCGCAGCGTGTCGCGGCACACCCAGTCGAACAAATCCTTGCGCGCGGCCTCTTCCGTCGAAGGATGCGCGAGCCGGAGCAAATCGCGGTGGGTCCAGCCGCCGCGCTGGCGGTACTTCACCACCTGCAGGGCAAGCTGATCTGCGGACTTGTCCGTGTACCATGCCGCGATCCCGCGCCTGAGCCCGCGCCCCCAGCCGCGGAAGCCTTCGACAGCCTCGGCGAACTGGAACAGATGCGTGCCCGTGCGGCAGACCTTGGGGATCGCCGACATGGCATGGCTTCTTGTTTCCTCATTCCCGAGCGAAGCGGCAAGCGCCAGCGCGAAAATCGCCGGATCGTTCTTCGGCGCGCGGCCGGAATGGCTGATCTCCACGATGCGCGCGACCGCGCGCACGCCATCCTCCTGGATGGCGCGGATGGTTGCCTCCGCATTCCCGCGCGTCAGCGCACGCTCCGCCGCATAGTAGCTTCCGCCCTCGGAACCCAGCACGAGAAAGCGGTCGAGGCGCGTCCAGTCATCAACCGGGAACGCGAAGCCGCCAGCCGAATTCGCGACCGTGCCGGGGAGCGGCTCGGACTGCGGGGTACGGCGAAGCGAGAAAAGCTTCGTGTAGTTGATCATCGTAACGCCTCCTTCAAAAAAAAAATGGACCGGGCGGACGTGTTGTGACCAAAGGTGTTTTGCCGCCCTACCGCTGAGCTACGCGAGCACAAGAATACTCGCGGGAGGATTCGAACCTGCGGCCCGCCCATGTTCAGTGGTAACCTTCAATCTCCGGCCCGCCCGGGCCAAACTGCAATCCTAGAATGCCACCGTCATTGCGAGCGAAGCGAAGCAATCCAGGGCTAAGTCTCTGCTGCCACTCTGGATCGCCACGGCGGCTAAAGCCGCCTCGCGATGACGCATGATGCGGCGCGGACATGTTATGCCCAAGGGCGGGGAGCATCCTGCGATGCTTGCAGGCCTCCGAGCCCGCGCCCCCAAGTGGTGGAGGATAATCCTCAAGCTCCGGCCCGCGCCGGGTGTTTTAGTTCAAAGCGGCGCGGGCATGGTTGCGTCCAAAGGCAAAGTCCGGTGCTCTCATCTGAGCTACAGGCTTTGCAGCCTGGCAGGGTTGAAACCTGCGGCCTCCGGATTAGGGATAACCTTCGAACTCCGGCCCGCGCCGGACATTCATTCGTTCAGCCCCGGACGTGTTTTGCCGGTGCGGTTTCAGCTTATTGGAAATAAGGTAACGCACCGGCTCCGGCCCGGGAGCGCTCTTATGACGCAAGCGGAGCTTTACGTCAACATTAAACTTTAATTTTTTTAAAGTTTGTACTATATAGGCCGCATGATCACAGCCGCCCAAATCCGCGCCGCGCGCGGCCTTTTGAAATGGACGCAGGCCGCGCTGGCGGCGAAGTCCGGTTTGTCCATCGTGACCCTCAACATGATCGAAAGCGAGACGGTTCAGCCGCGTAAAGGCTCTCTCGCCGCTATACAGCAGGCATTGGAGGCGGGCGGCGTGGAGTTCATCGGAGAAGGCGGCGGTGGTGCCGGCGTTCGCTTCCGTAGCCAGAATCAGCCTATCCTGCGCGTGGATTAGTTTGCCGATGGAGCATGCCGCAATGGTAAAGCTCCAGCATCTAATTCAGGACAGCGGGCCGGACATGTGCTAGCTTTAGCTGTACTTTTCTTCAGCTGAAAGAGGCAGCCGGTAGCCGATGCCGCTTACAGTTAAAAGGAGATGGCAGTGGAGCCGGGGCAAGAGAATACTTCCGGGAAGCGCAAAGGGCGCGGTCTCGTGCCCGTCTTTATTTTGGCGATCCTCCTCTGCTGGGGTCTCGTTTATCTGAGTACGCAGCAGACCGGCTGGCAGGACGAGCCCCCCGCGCCACAGCAACCGCCGGCAAAAGTGACTCCATCCGCATCTGCCGCCAAGCCTGCCGCACCGCCTTTGCGGGCGCCGGGCTTCGATGCCGTTTCCGCGGATGAATTCGGAACGCTCGTCGTGGCCGGAAAGGCAGAACCCGATGCGGCAATCCTGCTTCGGAACAAGACGCAAAAGCTGGGCGAGGCGAAAGCGGACGAAAATGGAGACTGGGTGCTGATGCTGGAGCACCTTCCCGCGGGCGAGTATGAGTTGTCGCTTCTGGCTATAGATCCGAAATCCCAGCAAAGCGTACCCGGCCGGCGGACATTCGCCCTCAAGATCGCTCCGCCGCGCAAGATTGGGCCGGTGGCGGCCGCGGGGAAACCATCCAAGCCAGCTCCAGCAACAGAGGCGGTTACTGCCAGCATGCAACCTGAGGCGGAGAAGCCGCGCATGCCGGATCAGGCTACGCAACCGGAACCGGAAGGCCGGGCAGTCGCAACTGTGAAGCAGGGCGACTCGCTCTGGTCGCTCGCTCAGCAACATTATGGCCAAGGTGCGCGATATCGCGACATCGTCAAGGCGAACAAGCCGCAAATTAGAAATCCGAACCTGATCTACCCCGACCAGCAATTTGCAATCCCGCGCCGGTAGCGCCGGGGCCGGCGTGGCACTGGAGCCTCCCCGCTACATGGGAATCCACGGCGGCGTTCCAAACATCTTTTCAGTTTCTCTTTGACGGGCGTCAAAGCCGCTCGCGCCGCTTTCTTGCAAAAATTAGTCTAATCTGCGTATTCGAGCGAGGAACAAAATGGCTCACAAAACCAAGACCGTCGCCCGTGAAATGGTCGAGCAGGCCGGCGTCGATGTCGATAAGCTGCTCGATCTCTTGATCAAAAACGCTTCCGCTGAACTAACTACCTATTATTACTACACCATTCTGCGAACCAACCTGATCGGCTTTGAAGGCGAAGGGCTGAAGGAGATCGCCGAGGACGCGCGCATAGAGGACCGCAATCATTTTGAAGCGCTCGTTCCCCGGATTTATGAGCTTGGCGGAGATTTGCCGGCCAGCATGGTCGACTTCCACAATATTTCGGCTTGTCCACCGGCAAAGCTGCCTGCCGATCCAACCAACATGACTGACATGGTCACTGTGCTCCTCAGGGCCGAGCAGTGCGCCGTTAAGGGATACACGGCCATCTGCAACATGACCGCAGGCAAGGACCATCGCACCTACGATTTGTCGCTCGCAATCCTGCATGAGGAGATCGAACACGAGGCATGGTTCCAGGAGTTCCTCGGCAACGGTCCGAGCGGACATTTCTTAAGGCCGGGGGGACAAAACTCACCCTATGTGTCGAAGTTCTTGAAGCCGTTGTCGCGATAGCAAAGGCTAGCCGGGGGGGCTAAGATTTTGCGCCAGAGAGCTGGCCGCTATTTGCGTGGGCATCCTGATGTGCCCAGGCAGGCATGCCGCCGTTGGTCTCCAGCGCCCATTGCCCGGCCCGCAGGCGCGAATGATAGGACAAACACCCAAACTTCCGTTTGCTTTCATGGGGTTGATCCGGGTACGGGCCTTTTGGCTGCCACAACCACCGCTATCTTGAAACCCGGGTCATCAACCGGGTTTCCTTTGAATGAGAAGTCTTTTTTCCCAGTTCTGGGCGATTTGCGGTCCTTATTGGCGGTCCGGCGAGCGCTGGAAGTCTGGGACGCTGCTGCTTGCCGTGATCGGCCTCAATCTCGGGGCCGTTTACATCACGGTCCTGATCAATCTCTGGTACGCACTCTTTTATAACGCGCTGCAAAACCGCGATTTCGCTGCCTTCAGCTATCAGCTCCTGCGCTTCGGCGGCCTTGCCGGCCTCTATATTTTTGCGGGCGTGTATCAAGTCTATTTGAGGCAGATGCTCCAGATCCGCTGGCGAAACTGGCTGACCCAGCGCTACGCGACCCGGTGGCTGCAAAACGGCGCTTATTATCGCATGCAGCTCTCAAATGGCGGCGCGGATAACCCCGACCAGCGCATCGCCGAAGACGTCAATGTCTTTGTGGCGCAGACACTTATCTTGGGCCTCGGCCTGCTTGAATCGGTGGTGACGCTGGGATCTTTCGCCTTCATTCTGTGGGGGCTGTCGGGCGCGATCACAATCGCAGGTGTCACCATCCCCGGCTACATGCTCTGGGCCGCGATTCTCTATGCCATCATTGGCACGTGGGTCACAAACCGGATCGGCCTGCCGCTCGTCTCACTCAATTATAAGCAGCAGCAATATGAAGCGGACTTGCGCTTCTCGCTTGTCCGCTTGCGCGAGAATGCGGAAGGGATCGCGCTTTACGGAGGCGAGCAAGCCGAACTCGAAGGAGTGAAATCGAGGTTCGCCAATGTGGTTGCGAACTGGTGGGGCATCATGAAGCGCCAGAAGCTGCTTACCTGGTTCTCCTCCGGCTACGGCCAGATCGCTATCATTTTTCCCTTCGTCGTCGCGGCTCCCCGCTATTTTACGGGTGCGTTTCAGCTCGGCGATTTGATGCAGACGGCGCAAGCCTTCGGGCAGGTGCAGACAGCGCTCTCCTGGTTCGTCACGAGTTATACGAACCTCGCGGAATGGAAGGCCACCGTCAACCGGCTGAGCGGCTTTGAGGAGGCCATTGCCAGCACGGCCCATCGGGAACGAGGGCTTGTTCAAGCCGAGGTTCCAAACGCCGGCGGGCTTACTGTCCGGGATGCAAACATCTATCTGCCCGACGGATCGCCGCTCCTCACCAATCTCTCCTTCCAGATTCCTCCGGCAGGCCGCGTTGTCAACGGCACTTTGAATCTGACCCGGGCTTGGCCGCTATCGGCGGCTTGAAT
>CAZCIF010000139.1:6349-9989 GCA_964498645.1 uncultured Rhodomicrobium sp. | reverse complement strand
GACAGCGCCCGCGATAGGCCTTGAGTTCACCGCCCGTGGGCCAGACCAGGAGCACGCTCTTGCGGCCGGCATGAAAGAGGCCCATGCCCCCTTCACTCACCGCACCCGTGTGACAGATAAAGGTGAACGCCATCGTGCCGCCTTCTGAACATGAACGTCTAAACCGGCGTAATGCAAGTTCTGGACCAGGAAAAAGTCCTCCAGCAAGTGCTACCGGCGGGTGTCCAATGTCGCAAACGCGACGTGCTTCGGGCGTTCCAACGTTTGAATGGCAGGGCCGGTTGAAAGCTGCCTTCCGAAAAGTCCGAACTTCAGCCGGCTAATCCTTTGAGAGCGGGTGCGCCCAATGTGGGTTGAGCACGCCAATCATTCGGGCGAAATTGTCCCAAAGCCGCCCATCTGCGCATTGGCGCTTCCAGCCCTGACGGCGTCGCGCTCTGCGCTATCAGGCAGAGCGGCTGACGTCCATGACCTTTCCGGCGAGGCATTGAAGCCGCCAGACCAGCCCCGTTGATGCGTAGTCAAGCTCAGCTTGTGCATCAAGGCTTTATCGTGGAAGCTATATCGCCGTTGGCCGGTTGCGCCGCCGGCGCCTACTTATGCGCTGGTTGCCGCCAGCGTCATTTCCAGGGGCGATTGAAGCACCTCCATATCGCAAGGAAGGTGCGCGAACTCAGGAAAGTCTAGCGGTTTTTGCTCCAAGGCGGAGGCGCTCCCCGCTGCCGTAATATTCAGCATGGTTCAGTACTAAACCAATATTGCACATAAGCGCATGGCGCGCTTACGTCATGGCCTGGACCTTGCACAACATGCGCATGTGGGATCTACAAGCCGTTCGCCTCGAAGGCGGTAAACCCGCGAACACGTCCGGGCTGGCGCTGATCAAGCAAACTTTCGAGGCGGCTGGTATGCGCTTCACACAGGATGGCAGGGCCGTGCCGCCGGGGAAGGGCAAGTATTGAATGCGCCCCAGGGCAGTTACGAAATGAAAATGACAACTTTAATAGCATCCTTCGGGAGCGCGTCGTTCTTTGCCGAGTACAAGCCGGAGGACATCACCGGGATCCTGGCTAAGGCCGATGACATGGCCTCCAAAAACAAACTGACGCGTGACAGCGCCCGGCGGTATGTCATCGATACCATGCGGAGCGGGGGCCACCTGCCAGGCAAGCCGGAAGCAGAGACGGTCGGCCATACATTGCTATGGCTTGCTTGCCGCTGTCCCTCGGGGAAGATGGTTATCCAATCAGCAAAGGAAGGCGGCAAGATAATCGAATATCGGATTACCGGCAAAAGGCCCAGCTGGAATTTCCGGCTGATCGTTCGCAATGGCTTCGATTTCGATAGCATGCTAGCCGAGGCGGAAGCAGCAAATAGTGCGAAGCCTTAGAAAATCGAGCGGCTCTCAATAAAGGCTAGCGCGGGGCAAAGAGCGGCGAAACAGACGCCGTGTCGATGTAAACGATTCCCTCTTCCACCTTCACGGGATATTCGGCAAGCGCACTCTCACGGGGATGCAGCGGCGCGCCGGTCGTCAGGTCCCAGGTCCAATTATGCTTGGGACAGGTCAGCACGCGGCCATCGAATTCGGCTTCGTTCAGAGGTGTGTTGGCGTGAGGGCAAACGCCCTGGAAGGCCTTGAGTTGGCCATTGCCGGGCCACGCTAAAATGATGAGGTGAGCGTCAGCGATTACAAGGCGCATCCCTCCTTCGCCAATCGTGTCGGCTTTGCACACTCTCGTGAACATTTCAGCGTCCTCCATATCCCAAAGATTCTCGTTTGGCCACGAGAGGGCAGGCTCCTTGCGTTACCCACTGGCGTGTTGGCCTTGTTCAGATGCCCAAAGGAAACCGCTGCTGGCAAGTGGCTGCCCTTTGGCGACGAGAATTCTGTTGGCCGAGAGCAAGAACTCTCGCCAAGCCGCGGCGATATCCAGCAGGATCGCCTGCGTATAGTCCTTCGACAGGTGATGCTCGTCAGGAAAGTTCGACAGCGCGCATGATGTCCGGTTGAAATGCACGGCGGCGTCCAGCAGCGCCTGGATGAACCCCTCAAAGGCGGCCTGCACCTTTGGCGTCAGCGCCGAGCGGCCGCGTTCGACTGGAATTTGGCTTACCTCGAACGGCAGTTCCTCCAGCTTTACCAGCGCCTGACTGAAAACCAGTTCCATCGCGCTCAGCAGGGCTCGTTGGGTGAGCTGTTCGCGTTGCTGATTCGACAGAGCGTAGTTCAGCCGCTGCCTGTAATTCTGAAAGGCCGCCTCCCGCCGCGAGGTCACCCACTCGCCGAACTGAGCTAGACTGGCGGCGTTGGATGCGGATGCTGGGGTCATGGCTGTGGCCTCCGGCGTAAGCTGGCAATATGCGGTCTTGTTAGAGCAACAATGATGCCAACGCTGATAACGAGGCGAAGCCTTTCTCCGCCGCCCATCATTCACCACCGCACGGGAGCCCTCTTTATGTGCGCTTTCACGCAACTAGGTCCGGATGCAGACATGCGGACATTGCGCGAGGACTTTAGAGGAGATTCCAGAATAGGTGAACCAGACCACTGCTGGAGGGGCGCGATGCGGCCTCCACTCGCTTCAGCCTAAGAGGGATGTCGGCGATATGGCCGAAAAGAGCGAGACCGCCGCAAGCTGGAGCAGCGCGAAAGCCAAGCTTCGCGATTTCGACCGCACCGCGCCGCCCGGCCTTCTGCAAGACCTTTACGTTGCCAGCAAGGACAACCAGGCATTCCTCCATTCGAGGCTGAATTTGGGCGGCGATCGGCTCGCGCCCTATCATATCGCGCTCAATCTGCCCGGACGTCTTTAAGAACCAGCCTGTCTCCGTGGCGAAGGCAAAGAAGGCGATCTCAGACTACAAGAAAGCCATCGGCTATCCGGAAAGCATGACCGAGCTCACAACCTTCTATTGCGAGGAGGTGTTCGTTTTCCTCCGCTCTTGCTGGATGGATGACGAGGGGTATTTCTCCGCGCTCGTCCGCATGTTTGAGCAAGCGTTGAAATGGGTGATGCTCCTCCCAGAAACTTAACAGGCGCCCTTTCTCGAACGCCTGGACCGTGCTCGCGCCGCCGGGCAGAATATCGGCTGGCGCGTCGGCGACGAAATGACCGGGCTATGGTGCGCGCTTTCAGAAGATTCTGCAGCTGGAGGATCAGCGGCCTCGCTCAAAACGGGCTGGAAACTCCCGGCCGTGACCCGGGCATAAGCCCGGCTGAAATACCGCAGCGCAACAGTCTCCCGGCATCCCGGGCGGCGTGGCCGCTCACAGCGGAAGCGCAGTAGCCGGCGAACCTACCGGCCATCGGATTCTTAGGATCGGCCACGCCTGCAATCCAAGGCCAATGGGTCGCCGCCTTTGGGCAGCGGCAATCGACAACCACGCGAGCTCCGTCACCGTGGCGGGCGGAACAAATACGCGACATCAGCGTTGATGTTGCGTTCGCCATGCTCACTCGTGAGCGGCAGTTTATAACCTCCTCCGGCGGAGCGCACCGCGTTCTGAATCTCGTCGTCGGGCTGCAGAGTGGCGCAAAGGGTCTCCAGTCGCCGGCAAGGGAGGGTAAACCATGAAGATCGTCGTCATCGGCGGCACCGGCCTGATCGGATCGAAGACCGGCGCCATTCTGCTCCA
>CAZCIF010000139.1:0-6339 GCA_964498645.1 uncultured Rhodomicrobium sp. | reverse complement strand
GCCTCGCCCAAAAGCGGCATCAACACCATCCCCGCCGAGGGGCTCAAAGAGGCCATGGCCGGCGCGCAGGTGGTGATCGACCTCGCCAATTCGCCCTCATTTGAAGACAAGGCGGTGCTGGAATTCTTCGAGACCTCCGGCCGCAACCTTCTCGTGGCGGAGGCCGCAGCGGGCGTCCGGCACCATGTCGCGCTATCCATCGCCGGAACCGGCCGGACCGACAATGGCTATTTCCGCGCCAAGGTCACCCAAGAGAAACTGATCGAGACCTCCGGCATCCCCTACACCATCATGCGCTCGACCCAGTTCCTGGAATTCCTTGGCGCCATCGCCGCTTCAAGTGCGGATGGAAACATAGTCAGGCTTTCGCCCGGCCTGTTCCAGCCCATCGCGGCGGACGACGTTGCTGCCATCGTTGCCGATGTGGCGCTCGCGGCGCCGCGAAACGGTATCGTCAAGATCGCCGGCCCGGAACGAGCGCCGTTCAACGAAATCGCCGCCCGTTATCTGAAGGCGGCCGGCGACCCGCGTGAGGTCGTGAGCGACTCCGAGGCCCGATACTTCGGCGGCCGGGTCGAGGAGCACTCGCTCGTGCCGCTGGGCAAGGCGTGCCTCGGCCGCATCGGTTTCGACGAATGGCTCCGCCGCTCACAGGCAGCAGCCTGATCCCGCATCCGCCAACCGAAGGATAGGGGCTCCATGAAACGCATCCTTTGTTCGCTGCTTGCCGCCACCCTGCCGTTCGGCAGCGTCCTCGCGGATGCGCCGAAGTCGAAGAACGCCAAGGTGACCCTCGTCTACCAGCACGAGCTGCCGAACGTTCCCGGCAAGAGCATCAAGGGCGTGCTCGTCGAATACGGCCCGGGCGGCTACTCGCCTGGTCACACGCATCCCAAATCCGCCTTCATCTACGCGACCGTGCTTGAGGGGGAGATCCTCAGTCAGGTCAACGACGGACCGGTGACGGCTTACAAGGCCGGACAGAGCTTCTCCGAGCTGCCCGGCGACCGCCACGGCGTCAGCGCCAATGCCAGCAAGACGAAGCCGGCCAAGCTCCTCGCGGCGTTCGTGGTGGACACGAACGAGACGGAACTGACGATCCCATTCGGAAACTGAGGTTTAATACCTTTCGTGCGGAGATATTGCCGAGGTAATCTAGCAGAGCTGCTGTTTTGCTGTAATGCCCAGTCTGGAAGACCCAAAATAGAAATCTTGGTTGACAGGAGAGTGCAATGTCAAACCACTTCACTGGACTCAGTCTCGGCCCGCCGCTGGGCGATCAACGACTCGACCTCTGCGACCTGTACGCATTCCAGTCGCCCGTTGACAAGAACAGAACCGTGATCATCCTCAATGCAAATCCCAACGCGGACGCACTTCATCCCGACGCAATCTATCGCCTCAACATCGATAACGACGGCGATTACCTAACGGACATCGCATTCAGCTATGTGTTCTCGAGGCCGCAGAACGGCAGGCAGACCGTTGACGTACTCGTGGCGACGGGCTCGGAGTCGCGCTTGGACGGAGCGCTAGGGAAGAAGATAATCGCTAACGCCGAGGTCTCCTTCGGCGCCAAGCCGAATATCATCAAGTCGGGCCACTACACTTTTTTCGCCGGCAGCCGCAGCGACGCGTTCTTTTTCGACTTCGACGGAATCAAGAACCTGTTCGATACCAGAGGCAAACGGAACTTCACCGAGCCTCATCTCGGCGGTAAGTCTCCATGGACCGGCGTAGATTCGAATACGGAAGCGAACGTGTTTTCGACTGTGATCGAGCTACCAACGAGTGAACTCGATCCCAAGCCCGAGATACATATCTGGGGACGGTGCAGCGTAAGACGCGACGGCAAGTTGCTTCACGTCGATCGCGCGGGCCATCCGAGCGTTAGCAGCTTCTTCAACACCGATGACACCAAGGAGGAATACAACGCGAGCGAGCCCGTCAACGACCGCAAGCGTTGGCTCGACCAGTTCGTGCATCTGATGGGGCATACCGGCAATTACACGCGCGAGGAAGCGATTGCCGCGATCGGCAAGGAGCGCACGCTTCCCGACGTGCTAAGTTTCGATCCGTCGAAGCCCGCAAAGTATCCCAACGGCCGGCTCTTCACTGACGACGTGATCGATTACCGCATCGCTTTCCTGACAAAAAATCAGTGTCCGCCCACCGGCATCAAGCCCCACACCGACATCCTGAAGGAGTTCCCGTACATGGGAACGCCGCATTCGAAAAGTAGCGGAGCATGAAACCGGTACAGGCGCGGATCATACCGAAAACTGGCGCTGACATTCGCGGAGGTTATATCGTCTAAGCCGGGGACGGAGAGATCAATAAGCGGGCGGGTTGGATTACGCTTGGCTTGACCGGGCAAACGCTGCACATCCGAGCGGGCGGACTCTTCCTGGAAAATTCATTTCCGCTGGCAACCTCTGACTGGAAAACCACCATCCAAAAACGCTCCAGAAAACCTCCCGGAATCACAGCTAATATACTGATATATCATGATAATCTAACCTGGCACACTCCTTGCAGAAGAACCGCGTGACCGGGGCAAGGCCGCCGGTTCACCGAAAAGCATCTTCGCGCAGGAGGAGCGCCGGTCATGGCGGAAACTTTTTACAGCGTATTGCGGCGGCAGGGAGTGTCACGCCGCAGTTTCATGAAATTTTGTAGCCTGACGGCCGCGGCCTTGGGGCTCGCTCCAGAGGTTGCCCCCCGCATGGCCTACGCGCTGGAGACAAAGCCGCGCGTGCCTGTGCTCTGGCTGCACGGGCTTGAGTGCACCTGCTGCTCGGAGGCGTTCGTGCGCTCTGCGCACCCGCTTGCGTCCGACGTCATCCTTTCCATGATCTCGCTCGACTACGACGACACCATCATGGCGTCGGCGGGACATCAGGCCGAGGCCATCGTCGACGAGATCGTCAACAAATACAAAGGCGAGTACATCCTCGCTTGCGAAGGTAATCCGCCGCTCAACGAAGATGGAATGTACTGCATCATCGGCGGCAAACCCTACCTCGAACAGTTGAAAAAGGCCGCGAGCAACTGCAAAGCGATCATTTCCTGGGGCTCCTGCGCGTCCTGGGGCTGCGTGCAGGCCGCGCGGCCAAACCCGACGCAGGCCGTGCCGATCCACAAAGTGATCCGCGATAAGCCGATTATCAAGGTTCCAGGCTGCCCGCCAATCCCCGAAGTCATGACCGCAGTCATCACCTATCTTGTGACCTTCGACCGGCTGCCCGAACTCGACCGGCAAGGCCGCCCGAAGATGTTTTACAGCCAGCGCATCCACGACAAGTGCTACCGGCGTTCGCATTTCGATGCAGGCCAATTCGTCGAGGCATGGGATGACGAAGGCGCCCGCAAAGGCCATTGCCTCTACAAGATGGGCTGCAAGGGACCGACGACGTACAATGCCTGCTCGACCACGCGGTGGAACGGCGGCTTGTCCTTCCCCATCCAGTCCGGCCATGGCTGCATCGGCTGCTCGGAAGACGGTTTCTGGGACAATGGCGGTTTCTACAACCGGCTGACCAATATCAATCAATTCGGTATCGAAGCGAACGCGGACAAGGTTGGCACCGCCGCCGCGGCGATCGCCGGAACCGCGATAGCCGCGCATGCCGCGATAACCGCCGTCAAGCGGGCACGCGATAAGGGAGGAGAGCAATAATGACGATTCAAACACCGAACGGCTTCACGCTCGACAATAGCGGCAAGCGCGTTGTCGTCGATCCCGTCACGCGCATCGAAGGCCATATGCGTTGCGAGGTCAATATCGACGATAGCAACACGATCCGCAACGCGGTCTCGACCGGCACGATGTGGCGCGGCCTTGAGGTTATCTTGAAAGGCCGCGATCCGCGCGACGCCTGGGCCTTCACGCAGCGAATCTGCGGCGTTTGCACCGGCACGCATGCCTTGACCTCCGTGCGCGCGGTGGAGGACGCTCTCAAGATCGAAATTCCCGAAAACGCGAATTCCATCCGCAACATCATGCAGCTTGCGCTGCAGGTGCACGATCACCTTGTGCACTTCTATCACCTGCATGCGCTCGATTGGGTCAACCCCGTCACCGCGCTGCAGGCCGATCCTAAAGCCACGAGCGAACTGCAAAAGCAGGTATCGCCCAGCCACCCGAAATCCTCGCCGGGCTACTTCCGCGATGTGCAAAACAGGCTTAAGAAGTTCGTGGAAAGCGGGCAGCTTGGGCCGTTTAAGAACGGTTATTGGACAAACCCGGCCTATTTGCTGCCACCGGAAGCCAACCTTATGGCGGTGACGCACTATCTGGAGGCGCTCGACTTCCAAGGGCATATCATGCGCATCCGCACCGTCTTCGGCGGCAAAGATCCGCATCCCAATTGGCTGGTCGGCGGTGTCCCCTGCGCCATCAATGTGAGCGGCGAAGGCGCGGTTGGCGCGATCAATATGGAGCGGCTGAACTTCGTCAAATCGGCCATCGAAGAAGCCATCGATTTCGTCGACAAAGTCTATATTCCCGATCTCCTGGCCATCGGCTCGTTCTATAAAGGCTGGCTTTATGGGGGCGGCCTGTCGGGTAAAAGCGTGATCGCCTATGGAGACATTCCCGATCATGCAAACGATTATTCGGCTTCGAACCTCATGATGCCTCATGGGGCCGTCATCAACGGCAATCTTAAGGAAGTGCACCCCGTGGACCTGCGCGATCCCGAGCAGATCCAGGAATTCGTGCCGCATTCCTGGTACAAATATGCCGATGAGAAAAAGGGGCTCCATCCCTGGGATGGCGTCACCGATGCCTCCTATCAACTCGGCCCGAAAACGAAGGGTACGCGCACGAATATCGAAGAGATCGATGAGAGTGCGAAGTATTCTTGGATCAAAGCCCCCCGGTGGAGGGGACACGCAATGGAAACCGGTCCCCTCGCCCGCTACGTCGTCGGCTACGCTTCGGGCCACAAAGAGTTCACCGAGCAGATTAACTTCGCTCTGAAAACCCTTGACGTACCAGTGGACGCCTTGTTCTCCACTCTTGGCCGGACGGCTGCGCGTGCGCTCGAATGTCAATGGGCGGCGGGCAAGATGCGCTATTTCATGGATAAGCTCATCGCCAACGTGAAGGCTGGAGACGCGGCAACCGCCAATGTCGAAAAATGGGATCCGCAAACTTGGCCAAGCGAGGTCAAGGGCGTCGGCTTTACGGAGGCTCCGCGCGGTGCGCTCGCCCATTGGCTTAAGATCAAGGACACCAAGATTGACAACTACCAATGCGTGGTGCCGACTACATGGAACGGCAGCCCGCGCGACAACGAGGGCAATATCGGCGCCTTCGAAGCATCGCTGATGAACACGAAGGTCGAGCGCGCCGAAGAGCCGGTCGAAATCCTACGCACTCTGCACAGCTTCGATCCGTGCCTTGCCTGCTCGACCCACGTCATGAGCGAAGACGGGCGGGAACTGGCCCGCGTAACAGTCCGCTAAAGGAGAGGATACCTCCATGAGAAAACTATCGATTGGCGCGGTTGCCCTGTCGGCTGTTGCCCTGGCCACACCCGCATTCGCGCCTTCCGGCATGCAGGGCCATATGCATGGCTTCGTCAACGGGCTGATGCATCCGGTGAGCGGCCTCGATCACCTCCTTGCCATGATTGGCGTTGGGATTTGGTCCGCATTGATCGTGAGAGGATCGCGGGTGCTGCTTGCACCTGCTGCCTTCATGCTTGCCATGCTCGCCGGAGCGGGGCTGGGCATGGGCGGAGTGCCGCTTCCGGCTGTGGAGACTGGAATCGCGCTCTCCGTCGTGGTTCTGGGCCTGCTCATTTCCGGCCGCGTGGGTATGCCCGCCGCTGCCGCTGCGCTCATTATCGGCGCCTTCGGCATGCTGCACGGCTACGCGCATGGCAGCGAAGCCGAGGGGAGCGCCGCCGCTTATGTGGCGGGCTTTACCATCACAACTGCCGCGCTCCATCTCGCAGGCATCGGCGCTGGCCGTTCGCTAGCGAGCATCTGCCTATCGGCGCGAACCGCGGGCGGCCTGATGGCACTGGCGGGTCTTGGCATGCTCGTGCTGTAGGAGGGCCCGGCTATGACGACGCAATCCACTTTTCAGCCTGCGGTTTATGTCTATGAAGGACCGCTGCGCCTATGGCATTGGGTAAACGCCCTTTCCATCGTGGTGCTTGCCACGACTGGCTACTTTATCGCGAGCCCTTTGCCATCCGTTCCGGGAGAGGCAAGCCAGCACTTCCTCATGGGCTATATCCGCTTCGCACACTTCGCCGCCGGATACGTGCTCATCGTTGGCTTCGCCGCCCGGCTCTACTGGATGATCGCGGGCAATCGGCACGC
>CAZCIF010000138.1:296-10014 GCA_964498645.1 uncultured Rhodomicrobium sp. | reverse complement strand
TTCTCCCCGTGGGAGACGGGACGCTGCCGCGGCCGCCTTTTACGCAACGGGATGCTGAGCCTGCAATAGCCCGTCCCCGCCTTCGCGGGGACGACGTTCCTACCACTCAAGACTTTCGGCGCCAAGTATAAGACTCCAGATAACGCCCTCGGTGTTTCTGGGATGACTATTCCGCCGGAACGCACCGCATCAAAACATGGCGGCGTGCACGCGGTCGGGCGGGTTGTGACCGTCCAGGAAGGTGCGGATATTGATGATCACCTTCTCGCCCATATCGAGCCGGCCCTCAATAGTGGCCGAGCCGAGATGCGGCAGCACGACCACCTTGCTGTTCTTCAACAATTTCGGGTTAATGGCCGGCTCGTTCTCGAACACGTCAAGCCCCGCACCCGCGATCTCGCCGGCATCCACCATGCGCGCGAGCGCATTCTCGTCGATAACCTCACCGCGCGCGGTGTTCACGATATAGGCTGCCGGCTTCAACAGCTTAAGCCGCCGCGCCGACAGGAGGTGAAACGTCGCGGGCGTATGCGGGCAATTCACCGAAACGATGTCCATATTGGCGAGCATCTGGTCGAGGCTTTCCCAATAGGTCGCCCCCAGTTCCTCCTCCACCGCGGCCGGCACGCGGCGGCGGTTGTGATAGTTGATTAAGAGCCCGAACGCTTTTGCGCGCCGCGCCACGGCCCGGCCGATCCGGCCCATCCCGATAATGCCAAGCTTCTTACCCCATATGCGGCGGCCCAGCATCCAGGTCGGCGACCAGCCATGCCAATCGCGGCCTTCCTGCAAGTAGACAGCACCCTCGACAAGCCTGCGCGGCACGGCAAGAATGAGCGCCATGGTCATGTCCGCCGTATCCTCTGTGAGGATTCCCGGAGTGTTTGTCACGATGATGCCGCGGTTGCGGGCGGTTTCGAGATCGATATTGTCCACACCCGTTCCATAATTGGCAATAAGCTTCAATTGCGGTCCTGCAAGCGAAAGAAGCGCCTTGTCAATCCTGTCGGTTACGGTAGGAACAAGCACGGTGGCCGTCCGCATTGCCGCCGCAAGCTGGTCTCGCGTCATGGCGGCGTCGGTCGCGTTGAGCGTCACGTCGAACAGCTCGCGCATACGCGCTTCGACAAGTTCGGGAAGTTTGCGGGTAACGACGACTTTTACGTTTTGTGAGGTCATTGGATGCTCGGAATGGCCGGTTTGGCCTTCTTTGATATATGTAACGCAACTTCGCTCTAGTTCTCTATCAGATACGGCTCAGAATGACAAAGACTCGCATAAGCTGCGGCATCCTGATCGCGATTGTTCTTCTGCCGGCAGTTGCGGCACTTGCTCAGGACAACGCCGCCCGGAAGGTTGGGACGGTTACAGGCTTGCCAACCCCCCGGTTCGTTAGTTTGAAAGCCAGCGAGGTGAATTCACGGGTAGGCCCAGGGGGCGATTATAAGATCGCCTGGGTCTTCCGCCGCGCCGGCCTGCCCGTGGAGGTGCTTGCCGAATTTGAAAATTGGCGCCAGGTCCGCGACAGCGGCGGAGGCACGGGATGGGTCGCGGCAACGCTTCTCAGCGCGCGGCGCACGGGCATAGTAGCGCCCTGGGTGAAGGAACGCACGGTGTTTCAGCTTACTTCGTCGCGTGGCGGTTCCTCGGCGGTGGCTCAAATCGAACCTGGGGTGATAGTCGACATTGTAAGTTGCGACGGGGAAGCATGCGAAGTCTTTGCCGGCCGGCAAAAAGGATGGTTTCCGCAGAAAACTCTTTGGGGGGTCTATCCGGGCGAGAAAGTGAAATAAGAGTCCGGTATGCCGGATGGCAACGACGAAGACGCACAATGATAACTGAACTGGCATTGGGCGGGGCCGGTCTTGCGGCCTGGCTCTATCTGCTACTCGCGCGCGGAGGGTTCTGGCGCGCCCATATTCGCGAGGAGGCGGACATCGTACCGGAACCGCGCGATTGGCCTTCGGTCGCCGCCGTAATTCCGGCGCGCAACGAGGCCGATGTGATCGCCACGAGCCTATCGAGTTTGCTGACGCAGGACTATCCGAAGCCCTTGGCTATTATTCTCGCCGACGATCAAAGCGAGGATGGCACCAGCGAGGCGGCGCGCGCCGCTGCGGAGGCGGTTCAGCTCAGCGATCGCCTCACCGTGCTGCAAGGCCAGCCTCTCCCGCCTGGATGGACTGGCAAGCTCTGGGCCGTGAAGCAGGGTGTGCAAAAAGCCCAATCGCTTGCCGGAGCGCCCCACTACTTTCTCCTGACCGATGCCGACATCGCCTACGATCCTGGCGTGATCCGCCGCCTCGTCGCGCGCGCGGAAGCCCAGAACCTGGTTTTGACGTCGCTCATGGTTAAGCTGCGCTGCGAAAGCCTTGCCGAGCGGCTTCTGATCCCGGCCTTCGTGTTCTTCTTCCAGATGCTTTATCCCTTCGCCTGGGTGAACCGGCGCACAAGCTCCATGGCAGCGGCGGCGGGCGGCTGCATGCTCGTCCGCCGCGATGCGCTCGAAGCCGCGAGCGTGATCGAAGCGATCCGCTCGTCCCTCATCGACGATTGCGCGCTCGGCCGGAGCATGAAGAAGCAAGGCCCGATCTGGCTCGGACTGACCGGCAGCGCCCAAAGCCTGCGGCCCTATCCCCGCTTCGGGGACATCCGCCGGATGGTTGCGCGCTCGGCCTACGATCAATTGAACTACTCGCCGCTGCTTCTGGCGGGCACTGTCATCGCCATGACACTTACTTATCTTATGCCGCCCTTGCTTGCAGTGTGGGGAACGGGCCTGGGGCAAGCCGCCGGCTGGGTTACGTGGGGCCTCATGACGGCGGCTTTCCTTCCCATCGTCCGTTTCTACCGGCTTTGGCCTCTTTGGGCGGCGGCACTTCCTGTCATCGCGTGTTTTTATATGCTATTCACGCTCGACTCAGGGCTGCAGCATTGGCGCGGCAGGGGCGGGCTTTGGAAAGGGCGCGTGCAGGCGCGCCGGGCGGAGGCATCATGACAACGGGGCCGGTTTGGGACCCAGGCGAGAAAACGCATCGCGACGAGAATTTTCCCGTTGCGTCGCTCGTTTCCAGACGGCACCGGCCCGTGATCCTTGCCTTCTACCGCTTCGCGCGCGCCGCCGACGATGTCGCGGACGATCCGGCGCTTTCGGAGGCCGCGAAAATCCGGAAGCTCGATCAATTCGAAGAGACACTCCTCGGACAGCACGATGAAATAGCCGATGCGCTGCCGCTGCGCGCGGCAATCGCAGAGCGCGGGCTCTCGCCGAAGCATGCGCAGGATTTGCTCGCCGCTTTCCGCATGGATGCGAGCAAGCATCGCTATGCCGATTGGAACGATCTCATCCATTACTGCACTTACTCGGCGATGCCTGTCGGACGCTTCGTGCTCGATGTGCATGGCGAAAGCCGCGATACCTGGCCCGCGAACGATGCCTTATGCGCGGCGCTTCAGATCATCAACCATTTGCAGGATTGCGGCGCCGACTACCGCCGTCTCGGCCGCATCTACATTCCGCTCGATGCGCTCGCCGCAAGAAATGTTCCGGTTGAAGCGCTCGCAGCCTCCAAGGCATCGCCGGACTTGCTGGCCTGCATCCACGATCTCGTCGCTAATACCAAAGATCTGGCGGGTGCTGCGGATCTTTCGCGCGGCATCAAAGACCTTCGCTTGAGCCTGGAGGTCGCCGCCATCGAGCGGCTGGCACGCCGGCTTATTGAAATGCTGCTGAAGCGTGACCCTTTGAGCCAGCCTGTGCATTTAAGCAAGGCGGGCTTTGCCGCGGCGTCGATAGCGGCGGTTTGTCTCGGCCTTGGACGGCGCCTATTCTTGCCGCGCGCTGCGCAGGCGGCTGTGCTACGGGGAATGAATGACCAGCCAAGCAATTGAAATCGAGGAGAGTACCACCACCGCCGCCGGGCGCGCTTATGGCAGCTCGTTTTATGCGGCGATGCGCATCATGCCTCAGGGCCAGCGCGAGGCGATGTTCGAGATCTACTCCTTTTGCCGGGCGGTCGACGACATCGCCGACGATCAGGGGCCTGCGGAGTTGCGTCTGCAGAAGCTTGAGCAGTGGCGGCAGGACATCGGCGCGATTTATCACGGCGAACCTCGCGCCGGCCTCGCCGGCCTGGCAGCGGCGGCCCGCAACTTTCAGCTCGAACGCCAAGACTTTTGGGCCATCATCGACGGCATGGAGATGGATGTCCGGCAGGCCATCCAGGCCCCGGAATTTGTCGATCTCGATCTCTATTGCGACCGCGTTGCGAGCGCCGTGGGGCGCCTTTCGGTTCGTGTTTTCCGTCTCCCGGCGGAAGAAGGAAGGCAGCTTGCCGAGCATCTCGGGCGCGCTCTTCAGCTTACGAACATTTTGCGCGACCTGGATGAGGACGCCGCTATCGGCCGGCTCTATCTTCCGCGCGAGTTTCTCGCCGAGGCCGGCATAACAAGCACCGATCCGTCGACCGTTCTTGCGCACCCGGCGCTGCCGGAAGTATGCGGCCGCATCGTGTCGCTCGCCCGCTGGCGCTTCTCGGAAGCGGATAAAATCATGAATGCCCATCCACGCCGCATGGTGCGGACTCCGCGCGTGATGGCGGAAGCTTACAAAGGCATCCTGAAGGCGCTTGTAGCTCGCGGCTGGACCGCCCCCCGCACGCCGGTCCGTTTGAGTAGACCGCGCCTTGCTCTCGTTCTTCTTAGGCATTTCATTTTTTAACATGGATCACCCCTCACCCTGTCCCTCTCCCTCTGGGAGAGGGAACGATGTTGCGAGCGCTACCGACTCCCTCTCCCGTCGCGCCCAAGAGGCGCGCCAACAAAAAGTAACGAAAACGCCAAGGCGTTTTCGTTGGGAGAGGGCTGGGGTGAGGAGTATAACCCACATCATCGGCGCGGGCCTTGCCGGCCTGTCTGCAGCCGTGAGGCTCGCGGAGCGCGGCCGCCGCGTCGCCGTCTACGAGGCCGCAGGCCAAGCCGGCGGCCGCTGCCGCTCCTATTACGATGCCGGCTTCGGCGCCGTGATCGACAATGGCAACCACCTCCTCTTATCCGGCAACGCTGCCGCCATGGGCTATCTGAACCTCATCGGTGGCGCGGATAAGCTTCAAGGCCCGGCGAAGGCGGAATTTGCCTTCGCCGATCTCGCGACCGGGGAACGCTGGACCCTGAACGTCAACGAGGGGCGCTGGCCGTCCTGGCTCTTCGATCCCGCGCGCCGCGTGCCCGGCACGAAGCCGCTCGATTATTTGAGCGCCGCCCGGCTGATGTTTGCCGGCCGCCGCAAACTGGTGACGGATGTCATTCGAGGCGAAGGCCCGCTTTATAGCCGCCTATGGCAACCCCTCTTTCTGGCCGCTCTCAACACAGACCCGCACGAAGGCTCGGCACGGCTCGCAGGGGCGGTCATGCGCAACACACTCGCAAAGGGCGGCGCGGCATGCCGCCCTCTGGTCGCGGAGGGCCTTTCGGCGGCCTTCATCGAACCCGCGCTTGCCTATATCGAGGCGCGCGGCGGCACAATCGTCTTCGGCCGGCGCGTCCGCGAGCTGACATTCGCATCCGGCCGTGTAACGGCGCTAAATTTCGGGGATGGCGAGATCCTGATCGGGGAGGATGGGACAGCGATCCTTGCCGTTCCGCCCTGGGTGGCGGAAACGCTTGTCCCCGGCCTTGCGGTTCCGGATGCCTTCCGTGCCATCCTTAACGCCCATTACCGCGTGGCGCCGCCGCCGCACATGCCGCAGATCCTTGGAGCCGTCAACGGAACGGTGGAGTGGATCTTTGCATTCCCCGGGAGATTGTCTATCACAATCAGCGGGGCTGACCGGTTGATCGATCGCCCCCGCGAGGAACTGGCTGCTAGCCTATGGCGTGAGGTGGCGGCGGTTACCGGGCTTCCGGCGGATTTGCCGCCTTGGCAGATCGTGAAGGAAAAGCGGGCCACATTCGCGGCAAGCCCCGGTCAGGATGCAAAGCGCCCCGGCTCAAGAACTAGGTGGCGAAACCTTTTTCTTGCGGGCGATTGGACCCAAACCGGCCTGCCCGCGACCATAGAAGGAGCGATCCGCTCCGGCGAGTGGGCCGCCCGGCTGGCGATGAGAGGGTGGTAACGGCATGAACGCAACGGGCGAAACCGTTCAGCACGAAGGGCTTCAACTGGAGGGACTTGAAGGCCGCATCCGGGCCGGAGCCGCGGCGCTGCTCGGCCGCCAGCGCGAAGACGGGCATTGGAGCTTCGAATTCGAGGCCGATGCGACGATCCCCGCGGAATATATCCTCTTAACGCATTATCTAGGCGAGGAGCCGGACGTTCGCCGCGAAGCCAAGATCGGAAACTATCTGCGGCGGATTCAGGGGAAGCATGGAGGCTGGCCGCTCTTTCACGAGGGCGATTTCGACATGAGCGCCAGCGTGAAGGCTTACTTCGCGCTCAAGATGATCGGCGACGATATCGATGCGCCACACATGGCGCGCGCGCGGGACGCGATCCTGGAGCGCGGCGGCGCGGAGATGAGCAACGTCTTCACGCGCATTCTGCTTGCGCTTTACGGCGTGGTTGGCTGGCGCGCGGCGCCTGTCATGCCCGTCGAGATTATGCTTCTGCCAAGGTGGTTTCCCTTCCACATGACGAAGGTGTCCTATTGGGCGCGCACGGTCATGGTGCCGCTTTTCGTGCTTGGGGCGCTGAAGCCGCTCGCGCGCAACAAGCGCGGCGTGTCGGTCGACGAGCTTTTTCTGACCAAGCCGGAGAAAACCGGCATGCGCGCCAAGGCGGAGCATCAGAAATGGTCCTGGTTTCTGACCTTTGCAGCCATCGATAGAGTATTGCGTGTGGCCGAGCCGTTTTTCTCCTCGCGCATGCGCCGCCGCGCCATTGACAAGGCTGCCGCTTTCGTGAAGGAGCGGCTGAATGGCGAGGACGGGCTTGGCGCGATTTTCCCGGCGATGGCGCACAGCGTGATGATGTTCGATGCGCTCGGCGTGCCCGAAAGCGATCCCGATCGCGCCATCGCCCGCTATTCTATCGAGAAGCTGCTCTTCGAAACCGGGGACGAAATTTATTGCCAGCCATGCGTATCGCCCGTTTGGGACACAGGGCTTGCGGCGCATAGCTTGCTTGAGGCTGGCGGCGGAGCCGGGCGCGAGGCCGCGCTGAGGGGATTGGATTGGCTCAAGCCGCGGCAAGTGCTCGATGTTGAAGGCGATTGGGCCGTGCGGCGCCCCGGTGTCAGGCCCGGCGGATGGGCGTTTCAATATGCAAACCCGCACTATCCCGATCTCGACGACACCGCCGTCGTTGTCATGGCAATGGATAGGGCGGCCGGTATGAACGGCCGCGCCCAGGCCGGATATGACGAGGCAATCGCGCGGGGCCGGGAATGGATTTCGGGCCTGCAAAGCAGGAATGGAGGCTGGGCCTCCTTCGATGCCGACAACACGCATCTTTACTTGAATAACATTCCGTTCTCGGATCACGGGGCGCTACTCGATCCGCCCACTGCCGATGTGAGCGCGCGCTGTGTCTCCATGCTGGCGCAACTCGGCGAAAGGGTTGACACAAGCCCGGTCCTCAAGCGCGGCGTCGATTTTCTCCTGAATGATCAGGAGAAGGACGGAAGCTGGTTCGGCCGCTGGGGCATGAATTATATTTACGGCACTTGGTCCACGCTCTGCGCGCTGAATGCAGCCGGAGTGGACCCCTCCTCCCAGAATATCCGCAAGGCCGTGCAATGGCTCATCTCGATTCAGAATGAGGATGGCGGCTGGGGCGAGGACGGATCGAGCTACAAGCTCGATTATAAGGGCTATGAACAGTCGCCAAGCACGCCGTCGCAAACCTCATGGGCGCTTCTGGGCCTGATGGCGGCTGGAGAAGTAAATCATCCCGCAGTCAGGAAGGGCGTCGCCTATCTAATGGCAACCCAGGACGGAAACGGCACCTGGCGCGAGGAACGCCATAACGCGCCGGGCTTTCCGCGCGTCTTTTACTTGATTTATCACGGCTACGCGAAATACTTCCCGCTCTGGGCACTTGCCCGCTACCGCAACTTAATTGAGGGCAATCGCGGGTCTGTTATGTATGGTATGTAAGCAACGGTCATGAAAGCTTTCTGCTTCGCGTCCGCCATCTCTTAAATATTTCCGTCATAGCATGAACAAAAAGTGCCGTCATCGAGGCCATCGGCTTGCGTGCGGAAAGCGCAGTAATCTATCGTAAGCGGAGCTTGTACGCTCCTCCTGTCCCGCGCGTTCCAAAGACATCGCGAATGGGAGAGCCGCCAATCACGTCAGCCTTCGCGCTGGCACATTGGCCAAGCTTTTTTGCTATCCGGCAATCTGGGCTCGAAATGGACGTGGCCGTGGACGAAAGACTTGTAGTTGCGGCTGCGGGGATGGATTTCGAGGCAAGGATTGCGCAAGGCACCGGCATCGCGGCCGTTTATGGCCAGAACCGCTGCAAGTTTCTGGAAGACCTTCATGCCCATGCCCGGTCCGGCGCGCGCGGAATCATCAGCTTTGGAATTGCGGGCGGACTCTCACCGGGCTTAAGACCGGGCGACGTTATCGTGGCGAACGCAGTTATAACTGCGAACGGCGCGTTCCCTGTATGCGCAGAATGGACGAAATCCCTGCAGCATTCTCTTCCGCACGCGCACCGTCTGCCCGTGTTCGGAGCCGATGCTCCAGTTCTCACGCCTCTCGAGAAGGAAGCGCTTTGGAGCCGCACAGGTGCGGGCGCCGTCGATATGGAGTCTGGGGCCGCTGCCGAAGTCGCGGCGCTCTATGACCTGCCTTATGCGGCCTTAAGGGTTGTGCTCGATCCAGCCGGCCGGGCTATCCCGCTGAGCGCGCTAGCGGGCGCGCGCCAGGACGGCAAGACCGACGCAATGGCGGTTATCCGGGCGTTGATGAGGAGGCCAGGAGATCTCCACGGCCTTCTGCGCCTCGCGGGCGATTCCCGCAAGGCAAACCGGGCGTTACTCCGCAGCCGTCAGGCGCTCGGCCCGCTCCTCGGCTTCGGCCTTCTTCAGGCTGGCGAGTTCGCGCTCAACATGGAGTGAGTGGACATACGCTGCCGGGCGCTGCTTATCGAGCGCGATCTCGGGCGCCATCGGGCCTTCCGTGCGGATGCCGCGCAAGGCTACGGCAAGCATCTTCAACGGGTTGGAGATCGCGGCATCGGCGGCGGTTGGCTCGTAGCCGCAATGCGCCATGCAATTTGCGCATTTCTCATAGCGCCCCGTCCCGTAAGCGTCCCAGTCGGTCGTTTCCATCAATTCTCTGAAGGTTTTCGCATAACCTTCGCCGAAGAGGTAGCAGGGTTTCTGCCAGCCGAAGATATTGCGGGTGGGCATGCCCCAAGGCGTGCAATGGAACTCCTGGTTGCCCGCCAGAAAGTCGAGGAATAAAGGCGAGTGGGCGAGCGTCCAGCGTTTGCCTTTGCCAAGCGCAAACACCTGCCGGAACAGCTCCTTGGTTTTGCGCCGGTTGAGGAAGTGCTCTTGATCCGGTGCGCGCTCATAAGCATAGCCCGGAGAGATCGAGACGCCAACGTCCAGGTCTTTGCAGAAGTCGAGGAATTCCGCGATCTCCGCGGCCTTATAGCCGTCGAAGACCGTCGCGTTGACATTGACCGCAAAGCCCTTGGCCTTCGCCGTTTTTATCGCTGCAAGCGCCCTATCGAACACACCCGTCTGGCACACCGACTGGTCGT
>CAZCIF010000138.1:0-286 GCA_964498645.1 uncultured Rhodomicrobium sp. | reverse complement strand
GGACCGAGAAAAACAGATAGGGCGACGGCTCGAACAGATGCAGCTTCTTCTCAAGAAGAAGCGCGTTCGTACAAAGCGAGACGAATCGTTTTTGCGCGACGAGCCCTTTTACGATCTCGCCAATCTCCCGGTGAATGAGCGGCTCGCCGCCCGGAATGGCGACCATGGGCGCGCCGCATTCTTCGGCGGCATCCAGGCACTCCTGCACCGAGAGGCGGCGATTGAGGATCGGATCGGGATAGTCGATTTTCCCGCAGCCCGCGCAGGACAAATTGCACCGGAACAA
>CAZCIF010000137.1:0-10103 GCA_964498645.1 uncultured Rhodomicrobium sp. | reverse complement strand
TACGATATCGACATGGTGAAATGCATCTATTGCGGCTATTGCCAGGAGGCTTGCCCGGTCGATGCGATTGTCGAGGGGCCAAACTTCGAATTCGCGACTGAGACGCGGGAAGAACTGCTCTATGATAAGGAGAAGCTGCTGGCGAACGGCGACCGCTGGGAGCGTATTCTCGCCAAGAACATCGAGCTGGACGCGCCTTACCGCTGAACCCACAAAAGCCTTGAAATGCGCGCGGCCTGCGGTTAACCGTTGACGCGAAAAGCCAATGCATCCGCCGTATTCTTGCCAGCGGCTGCGTCTGCGGGCGCTCGCTGCTTCTTCCCGCCAACGGGCAGCAGGATAAGAGGTTCAATTCGTCCTTCACCGGCTCACGCCGCATAATTCGAGATCGGCCGCGCATGACCATCGCAGGGTTTTTCTTCTACCTCTTTTCCATCGTCGTGGTGGGGTCCGGCTTGATGGTCATCACCGCGCGCAATCCCGTGCACTCCGTCCTGTTCCTGATCCTCGCATTCCTCAATGCCGCGGGCCTTTTCGTCCTGCTGGGCGCCGAGTTCCTCGCGATGATCCTTGTCATCGTTTATGTGGGCGCGGTCGCGGTGCTGTTTCTCTTCGTCGTCATGATGCTCGACATCGATTTCTCGGAGCTGCGTAAGGGCGCCGTGCGCTATCTGCCGGTGGGGCTGGCGGTGGGCTTCGTGCTCCTCGCCGAGCTGATTTTGATTGCGGGCAGCTTCCAGGTGGCGCCGGGCGCCATCCGGACTGTACCCGCCGGGCAGATCACGAATGCGGCCGCTATCGGGCGCGTGCTTTACACGAAATATGTCTACTTCTTCGAGCTTTCCGGCGGCGTGCTTCTCGTCGCCATGATTGGAACGATTGTGCTTACTCTCCGGCATCGCCGGGATGCCAAGAGGCAAGACGTTCTGCGCCAGATAGGCCGCCGGCGCGAAGACGCGATTGAAGTCGTCCAGGTGGAAACCGGGAAAGGGATCTCTTGACAGCCATGCCAAACACGATCTCTCCAGTCGAAGCTGCCACCGGCATCGCGCTGCAGCAATATCTGACGGTCGCGGCAATCCTCTTTACGCTCGGCGTTTTCGGGATCTTTCTCAATCGCAAGAACGTCATCATCATCTTGATGTCGATCGAGCTGATGCTGCTTGCGGTCAACATCAACCTGGTGGCTTTCTCGGCCTATCTGAACGACATCACGGGTCAGATCTACGCCATGATCGTGCTGACCGTCGCAGCCGCGGAGGCCGCTATAGGGCTTGCCATTGTCGTGATCTATTTCCGCAATCGCGGCTCCATCGCGGTTGACGACATCAATTCGATGAGAGGCTGAGGCGCGATGTATCCAGCCATTGTATTGCTACCCTTGGCCGGCGCGCTCATTGCGGGCTTTTTCGGACGTGTGCTGGGCAATAGAGCATCGGGCGTGCTTACAAGCCTGCTTGTGCTGGCTGCGGCGGTGCTGTCCTGGATCGCCTTATATCGCGTTGGTATCCAAGGGGAAGAAGCCCGCGTCACCCTCCTGCCTTGGATCGGCATTGGCGATTTTCAAACCTCCTGGGCCTTGCGCATCGATACGCTGACGGCCGTCATGCTGGTTGTCGTCAACACGGTCTCGGCGCTCGTCCACATTTACTCCATCGGCTATATGTCCGAAGACGACCGTCAGCCCCTCTTTTTCGCCGAGCTGTCGCTCTTCACCTTCGCGATGCTCGCGCTTGTCACCGCCGACAATTTTATCCAGCTCTTTTTCGGCTGGGAAGGTGTCGGCCTTGCCTCCTACCTTCTCATCGGTTTTTGGTATCACCGGCCCTCGGCCAATTCGGCGGCGATCAAGGCCTTCGTCGTGAATCGCATCGGCGATTTCGGCTTTGCACTTGGTATTTTCGCCGTCTTCTACGTCTTCCGCGATGTGAACTTCGACACCGTTTTCGCCGCCGCGCGGGAGAAACAGGCCCTTGCCATCCCGCTTTTTGGCTATCAGGTCGATGCGCTGACCGTGATTTGCCTGCTGCTCTTCATGGGGGCGATGGGCAAGTCCGCGCAGTTCTTGCTGCATACCTGGCTACCGGACGCGATGGAAGGCCCGACGCCGGTCTCGGCACTTATTCATGCCGCGACGATGGTCACGGCGGGCGTGTTCATGGTTGCGCGGCTTTCGCCGCTCTTCGAGCTAGCGCCGCTAGCTCTGTGGGTCGTCACACTTGTGGGTGCTACGACCGCGTTTTTCGCAGGAACCGTTGGCGTCGCTCAGAATGACATCAAGCGGGTGATTGCCTATTCGACATGCTCGCAGCTCGGCTACATGTTTGTGGCGCTTGGGCTTCGCGCCTATGGCGCGGGAATTTTTCACCTTTTCACCCACGCATTCTTCAAGGCGCTGCTCTTCCTTGGCGCGGGCTCGGTGATCCATGCCCTCCATGGCGAGCAGGATTTGCGGAAGATGGGCGGCTTGCGCAAAGCCATCCCGTTCACCTTCGCGATGATGACCGTGGGTACGCTGTCCCTGACCGGCTTCCCTTACACCGCCGGCTACTTCTCGAAGGACGCCATAATCGAAGTCGCGAATGCGTCCCATGCCCCCGGTGCCGAATACGCCTACTGGCTTCTGATTACCGTCGCCTTCCTCACCTCGTTCTATTCCTGGCGGCTGATTTTCATGGCCTTCTTCGGGAGGCCTCGCGACGAGCATGCCTTCGAACATGCGCATGAATCGCCGCCGGTCATGACCGGTCCGCTCCTTCTCCTGGCGATTGGGGCGCTCGTCGCAGGCATTGTCTTCGCGCCCTACTTCATCGAGGATCATTACGCGAAATTCTGGCGCGGCTCGCTTTTCACGCTGCCCGACAATCCGATCCTGAGCGAAGCCCACAATGTGGAGTCCCTTCTCGTCAAGTGGATGCCGTCGCTGATGATGATCGGCGGCTTTCTACTCGCCTATATCGCCTATATCGCCGCGCCGGGGCTTCCGGCATGGACAGTGCGTAATTTCAAGCCAATCCACGCCTTTCTCTATAACAAGTGGTATTTCGACGAGCTGTACGATTTCATCTTCGTGCGGCCTGCGCGCTGGATAGCGCGCGTGCTCTGGGTCTATGGCGATGGCGCGGTCATCGACGGGATCGGGCCGGATGGTGTTTCGGCGCGCGCGGTTGCGATTGCGAAGCGCGCGGTCCGCCTGCAGTCCGGCTATGTCTATCACTACGCATTCGTCATGCTCATCGGCGTGGCCGTTCTCGTGAGCTATTTCGCATATCTTTTCCGAGGGGCGCTGTTCAAGCTATGAAGGATTGGCCCATTCTCACCACGATCCTCCTTTTGCCCCTCGTTGGTGCGCTCCTCCTCGCCCTTCTGAGAGGAAGCGACGAAGCGGCGCGCCGGAACGCGCGCTGGATCGCGCTTTGGACCACGCTGATCACCTTCGGCGTTTCGCTGGAGCTTGTCTGGCAATTCGATCCGGCAAACAGCGGATTTCAGTTCGTCGAGCACCGGCCGTGGCTTAGCGACAAGATCACTTATTACGTGGGCGTGGACGGGCTTTCATTGCCCTTCGTGATCCTCACGACGTTTTTGATGCCGATTTGCATCCTCGCGAGCTGGCGCTCGATCACCGTTCGCGTGAAGGAATATATGATTGCGTTTCTGCTGCTCGAAACGCTGATGATCGGGGTATTCTGCGCGCTCGACCTCGTGCTGTTCTATCTCTTCTTCGAGGGCGGTCTGATCCCGATGTTTATCATCATCGGCGTTTGGGGCGGTCCGCAGAGGGTTTACGCCAGCTTCAAGTTCTTCCTCTATACGCTGCTCGGATCGCTCCTGATGCTGCTTGCGATCCTTGCCATGTATGGGCAGGCGGGCACGACAGAAATCCCAACGCTCCTTAAATATCACTTCCCGGAGAGCCTGCAGGTTTGGCTGTGGTTTGCCTTCCTCGCATCCTTTGCGGTGAAGCTTCCCATGTGGCCGGTCCATACCTGGCTTCCCGACGCGCATGTGGAGGCGCCGACGGCAGGGTCCGTCGTTCTGGCGGCCATACTTCTAAAGATGGGCGGCTACGGTTTCCTGCGGTTCCTGCTGCCGATGTTCCCGGCGGCGTCGGTCAGTTACGCCCCGCTGATGTTCACGCTCGGGGTGCTGGCGATCATCTACACATCGCTCGTCGCTTTCGCGCAGACGGATATGAAGAAGCTTATCGCCTATTCGTCCGTCGCGCATATGGGGTTTGTGACGCTCGGCGTTTTCTCCGGTACGGAGCAGGGAGCCCAAGGCGCCGTCTTCCAAATGATCAGCCACGGCATCGTTTCGGGCGCTCTCTTCTTGAGCGTAGGTATTATCTATGACCGGATCCATACGCGCGAGATTGCGGCTTACGGCGGGCTCGCCGACCGCATGCCCATCTACGCTTTCATTTTCATGGTCTTCACCATGGCGAATGTTGGGCTGCCGGGTACGAGCGGCTTTATCGGGGAGTTCTTATCCCTTCTGGGGACGTTCAACGCGAACGCAGCCGTTGCCTTCCTTGCAACGCTTGGCATCATCCTCTCGGCGATGTACGCGCTCACCCTCTATAGGAGCGTGATATTCGGGAAGCTCGAAAAGGCCTCGCTCGCCGCGATCAGCGATATGACCGCGCGTGAGATCGCGATTATGGCGCCGCTCGTGATCTTGACGGTCCTTTTGGGCTTCTATCCGGCGCCTGTGTTCGAGACGGCTTCCGGAGCTGTGAAGGCGATGATCGCACCGTATCAGCAGGCCGTTGCTGCCCGGCAGGCCATGACCGCGGCGCCAAAAGCCGCACAACTTCAGAAATAAGGCCGCGCCGATGCTAACCGATTACGCGCCGATCTTTCCCGAGCTGTTTATCGTGCTCGCCGCTATGGTCCTGCTGCTCTGGGGCGTTTATCACCGCTACCAGGCAGGTTTCAGCATCAGTATCGTAGCAATTTTCGTTACGATCGGTGCCGCTCTTCTCATCGCCCGTCAGCCGCAAGCGGCGGAAGAGCTGTTCAACGGCGCATTCGTCAACGATAGCTTCGCGCGCTTCATGAAGATCCTGACGCTCGCGGGCTCTGCCTTCGCGATCGTTCTTTCTTTCGACTACATGCGGCGCGAGCGGCTCCTGCGGTTCGAATATCCCGTGCTGATCCTGCTTTCGACCGCAGGCATGATGCTAACGATCTCGGCGAACGACCTGATTTCGCTCTATCTTGCCCTCGAGTTCCAAAGCCTCGGACTTTATGTGGTCGCCGCTTTCCATCGCGATAATCTGCGCTCGACGGAAGCGGGCCTCAAATATTTCGTTTTAGGCGTCCTTTCCTCCGGCCTTCTGCTCTACGGCTCCTCGCTCATCTACGGCTACACCGGGATGACTGCCTTCCCCAGAATCGCGCAGGCTGTGCAGGAGCATGGAGCCTCGATTGGCTTCGTCTTCGGTTTAGTGTTCGTGCTGGCGGGGCTCGCATTCAAGATCGCGGCCGTTCCCTTCCATATGTGGACGCCAGACGTCTATGAGGGCGCACCGACGCCAGTTACCGCTTATTTCGCGTCAGCGGCGAAGATCTCGGCCATGGCGATGGTCATCCGTGTAATCCTCGGCGCCTTCCCCGGCGCAACGGCGGAATGGCAGCAGATCGTTATTGCAATTGCCGTGGGTTCGATGGCGCTCGGCGCATTCGCAGCGATTGGCCAGCAGAATATCAAACGCCTTCTCGCTTACTCCTCCATCGGTCATGCCGGATACGCCCTCATCGGTGTTGCCGCCGCTACACCGGACGGCGCCGGCGCCGATGGCATATCGAGCGTGCTCATCTACCTCACGATCTATCTGGCGATGACGCTCGGCAGCTTCGCCTGCGTCCTTGCCATGCGCAGCGGCAATACCATGAGCGAGTCGATCCCCGATCTCGCAGGTATTTCGCGTGAGAAGCCGCTCTTTGCTTTCCTGTTTGCGATGCTGTTGTTCTCGCTCGCGGGTGTACCGCCGCTCGCCGGTTTCTTCGCGAAGTTTTACGTGTTCGAGGCTGCCATCAAGGCTCAGCTTTATTGGCTCGCCGTCGTAGGCGTGATCCTTTCCGTCGTCAGCGCCTATTATTATCTACGCATTGTAAAGGTGATGTATTTCGACGAGAAGGGAGCATCGTTCGAGGCCATACCAGCGCCGGTGCAGCTCACTCTCGGCATATCGGCAACCTTCGTGATTCTCTTTTTCCTCAATCCAAGCACACTTAAAGCAGCCGCAGATGTGGCTTCCCGCTCTCTCTTCTGAACCGTGAACCAAGAAAAGGGCAACCTTCCAGTCTTACGTTTCGAAAGCCTCGATTCAACGAATGAGGAGGCGCTGCGCCAGCTCGCGGCCGGCAGCTCAGGGCCGGTCTGGATCGTCGCGGAGGAGCAGACGCGCGGACGCGGACGAAGCGGACGGATATGGCAGTCCCCAAAGGGAAATCTCTATGCGAGCCTGCTCTTCAAGGCGAGCGTCAGCCCTTTGGCCGCAACGCAGCTTTCCTTCGTGGCTGCGCTCGCAACCTACGATGCAATCGCGAAACATATAGAACCGGAGCGGCTCGCTGCCTTGCGGCTGAAATGGCCGAACGATGTCATGCTCGGCGGCGCGAAGCTGGCAGGCATCCTGATCGAGAGCCTGCCCGCACCGGAAGGCGAAGGACTAGCCGTCATTATTGGGATCGGCATCAATGTCAGCGAGGCGCCGGTGGACACCGGCCGCCCGGTGGCCACCCTCGGCAGCTCCGCCAGTGCCGTGTCCGTTTTCGGCGCGCTAGCCGGGGCATTCGAGACCTGGCTCCCGCGCTGGGACGAGGGCAGGGCATTTGCAGAGATCCGTGAAGCCTGGCTCTCCCGCGCACTTGCCCTCAACCATCCCATCACTGTGAATTTGAACGGTAACGTAATTCGGGGTAGATTCCGTGGAATCGATCCGGCTGGCGCTCTTCAACTTGAAACTGAGCCAGGGGTTGTCATAAAAGTGAACGCAGGCGACATCTATCCTGACACCCAAGGCTAGGGAGCCGGGGCAAATCCTAGAAGCAGGACATCATAAAAAGAATGCCAACGACGGAAGCGCCTGCCAGAGCAGAACTTGTATTTTTGCCGCTTGGCGGCATCGGTGAAATCGGTCTCAACGTCTACCTTTATGGCATCGGCCCGGCCGAGGATCGCCCATGGCTGATGCTCGCCTGCGGCCTCCCCTTTCCGGACGACCGCGAGCCGGGGGTCGATGTTGTGCTTCCCGCTCTCCGCTTCATCGAGGAAGAGAGAAGGAGCCTTGCCGGCATCCTCATCACGCACGCACATGAAGATCACATCGGCGCGGTTGCCGAGATGTGGCCGCGGCTGCGCGTACCCGTCTATGCGACGAAGTTCGCAGCGCGGCTGCTGAAGGGAAAGCTGGAAGGGCTGCCCCATCGCTCCGAGGTGCCTATCGTCGAGGTCGCACAAGGCTCGCGCTTCAATATTGGCCAGTTCGACGTTGACCTCGTGACAGTCTCTCACTCAATCCCGGAATGCAACTCCGTCTATCTGCGTACCCCTGCCGGTAATGTGCTGCATACCGGTGATTGGAAGTTCGACGACATGCCGGCTTGGGGCGAAGCAACCGACGAGGCAAAGCTCGCGCGGTGCGGCGAGGAAGGTGTGCGCGTGCTTGTCTGCGACAGCACGAATGCGCTGGTCGAAGGCACAAGCGTGACCGAGGAAGTTGTCGCCGCAAATCTGAAATCGGTCATCGCCCGTACGAGTGGCCGGATCGCAATCACGACATTTGCGTCGAACGTTGCGCGCCTGATCGCCATCGCCGAGGCCGCGCGCGCAGCAGGCCGCGAACTTGTGCTTGCCGGGCGCGCCATGCATCGCATCATCGAGGCCGCGCGGGATACCGGACTATGGCCCGAGCACCTGACTTACATGGATCAGGATTATTTTGGGTCCGTCCCGCGCGACCGCGTGGTAGCACTTGTGACTGGCAGCCAGGGGGAATCGCAGGCAGCACTCGCGCGGATCGCCAAGGGCGAGCACCCCTTCGTCAAACTCGATCGCGGCGATAATATAATGTTCTCGTCGGGAACCATTCCGGGCAACGAGGATGCGGTGATCCGCATTCAGAATCAGCTCGCGGACCGGGGCGTGTCGATCATCACCGAAGCGCCGGAGGGGCCAATCCATGCTTCCGGGCATCCGCGGCGGGGCGAACTCACGCGCATGTACCGTCTCACGCTCCCGTCCTACATTGTACCCATGCATGGCGAGGCCCGCCATCTTGAGTCGCATGCCGCCCTTGCCGAAGCGCATGGCATCATGGCAGTGCGCGGCGTGCGCGATGGCAAACTGTTTCACCTCGGGCCGGATGACCCTCATTTAATCGATGGGGATGTCCCCATAGGGCGCCTCTATCGCGATGGCAACATCATTCTGCAACCGGGCGACCCCGCCATTGCCGACCGCAGACGCCTTTCCTATAACGGGCACGTGGCCGTCTCCGTGATAATCCAGCGCAATGGGGACATCGCAACGGAACCCGAGGTTGAAGTCAGGGGAATTCCGGCCAGCGATTCAAACGGCCTCGATTTAGGAGAGCGCGTGCTGAGCGCGGTATACAATGCCGTGGAGAGCATCCCGCGGGCGAGACGCAAGGACCGGGAGCTTGTCCGCGATGCCGTCGCGCGCTCGATCCGGGGCGAGATGAAACTCGTGTGGGGTAAAAAGCCCCTGTGCTCCGTCCTGGTTTCAGTAATTTAGCCGCTTAGCCAGAGGCTTTGTATGATCGGACGTTTGAACCATGTGGCGATTGCCGTCAAAGACCTGAAGGGTGCCGCCGCAGTCTACCGCGATACGCTGGGTGCGGAGGTTTCCGAGGCCGTTCCTCAACCCGATCATGGCGTTTCCACGATTTTCATCAGCTTGCCGAACACGAAGATCGAACTCCTGGAGCCGCTCGGGATGAACTCGCCAATTGCGAAGTTCCTGGAGCGCAATGCCGAAGGCGGCATTCATCACATCTGTTACGAAGTTGACGACATCCTGGCCGCGCGCGATCGTTTGATCGCGAGCGGCGCCCGCATCTTAGGCAGCGGCGAGCCGAAAATCGGGGCCCACGGCAAGCCCGTGCTGTTCCTGCATCCGAAAGATTTTTGCGGCACGCTTGTCGAACTGGAACAGGCTTAACAAAACCATGAGCACATCGCTTGCCCTTGACATCTACTTTATCGTCTGGTGGGTTACGCTGTTCGCGATCCTGCCTCTGCGAATCGGGCCGCAGCCGGAGGAGGGTGAACGCGATCCAATAGCCGATGCCTCAGGTGCTCCTTACGCGCCGAACATCGGCCGGAAGTTTCTCGTCACCACCGTCGTTTCTGCCGCCATTTTCGCTGTGATCTACGTGATTATCGCGTTCAAGCTCATCACGCTCGACGATGTGCCCTTCTGAGCAGGCCGTCTAAAAAAAGAAAAACAGCAAGGCATGCCTTGCTGTCAGATCTCTCTGAGGAGTGACGATTGTTATTCGCTAGCGCTAATGGGGACCGCGCTAGCCTTTCCTCCCTAGACTTGGGTGCCGTTTGCTTTTTGAACGGTTCATTTGCTACCCATGTCAAATCGGTATGGCAGCTTAGCTATAAATGCAGAGCTTGTCACTAAATCTTAACACTTGACATGACGAAAAAGTGCACATTGGACATAAAATTTTTCCTGGGGCGGATTCACGGCCCAGATGCCTAAAACACAGCCTCCGCCATTGCACCAGCCGAAGGAACACGGTATTTCCCTCGGCAATGGCTGCCGGTTGAAGGGCGGCGGAGCAAATTAATGAGACTTAGCCGTTATTTCCTCCCGGTTCTTAGGGACGATCCCAAAGAAGCGGAGATCGTTTCTCACCGCCTGATGCTGCGGGCAGGCATGATCCGGCAATCGAGCGCTGGCATATATTCGTGGCTGCCGCTTGGTTTTCGCGTGCTTAAAAAGATAATCCAGCCTCGCAGCAATCCGATCGTGAGATACGCTTGCCGCTTCTAAAGTTCTTGTATCCCCATCAATTAAATCCCAGAGTCTCTCATCTTCAGCCATAAATCCCACTGTAG
>CAZCIF010000136.1:2452-10146 GCA_964498645.1 uncultured Rhodomicrobium sp. | reverse complement strand
GCTGTAGCGAACACAATACGCAAGTGCCACGTCCTCGTTCACTTCGCGCCATTGCGCCTTGGTTTGCCGCGACGTCCGCACTTCAATTGCGCGGCGACCTTCTAACGTACCAGCTTGTCCCTGCAAGCGCTCCAGAACGCGCAGCCAGCCGCTCAAGAAATCCGTGCACTCGGCGGCCTTGCCGTAAACAAAGCGTTCCCATTTCGCGCGCAGGCTCTTATCGCGCGCAAGCTCGTCTCGATGCGCATCAAAAAATTCACGGTCCTCGTCGCGACCGTCCTTTATGCCGCGCAGTGCACGCAATTGCTCCAGATACTGCTTCTCCGCCTCGCTAAGGCGGTCTGGTAACTCGTCCCCGTAGAACTGTATGGTTTCTTCGGCAAGGCTGCTCTTCTTTTGCTTTAGTCCCGAAAAAACTTGCGCAATTCCATCAGCTGTCCACTCGCATTCGGCGAGCGCACTAACCTCGTCTGTCCACGTTGCCGGCGGCGCGGTGATGAAGGCCTCGACAATCGGGTGCACCTGCTCGGCGACCTCGTCCTTGACCACCTCCCACTGCGTCCTCAGCTCTTCCGCCTCAATCAACTGGCGGTTCGCACGCTCCTTGCGCAACAGGGGGCGACGTTCACTCACCAATCTTTCGAATTGCTTCTTCCACTTCGTAGCTGAAGTACGGTCGCGCTCGCGCATGCCCGCAAAGCAACCGGAATCGCGCGGCAGCTGTAGGCTTGGCATCGCCCAGCCCAGTGCATCCGGAAGCGGCTTGCCTTCCTCACTCAAAGCATGACGGGCGCCATCTACGAACGACGCAAAATGCGGGAGGGGCCATTCATCGGCCCGCGCCAGGCCACTAAGCGCTGCCGACCACTCAGCAAGGACGTTGTCCGTCAGCTCCAGCCCATGCGACGCGGCAACGACCCATGGTCCGGCTTCTTCGATTAGCTGTTTGGCACCAATAAGTGCGACGTCCTGCAGCGACGTGCCTTGATCATCATCCGTATTGGCGATCAGCAACACGGGCTTGTCAGTTGCGCTGTGCCGGAGATTAACTGTTCTCTCATCGGTAATGGCCTCTTCTGGGAGTCCGAGACCATCCACCAGACTATGCGGCATCGCCACATGAACCTTGGTCCTCGCATCCACGTCCCCCAGCAATGCGCTCACGATGGCAGCCGCCTGCTCTCCCGTCAGTCGATCGAGCATAAAGCGAGCGACACTTCCGCTCTCCTCAAGACCCTCCATCCGTCGTTTTAGAACGGCTGCACCCACAGCCCCAATCATATCAAGGCCGTTCATGCCGCCTCCGCCCGCGAATAAGGATTGATCACGTAAGCGCAGGAATCCGACAGCCTCTCCAACAAGCCGAGGCTACGCAAACGCTCTTCCAGACGCCTTGCATTGTCCGAGAAATCTTCCTGATCTGCCTCGCCCTTAGTAATGAAGTCGCGCGCCTGCCGTTCGCCGATGACGAGCCCATACCGCGCGTCGAGCTGCACAAGAAATTCGCGATACTCCAATCGCTTTTTGACCATCGTCACAACAAGGCTCTTCAAAAGCCTGTCCGTCGGTGCATAGCGCGTGCGCCTGCTCGCCCTACGCGAAGCAAGACCGACCTGCCGCAGCCATGTGCCATGCACCCGCGCGACATGCTGCTTGTGCCGGATATTCGCCCGCCGAACGAGTTCACCAAGCAGTTCGTCTGGCGAACTCCAGGCCTCCCCGCGATCATCTTCATCCGGCCAATCGAACACGCGAGCCAGCACCATGGCTGCAGCCTCAACCGGCTGGTCACTGGTCAGCGCAGCTTGCCATTCCGCGCTCGATGTTATCCCCCGGATAAACACCTCCATCGCCTGCTGCGGCATCGTGTTGTTGAGCTGATATGAATTCGCAGAAATCTCGCGCACTAACGTCTTCTTTGGTGCGATGATCTCGCACACCAGCTTGACCTCGCCTCCGCCGAGGACTTCTCGCGCCCTATTCAATTGGTAGAGAACGAGGTGCAGCCCCGTAATCGCTACAATGTGCGGCAAGGCATCATACGCCGGCATATCGAGCTGCAGGACCGACATCCAATCCTCTGCCAGTTGATCGAACAAAGCATGCCCGGAGACCGGCAGATACGATCCCGCCCGTTCGTTCTGCGCTGACTGCGTTTCTCCTTGCAGCGCTTTCACGAGCGCTTCGTAAGGGCCACGCTGCTCGAAAAGACGATCGGACAGAAGTTTGGCAAGCGCCGGCGCATGTCGGCTCCTTGCGAGCATGAGGTAGAGGACCTCTCCCGTACGGCCAAAAAAACGGCGATCCGTGGTCACCCCTCCTGATGCCGATACGCTGACGTCTTCATACAAAGCCGAACCGCCGAATGGGAAGACGAACTTCGATGTCCAACGCTTATTGCTATTGCCTTCGATGGCCGAGCTTTGCAGGAATGAGGTAATTGCTGCGAAGTCACTGAAGCTTTCGAAATTCTGGCGCACGTAGGAAAAATCCGCTTGAGGAATACCGCCAGCATTCTCCTTCATTAATTCCAGCCACTCCGACCACATCGCATCGTCGTTGCGTGCCTCGCCAAGCACGCTCGCGATGTGCGGGTTGTTGAATAGAATGTTCCGGAGATAGAGCTGCGTCTGCGGCCGGTACACAAGCATGTTAGGCCGCGTCTCCTGCAAGGCCTTTCCGTCCACTCGAGCCACATTAAAAATGCCAAGGAATTCCAGCAGCGTTAGCCACGGCGTCTGCTCATCATGCAGCCGGTGTCCCCAGATCGCTTCATCAATCCAAAGCTCGGGCCCGCGATCTTCGCGTCCCTCTGGGCGTGGCAGAATCTCCAAGCTGCTCATGTTCTCACCGTCACACGCTTAGCGACCGCGCGCCCATCAGCTCGAAGCTCGACGAAGCGGAGCAACGTACCCTCACTGGCCCCGTCGCCTTCCCGTGTGCGTCGCCGCTGCGTCCCGGCCAAAAGTTTCGCCTTAAATGCGAGAATGTCCTCCTGGCACTCTAGCGAAAAACTGCTTGGCAGCGCACCGTCTGCGACACGCCCAAGAAACTCGAAACGAGTTGGTGTCAGGCCAAGGACCAGCGGCGCCTCGTCAGGAGAGAGCCTCACATGAATTGCAAAACCACATCGCGCATCCTTTACGATGGAAACTTGCTCACCGCGCATGCGCGGCACCGAGATGATTTCGTCGAGCAACGGACTGCGTGTGGATTGCGAGATACTACCGGACATCGCAAGTACTAGCTCATCCTGGTTCTGCATCAGCATTCCGGTGAAGACGCGGTTGAGACCCCGCACCAGCATCGGCAGCACCCGGGCATCAACTGGTTTTGCCTGCTCAACCTGCCCGGCGACATCCAGATAAAGACCGCCAAAGCGGAAGATCGTCAGATCCCAAAGCCCGACCCGTTCCTCTAAGTCCTTCGGCACCGTAAAGAACAAGCGCTGTCTCTGCCCACGAAGCCGATCCAGAAATGCTTCACGGTCATCGTCTTCCCCGCTCTCCAGGTAGCGTTCCTGTTCGGCGCGGTAGGCGGGTGTGCCTCCGTAGACCCGATCATTGAGCACAATCTGCTCGTAAAGACCCGTCAACGCCGGATCATCGCGGCCATAAACAAGGATCGCGTCAACCTGGTTACTCGTCTCCTCACCGATGCCAAAGGCATTGATCTTGCGGAAGAGATCGCTTTTTTCTGCACGCCTTCCAGGCAGATTTTCGCCAAACAAATTGCGAAATACCGCGCCTTCTTCGATGCGCCCGCTCTCAACGATGCCCGGCACATCCTTGCAGGACAACAGGCCATCCGCAGCGTCCGGATGCCCGAGGATGGCGTTGGATATCAGCGCCAATAGATGCCGAACCGGAAAATGAACACCATTGCGCTCACTCAGCTCAACCAGCGCCATCAATCTCTGCCTGAGCCTGCCATCGTCATCACCGCCGATCAGGCGATTTCGGTTCTCCCAAATCGTGCACACACCGCCCGCAGCACGAACAGTGCACGTTTCGCAAGCAGCCCAGCCGGGATGCGCGGTCATTTGGCTGATGACATGCTCTAGCAATCCGGCCGAGGGGCTTCGACTCAAATCCTTCACGGTCAGATAGACGCCGGTGTCACTTGTCGCGCCATCCACGATCAGGTCTTCAACCACTCGCACCAGTCGCGTAATCAACTCCGTAGGCTCTGCTGCCCGCAGCTGCTCGAGCAACTGACCGTGATTTGCAGCAACGAGATACCGGCGCGGCGCATCCTTCACGAGCAGGTCTGCTGCGAAGCCAGCCACAAACTCTGCCGCTTCGTCCCGTTTGAGCTCGCTCAGATCCTTTACGAAGACAAGCTCCACACCGTTATGCGTCAACCGCTTGATCTTGTCGGGGCCCTCCCAGGCTTCCGGGGCACCGCCAAGCCCGACCCACACGCCCCTGCAATGGTAGGTCTTTCCGTCGCCTGCAGTACCAGTAAGGATGTACGATCGCGCCTCGCCGCGAAAATTCCCCAACAGTTCATCCATGAACAGTGCGGGCAGCTCGATCGGCTGCACACGGAAGCGCCGCACCGAGCGTTGGATGAGCTCATCGTACATATTGTCGTTCGTTGGGATCGGTCCGTAGTTCCGGAGGAACCTGACCCAAGCGTTCTGAACGGTGCTCATTTGCGCGCGTGCTCTTTGGTAGGTGGGCAATCCTCGATAGTGCGGATTGTTGTCTATAACCCATCCTCGCGCCACCGCCAGGATCTGCCTTAAGCTGATGCACAGCCTTGAGGAAGCCCGTCTTGGACGACACAGTGAGTCGTCAGATTAGTATCGAGCATCAAGCGTCGATCTCAAACAGCGAATCATGTGCTCCCCGGCGCCGATCAGGGTGATTCAATTCACCGCATGGCTTAAGTGCGCGAACCGGATTCTGAATGCCTTAGCGAAGCGAGGGGGCATTCGATGGTCACGGGCACACTGTTTGAAGCGCTGCAGAGCATTCCCGATCACAGGACGAAGAAGGGGACACGGTTCCCGCTTGCGGCGATCCTGGCGATTGCCATCGCGGCGATGCTTGCCGGGGCCAATGACCTCCGGGCGATTTACCGCTGGGGCCGACGGTTGAGCCCCAAGGCGCTCCAGGCGCTTGGTGTGGACAAGAAGCGCAAGAAGGCCCCTTGTCACGCAACCTATCATTAACGCGACTCTCAAGTTTTGTAATTTAACGAAGCATTAAGGAAAGGATGATTCACCGCTTTCTCCGACCAAGGAGGAAAGCGATGAACCGCGAAGAAACTATCATAGCCCTTTATATGACGCTAGAGGCAGCCTGTACGGCCGTGTTACGCGGCATGGCTGTTCGGCAGCGTGGCCCACGCCCTGATTTAACGGACGCCGAGATGTTGACCATCGAGATTTTTGGCGAAATGATGGGACATCATGATGACGCCGCCATCTGGCGCTATGCTAAAAATCACTGGCAGACATGGTTTCCTGCTCTGGGCAGCTATCAGGCCTTTGCGAAGCAATCCGCTAATCTTGTGCATTTGAAACAGCAGATTTTCGCCCATCTTTATGCACCGCAAGACGACATTCACATCACCGATGGGGTGCCGCTGGCGATGGATGGCGGTGTGTCATTACGTTCGCGCAGGCCGCTGTAAAAGCTTTAAAGGTGAAGCCGCTTTTGGTTTTTGTGCCGCCAAGGATGAGCATTATTATGGATTTAAAGGCCACGTCATCATCAATCTCCAGCAACAGGTTGTTGGATTCACGCTCACGCCTGCCAACGTTGATGAGCGCGATGTGCTGCATAATATGCGTGGGCTGATGACAGGATTGCTCATCGGCGACAAAGGCCTTTTATCAAAGGCGTTACAAGCCGATCTGGCCGCAGACGCCCTTGATCTGCAAACCCCGCTGCGCGACAATATGCCAGACCCAAGGCCAAAAAAACTCGTGCAAACACTCATGACTACCCGCCGCCGCGTGGAAACCACCATCGGACAACTCGTTGAATTTTATGACTTTGCTGCGTGTAAGGCCCGGGATATCTGGCACCTTACCGCTAAACTCCTACGCAAGCTCTTGGCTTATAATTTTAACATCGCTAAAACTTGAGAGTCGCGTATCATTATGTTTTCAAATCGCTTCCGGCTGCGAAGCTCGTAAAGGCCCTGGGCTGCCTCGTTCAAAGCGAAGATGGGCTTGGCCATGTCGCTATCGACGGCAAGCGCCTGCGCGGCAGCCAGCGCGAGACAAGCCCCGGCGTGCACATGCTGCATGCCTTTTCCACCAAGCTTAAAGCCGCTGTAGGCTCGCTGACGGTGCCTCCTGACAGCGGCGAGGCGGTGGAGGCCCTTGAGCTGATCAAAAGCTTGCCGCTTGAGGGCGCCGTGGTCACAGGCGATGCAGCCTTCACTTACCGTCCCATCGTTGAGGCGATCAAAAAGCGAGGCGGCGACTACTTTCTGTTCGTCAAAGCCAATCAGCCGGAACTGCAATCCGAACTTGCTCACGCGTTTGGCGATATCCCCCCCCCCCCTGCGGGAGTGATCGCCGCCGTTCCGGGCGTGCCCGCCGGGCGGCGTGATCCCTCCGATCTCAAGCGCGCCGGGACCGTTGAAAAAGGCCATGGCCGCATCGAAACGCGGCTGATCGCCGTGCGCACCAAGCTCCCCTCCCGCCTCGATGAGAACTGGCCGGGGCTCACCGCCATCTGCCGCATCGAGCGCCGCCGCGAAATGAAGACCTACTGCTCGCGCGAGGTTATCTATGCCATCACGAGCCTGCCGCCCGAAAAGCTCGATCCGGCAGCTCTACTCCAGCTTTCACGCGACCATTGGCAAATCGAGAACGGCCTGTTTCACGTCCGCGACGTGACATTCCGCGAGGACGCCTGCCGGGTCCGCTCCGGCTCGGCTCCTCAAGCCCTCGCTGAAATCCGTAACGCAGCACTCACCCTCATCCGCAGGACCGGTCAAAAGCCGCGGCCGGCTCGCGAAGCATTCGCCGAACGGAAAGGCATGCAGGGCATCGGCCCCAACGCTACGCACTGCCTCATCGCGCTTCTTCGAAAGCGCGATGAGCCGATCGATATCGTTGGTATCGACCGCGCCGACAGGAATGGCAGACAGCGATGCCACTGTGCTCGTCAGCGTATCCAGCGTCTTGCGAACCTCGCCGCCTTCCTCCTTCTCCACAGCCTTCTCGGCGGTTTCGAAATCGAGGTCCATTACGGAGCCCGTCCGCAGTAGCGGCCGGAGCAAGGCAATGCCGGCCAACGCCGACGTCACCGCGGTCTTCAAATCCGCGAGCTTTGCTACCTCTGCTCCAGCCGCTCCGGTGACCTCGTCGTGAGCTGCCACAATGCGTCGCTGTACAACACCGAGCGCCCGCGCTGTGGTCGTGACCTCCGCCTCAAGCGCTGACAGGCCGAGATCACTATTGATGTTTTGCGTTCGCTTCGCGCCGTCGAGCGCTTGCCGCAAACGCGAATATCGACTTAGGCCGACCAGCGATGCGAATGACCGCCCCCGTTCAAGCGCCGATATGTCGATCAGCTTCGCGAACCGCCCATAGTCGACGAGGACGAAATCCTCCTGCAGGGCTACGAGAAATTGCTGAGGGTCCGCATGGCCGCTGGGCGACGTGACCAGGCGTGCCCCATTTCCTGCCCGTGTCACCTTGATCGTGACGTCGGGCGTGCTGTCGT
>CAZCIF010000136.1:0-2442 GCA_964498645.1 uncultured Rhodomicrobium sp. | reverse complement strand
TCGCTCACAAAGGTCAGCTCGATTGTCGCCTGTTGGCCAGGATGAAATTTATTGACGATATAGCTATCGCCTTGCTCTGCGTCCTGAAGCGCCTTCAGGCGCGGAACGGTGCCATGTATGGCGAAATGAATAGCTTCAAAAATCGAACTCTTCCCGACGCCGTTCGGAGCGTGGAGCGAGTTGACCGCGTCCGGCTTGAATTTGAGGACCAGCGGATCGCCATCGTTGTTGATCCCCCGGAACCCCTCAATGGTCAGCGCGCCAAGAAAATACCTCGTCATTGCGCGGCTTCCTCGGGCGGCTCCGGTAATTCATCAAGCGCGGCAAGGACGGCCTTGTGAAACTCCCCGATCGCTGATCGGCCCGGCGCATTGTCACCTTCAGCGGAAAGAAGGCTCAAATTATCGAAGAGAATCTTTGCACACTCGGCGTCGATCGCCTCGGCCTCCGCTTTAAATAAAGCAAGGTTATCGTCGAAAGAATTGTTTAGTTCGAATTTCATAAGCGCCCCTACGCCTCAACACGTTCTGCGTTATTCTTAGAGTCTGTCCGGGATCATTTTGTTTTTCTGCAAAGCTTTATTAGCATCAGCCGGATGGAGGCCCAGCGCAGGAAGGCAAGCGCTTTCCGGTTCAGGCATTCCCAATCTTTGGCCAGCCTGCGGCAGCGGTTGAGCCAGCCGATCGTTCGCTCCACGATCCAGCGTTTGGGCAGAACCGTGAATGTCTTTGCCGTATCGGAGCGCTTGACGATCTCCAGGTTCAGCTGGCTCAAGACGCGGCTGAGCGCCGCCTTGAACTGCGGTCCCCGATAGCCGCCATCGGCGTAGAGCTTGAGAAGGAACGGATAGAGGCCGAACAAGCTCGCCATGACCAGAATGCCGCTATCGCGATCTTGAACATCGGCGGCGTGGGTAACGGCGTGCATCAAGAGGCCTTGCGTATCGACAAGGACGTGACGCTTCTTCCCCTTGATTTTCTTGCCCGCATCGTAGCCGCAAGGGTCGATGCAGCGCCCCCTTTTTCAGCGCTTTTCACGCTTTGGCTATCGATGATCGCCGCCGTTGGGCTTGCTTCCCGCTCCGCCTGCTCGCGGCATTTGACGTACAAGGCGTAGTGGATGCGGTCGAGCGTTCCATCCCAGTTCCAAAGGTCAAAATAGCCATGCACTGTGCTGCGCGGCGGCAGATCCTTCGGAATGGCCCGCCATTGGCAGCCTGTGGAAAGCACGTACATCAAGCCGTTGACCACTTCCCGCATGCCGACGGTCCGCTTTCCCCCGCCGCGCTTCGCGGGCGGGATCAGCGGCTCGATCAGCGCCCATTCCTCATCGGTCAAGTCGCTTGGATAGCGAAGTTTGCTGCGGTCGTATAAGCTGCGGTTCCCGTTCGTCCACATCGGCGGCCCCTCCGAATCACGGCCGCCGTCATTGAATCACAACCGATTCCTACGACTCAAGATGTCTTCGGATTGACACTATGAGGCAATTCGGACAATTCCCTTCCCTGCAGTGAGTCTCTGTCTGACCTGGGCATGAAAGGAATCAACCTCGTCTAAAGATAACTCCGCCGCTATGGACAGAGGTGTTGGGTCAAGGCGGATTGTGGTGAAGACGCGTTCCGCCATTTCTTCAAACTCTCGCCTATCGACAATGTAGTCCGACAATGATGGGCGGGTCAGAAACAGACTGCCGTGAGACCTAAGTACTTGTGGGTCGAGGTTGTCGATCGGTCCGGAAGACTGGCCAAAGAGCACCATCATCCCGCGCCGTCGCAAGCACCGCAAGCTGTCATTGAAGGTTGCCTTCCCCACCGAGTCATAAACGGCGTGAACGCCGCCACCACCGGCCAGGTCACGAACGGCTTCGACGAAAGCTCCCCGGTCGTAACCCACTATGACGTGATCGCATCCGCACTGGAGCGCCCGGTCACGCTTCTCAGCAGTGGAGCATGTTCCTATTACAAGGGCACCCCGCTCCGCGCTGAATGAGGCAAGATAAGCGCCAACACCTCCGGCCGCGGCATGCACCAGGACGCTGTCGCCCGCCGAAACACGGTAGGTGCTGCTTGTCAGAGCTTCAGCCGTAAGCCCCTGTAATGCCACCGCCACCGCGTCTCTCATCGCGAGCTCATCTGGGACCCGGAGTGTTTTGCGCGCTGGTACGCTCCAGTATTGGGCGTAGGCGCCTGGGTGCATAACCGCTAGGACCCGATCACCGATTTTGAACCCCTCCACTCCGGCGCCGACTTCCTCGATTGTACCTCCACCCTCCATTCCAAGCGTAAATGGCGCTGGCGCTGCGGAACTTATGTATCCTGGAAGTCCAGAACGCCAGTAGGTATCGACCATATTGACGCCGGCATATTCAACCCTGATCAGAACCTCGTCTGCGCCCAGCCGGGGCAGTTCTACCGTGTCGATCCTAAGAATGTTTTGCTCGCCA
>CAZCIF010000135.1:0-10226 GCA_964498645.1 uncultured Rhodomicrobium sp. | reverse complement strand
TAATGCCTTCGCGCTGGTGCTGCCCTATGCCGATACGGCGGCGATGCAAGAATTCCTCGACCGTTTTTCCGGAACGGTGGCTGAGGATGAACATGCGGTGATGATCCTCGATCAAGCGGGCTGGCACGGCTCGAAGGCGCTCGCCGTTCCGGCCAATATCACGCTCGTTCCGCTGCCGTCCTACTCGCCCGAGCTGAACCCGGTCGAGCGCGTCTGGCTTCATCTCAAGGAACGCTTCCTCTCGCACAGACTGCTCGACGACTACGATGCCATCGTCGAGGCCGCGTGCGCTGCCTGGAACAGGCTCGCGGCGGAGGCCGGGCGGATCAGATCGCTATGCTCCTACCCCTGGATTCCACAGGTCAATGCTTAAGCTCGGCGGTATAACACGGCCGGTTAGGGTCACGGGCGGCAGTTTCCTGAACAAAATCAATGAGTCCGGTCATCCCTGGCAACGGAAGGAATTGTTGCGCCTGCGAAAACGGAAGGAGCGGGTCGGCGGCCGCCATTTTGTGAACGATTTCAACGCTGCTGCTTACTACCCGGCTCCAGGAGTTGCTGAAAATATCATGCCTTACACCGGGGACGCCATCCGGCTCGATCGCCGCGAAACGGGAGGCGGCGAAACCGCCTGCTGAGCTTTCGGAGTATGAGCCGGCAAAACGGCGTTGCGGCGATCAGCGGCGCCGGGTATCGAGAGCGCCTAAGCCACAAGCGCCGTGATGCAATCTCGCTCGTGGTACCGCGGCGAGTTCACTCTCGGCGACACCGGCACAACCCGGACGGCGTCTTCGATTTTGGCGTCAGGTACAGGATCGCCCCCGCGAGCCAAGGCTCGAACCCTTCCGGCGCCAGCATCAAGGGCATGCGGTTGTGAATATCGCGGATGCCGTTGCGAGCTTCGGTGGTGAAGATGGTGAAGCTCAAAAGCTTGTCCGGCCCCCAGCGTTCCCAGAGGCCGGGAAAGGTCAAGGGAACGCCATCCTTGCGGCTAATGTAAAAGGGCATCTTGGCCGGCTTCGCCCGTCCCGGCACCTCAACGGCGCGCCATTCGTAAAAACCGCTTGCGGGAACGAGGCAGCGCCGCTCCTTCCAGGCCGCGCGGAACGCTGGCCTTGTGGCGGCGCTCTCCGCGCGGGCATTGATGAGCCGGTTTCCGATCTTTTCATCCTTGGCCCAGAAGGGGATGAGCCCCCAACGCATCGTCTTGTAAATGCGGCCGCCGCCTTCCTTGACGATCACGCCAACGTCTTGCGTGGGCGCGATATTCCACGAGGGGCGCAGGTTCGGGACCGGAACGTTTGTGAGATTATAAAGCCCGGCCAGCTCCGCCCAGGTAAATAGCTGTGTGAAACGCCCGCACATCGGGTACTCCTTGGCTCCCCAATATGGTTGCTTGGGAGCGATCATGGAACGCCTCACGATCCTCGCCTTGGAGGCAAATCGCGGAGAAGAAGCGCCCAGCCTAGCTCCATAGCCAAGCATTGTGAGCCTGCCCTACCCATGCAATTACCCGCTGGGCGAAGCTCTTGGCCTCGTCGAAAGTCATCTCCGGCCGCTCTTGCTGCACCGCGATGGCCGCAGCGCGCATAGGAGCATGAGGATTCGCCTTCATCCCGAGGGGCCTTTCGATCCGCCATGCCTTCCGGTATGCGAGTGCTGCGGCTCGATAGGCTTCGATATTCTCCGGTGTGGGCGGCACGGCACCGGCGGGCGTAGGCGACATCCCGCCATGATATCAAAACGGAACAAAAAAGGAACAAGACCAGCAATCTGAAAGCGTTTTCGTTCTGCGTCCGCTCTGAAGTCTAGTGCATTCCAAACACTTATGGTCTTCGCCCCTCAGCGCGCTTCGAACCGGCTTCCGCCCATCTTCGGGAGCGTATGCTCCCTGCAGACGGTTCCCCGCGAAGCCTGTCTCCGCTTGCACACCCCCTGCTCGCCGCGAGGCAGATACCGTGTTGAAAGTCAATCGCGAGCCTATCGACGCTTAGCTCCGATAAGCTGAAGGAATTGTTGCAGGTGCGAAAAATGGTAGTTTGGGAGTGATTGTTCGAGAAGAAGAACTTACGGTCGCGAAGGATCCGAAACCGGAAAGAGGAGATGGAATGGTACCCTCATCTCCTGCCGGTTACGCCGGTTGCGGCTGGCGGCGTTTGCTAAGGGCTTTGGCGATGTCTTCAGGGAAGGCTTCGATCGCCCGTATGTAAGATTGCGCTGCCTGATCTGGCTCCGTGCGGTACTGTTCCCAGTCGCGCAGTGTGCTGAGCGGGATACCGTAGCGCTTGGCGAATTGCTCTTGCGTGAGATGCAGCTTGATCCGCAAGAGTTTGATGCGCGAAAAGGGTTTCATGCACGCAAGCTGCTCATCTGTCAGCGGCTGAGCATCGGGGTCAGCGAGCGCGGCCGCATGAATCTCCTCGCCGGTCATTGCATCGGCGTGTGTCCAATCGAAAGTGTCTGAGGCCTTCTTAGCGCTTTTCTTCATGATACCGCCGCCGTTCTTTAGGTTCAGCCAATCGCGCGGAGATCAAACGGATTTTCGTTCCGCGTAGTGTGTGAGTGACCACGAGCAAGCGGCCCTTCACCATGCCGATGGTGTTAAAGCGGATTTCGCCATAGTCTTCGCGCTCATCAAGCTCTTCGATGTGAAGGGGATCATCAAAGACCTCACGCGCAATCTCAAACGGAATGCGGTGAAGCGCAAGATTTCGGTCAGCCTTGTTATCATCCCACTCAAAATCGTCCCCGTTCATGAATATACCGAATTTCAGTAGCCACGTCAAACTCCTATACTCTGAGTCCGCCCGCATGGCTACGATGCAAAGAATGGCCCGGGCAGGGCCCAACCTCGCCAGCTATGAAGCCGGCCGGGATCAGAGAGGCCATGTGCGAACAGCTGGCCTCATTTGAATCCCGTCACGTTTCCGGCAATGTCCTCTCGACTTGGGATGGCTTTACAAGTTTTACCAAATATTTCAATGGCGTAGGGGCGTTGCCCCTCAGCGCGCTTCGAAGCGTCTTCCGCCCAGCTTCGGTCGCTTCCCTCCCTGCAGCCGGGTCCCTGCGAAGACGCTCTCCGCTTGCACACCCCCTGCTCGCCGCGAGGCAGAAGCGCAAGCGCCAGGCTTGCGCATGTTTTCCAAAGAGGAGTCAATGATGGCGGTTGAGTGTGGCCCGTCGGGCTGCGTCCTAACCTTGCGCCGCGGCAAAAGCACCGCAGTGCTTGGGATCGAAGCGCTTTCGCGTTTTCAGAACCCCAAAACACAAATGCAGCAGCTTGCGCATCGCGGCGGCGGCAATCTGTTGCGGGCGCAACCGCCCCTGCTTCTGCAGCCGCTCGCGCAGCACTTTCACGAGCGGATTGAACCGGAACGCGGCCAAGGCCGGCAAATAAAGCGCCCGCCGGAGCGCACCATTCCCGATCCGCGAGATGCGGGTGGGTTTGCAGGTCTTACCCGAACGGTTCTCGCACGGATTGAGCCCCGCATAGGCGGCGGCCTCCCGGGCGGTTTTGAGAACGGGCGGCCCCGGCAGCTCCACCATAATGATCGCCGCCGTTTGGGGTCCGATCGCCGGGATGGAGGTCAGGAGGCGATAGTCTTCATTAAGGCCGGCATCGCTCTCGATCGTCATCCGGATCGACGCCTCGGCGATCAACAGTTCGTCGGAAAGCTTTGTGATAACGGCCTGGACGATGGAGGCGCAATCCTCATGCAGTTTGCCGGCGCTCAGCCGGTTTTGCCACTCCACAATCGAAATTTTTAAGGCCTCCCGGACCCGGACAAGATCGCGAAGTAAGGCTCTGGCGGGGGTGGTCGGCGTCCAAAGCGGCGGCGCAAAGACCGCGCAATAGTCCGCGATCAGCGCAGCGTCGACCGGGTCGGTCTTATTCCTCTTCAAGCGCAATTTGCCGAATTGCTTGATCCGCATGGGATTGACCACACTAACCTTGTGGCCAGCCTCGTAAAGCGCCAGGGCGAGTTCTTCCCCATAGCGGCCGGTGGCTTCCATGCAAGCATGAACCGTTCCGCCGGAGTGGCGGCTCAGCCAGTTTAGCAAGGCTTTCCATCCCGAGGCATCGTTCTTAAAAGCGTGCCCTGGCGCGCCGGTTCCGGTCTTCAGCACCACATCGATCTGCGCCTTGGACACGTCGATGCCAAGGTAACAGCCAGCTGTCATGATCACATTCTCCACGTCTTGCTGTCGCTCCGCTTGGATCATTCTCGTAACCAGGGTCTGGCTTGCGCTGCCCTCTTGATACCGTTCGCACTCTACGCGGGAGCAAAAGACTGGCGGCGCTTGATCTGCCTTCGCGGCTCGAAGCCGAGGGGTTCCTACGGGCTTACCGCCAGCCGTGACGCCGAACCCTGTCAGCTCCGGCGAGTCGAGACCATCAGCCCACCGGCGGCATCCACAAGAGTTTCAACACCACCACACGAACTTACGAGGGGTTCCTGCCAGGCAGGAAGCCCTGCTTTAAGCGGAAAAGGAGAAATGCGATGCTGGAATATGTAGGAACCCTCGCTTTTAACGAGCGGCACTACCGCAAAATCGAGTTCTCAGCACCGGATGACGCCGCAGCCCGGAAAATCCTGCTCGAATGTTTTCAGGAAGGCCGGTTTGAGAGCACGGATGGGGATGATTATGGAGAGGCCGACGTCTATGAGCCGGTGATGTGGCTCGACCGTTACGTGGATGGCTCGAGCAGGCGCGAGGAGGTGATCGAGGAGCTGCTTGTGCTGGGCGTCCTCTATCACAAAGACGCGGCTGCCTTCATCAAGAAGGTCGCGGCCCTTTCGAAACAAGGCGCCTATGATGACGCCGCCGCAACTCTCGAACGGCTCATCCGCGAGGCTCGCGCTCTCGCGGGCGCCGGCGGCGCATAGAGCTTAGCGTGGCGCTGGCCTGGATCTGCTATGGTCCCGGCTATTTCCTTGACGGTGCATGATTGTCATGCAGCTTCGAGATCTGCGCCGAACGGCTTGGGCTGCGCGGGCTGAAGGCCGTGCCCGGCACCGGGATAGCCCGGCTGCCCGGTATCCACCGTAATCGCGCCGCCGGCTACAAGCGGGGCCATACTCTTCGGACGTATGGGAAAGAGGAGTTCACATGCCTGGCGAAACTAATGAGAACTGGGAAATCGGGCTGATCGGCGGGCCGGAAAAACGCGTCATCGAGATCGTTCCCCATTCCCCGGATTGGTCGCTCCAGTTTCAGGACCACGCAAGGCGCATCAAGACCGCGTTGGGCGAGGTGGCGCTCCGGATCGAGCACATTGGCTCCACATCGGTGGAGGACCTCGCCGCGAAGCCAATCATCGATATGCTCGTGGTCGTCGCCGATCCGTCACAAGAAGATCTTTATCTGCCAGCCATGTTGTCCGCCGGGTACGAGCTCCGCGTGCGCGAACCGGATTTCGATGAACACCGCATGTTCCGAACCCCCAGCGCGACGTGCACGTCCATATTTTTCCGCCGAGTTCCGGTGAGATCGAGCGCTATTTGATATTCCGAGACTTCCTCCGCGCCACCCCAAACGCTTGCGATCAGTACGCGACCCTCAAGCGGGAATTGAGCGCGGCCGGCTGGAAAGATATGAACGAGTACGCCGGCGCTAACCAAGTTCATCGAAGACCCCATCAGCCGCGCCCGGGGCTAGCGCGCTTTCCAAAGGCTGGTCTTCAAACGCGGCCCTTGGAGAGCGTGATGGGCGTTTTCCGGTTCGACGGGAGTCGAAATTTGTCAAACGCGTGGGATGAGGGTCCCGGCCATGGGGGCGCTTCGAGCACGATCCGCCACTGCATATACGCCTCCCAAACCTGCCGAACCAGGCTTCCGCACCCGTCTCGTAATGGCAGAAATACTTTCTAGTATTCAGCCATGACCGGCTTTAGTCCGGCTGCTTCTACCGGATACGGCACCGCGCAGAGGCCGGGCATAAAGCGCCTGAACGAGCTTCCACACGCCAACAGGTTTCCTGAATCTCTCAACCTCACTGGCCAAAGCGTGCTTGGGATCACCAATCCCGAATTGGCTCTGCCGGCGAGCGCTAGGCAGACTGCACGCCCCATTCTCAAAACATCTCGATCCGAACCTTAGCAGCGCGTTCAGTGTTGAGGCAGGGCGATCCCAGGAGGCGGGGAAATCTTGTGTGGAAGTCCGGCGGCGATCGCGAAAAATTTGACCTGCGGTTTTTCGCGCACTGGCTGCCCAGCTTCAGGCAGTATAGCCTCTTCGCGATTTGGGGCGTGCCGTGGGCGCAATGGGCATCAGAGGGCAATCGCGAAAGGGCGGAAGTGGCGCATCCTCTTGCGCCGCCGGCCCTGTGCGCGTGATTTCCGGTCCAAGAGCTACCCTGAGCCTTCTCGCCGCGCTCCTTCTTTTCCTCGGCACGCTCGCACCATCGCTGTACCCGGCAAGGGCCAGCGAAGCCAGCATCGGTGAACTCGCCCAGCTTCAGCTTTTACTGGGAGAGCAGCCGAAAGCGCTTGCCAGCTTCATTTGCCATCGCGGCGACGGCAATCCATTGCCAATCCCAGGGCAGGACCAGTCTCCCCTTTGCGAGAAATGCTGCCCTCTTTGCTTGGCACTTGAGCATCATTCGCCTGCGCTGACGCATGAGAGCCTTGCGTTTCCGGCATTGGCCCGGATAGCCATTCTCGCGCTCCGGCCCAGCCGCTCGAATCTGACGGTTCGCCGCGGGATCGCGGGCCGGGCAAGGCCGCGCGCGCCTCCCTTCACGTCATAGCGCATAGCTCATCGAATAAAGCGGACGCGGCGATGAATGCGCGGCCCGCCTGTGAGCGCAAAACTCCATACCCAAAGTTTCATCTTGCACCGGCAGCGCGAAGCGCGCACGCCGTGGGAGCACGTGTAATGTGGCTTGAATTCCGTAACTTCACCCGAATCCTCGCAAAACCCCGAAACGCAGCGGGCATCGTTATCCTTTGCAGCTTGATCCCAGCCGAAGCTTTCGCTTGCGCTTGCGGCTGCAGCGTTTTCGATGTCGGATCGCGTTCGCTTATGCCAAAGGAAGGCGATCACGGCGGCGCCGTCTTCTTCGAATGGTATCGGGCCAACCAAAATCAGAATTGGCGCGGCCTTTCGAAAGCGCCAGCAGCCGATAACGAGGACAAGCGCGTCCTGACGGACTGGTACGTCGTTGGCCTGCAATACATGTTTAACCGCGATTGGGGCATGCAAGTGCGTATGCCATACGCAACCCGCAGTTTCACGACGGGGGATGACTACTCCACCTATCACGCCTCTCATTTAGGCGATGTCGAAATCACCGGACTGTACACGGGTTTCGCGAAGGATATGTCTACTGGCGTGATATTCGGCCTGAAACTGCCAACCGGCAGCTACACGACGGCAAACTTCGACCGTGACACTCAGATCGGCAGCGGCAGCACAGACTTCATCCTCGGCGCCTTCCATCGCGGCATAATAACCGGTGACAACGCCTGGCAATATTTCGGCCAGGTCAAGTGGATGCAAGCGTTTGCAACAAAGTCCACCGAAGAGGGAGACTTCGGGCCGGGCACGTCGCTCGATGGTGCCGTGGGTATAACCTATAACAACTGGTATCATGTGGGGCCGTTCGACAAGATCGCGCCGGTGCTCCAGATCATCGGATCGCACCGGCAGCCCGACAGCGGCGCGGCATCGCTGCCTGATGAAACAGGCCATGACCGGCTGTTCATCTCGCCCGGCATCGAGTTCACTAAGGTGCTGAGTGAGGAAGAAAACAAAACGCTTAAGCTTTACGGGGATGTCGAGATCCCGATCTATCAGCGGACGAACGGCAACCAGCTCGTCACTCCGGTCATGTTCAAGTTCACCGGAGCAGTAACGTTTTGAAACCGGAACACCTCATGAGAGCGGCAGCGCTGCCGCTCTTAGCTTTAAGCCTGCTTCATCCAGCGTTAGCGGAGCCGGCGATCAACCGGGAGGCTCCGGCACTCTCGGTCAAGACGGTCAATGGCCGCGATTTCGACCTGAGTGCGATGCGCGGCAAGGTCGTGCTTATGGTCTTCTGGGCGACATGGTGCGCACCCTGCCTTGCGGAATTGCCAGTCATCGGGAAATTTCACCGCAAGTATCATGCAAAGGGTTTCGAGGTTATCGCGCTAAGCGTCGATGAACCGCGCAACCGCGAAAAGATGCGTCGGCTCATCGGGAAACTTCCTTTCGATGCCGCGCTTTTGAGCGAAGCGCGCCGCAACGGCTTCGGTACCCCGGAGGCCGTCCCCGTCAGCTATGTCATCGACGCACGCGGCGTGGTGCGGGACAAGTTCATCGCGATCGACGATGAGCTTTTGGATGAGGTGGTCTTGCCGCTTCTGAACGAAGCTTCCTGGCGGCGCATGTCCGCGAAGGGGCAGCGTTGATGCGAAAAAGCTCCACTGCACTGCCGGCTGCGCTCGTAGCCGCGCTCATTTTCGGCATGCCCGCGGCAATGGCGGGAGGCTGGATCGCCGATGTTAAGACCGGCTGCAAGGTTTGGAATCCTCATCCTTCGGCGGGGGAGACGGTGCGCTGGACCGGACCGTGCAAGAACGGTTTTGCCGAAGGCAAAGGCGTTCTCGACTGGCTCCGGGGAAGTAGCTCCTATGAGCGCGACGAGGGCGAATGGCGCGCCGGGCGCCAAATGGGCGAAGGCACGCAAAGCTGGCCGGGCGGCCAGTATAAGGGCCAGCTTTCTGACGCTATGCCCCACGGGCGCGGCACCCTTGTCTTTGGCGAAGCCCGCTACGAAGGCGCATTCCTCAACGGCAAGCCAAACGGGAAAGGCGTGTTGACGAATGCATCCGGCACGTTCGGCGGCACATGGCAGGATGGCTGCTTCAACGATGGCAAGCGCCGCGCCGCCATCGGCGTGCCGGTGCAATCTTGCCCCTAAGAACATGCCCGGCATTGAAATGCTTCGCCGCAGTAATCTGGAGGTAAATGCCATGAAAACTTTATTCGCCTTTGCGCTGGCCGCCAGCGTCGTTGCATCCGCCGTGAACGCGGCCCCAGCCGCAGCCGGGAAGCGATGCCGCATGGAGAAGCAATGCCGTTGGGTGAACTTCAAAAAGGTATGCACTTATGTAAAGGTCTGCCGCGAGCAGTAGCGTGGTTGAAATCACGACACCCTTACGCCGTCTCTCTCCCAAGCAAGGCCAGCCCGCGCTCTAGAGAACTAGCGGCGCGTCCGCGAGCGCGATTGCGGAATATCCATTTCTGGAGGCTGCCCGATCAGTTCGCAGGGAACCCCCGCTTCCAGCCGCAACGGATCGCGCTGACGCACGCGGTAGCGCTGGCCGTTATACTCAAACTCTTGGGCGACGGCATGGGGTAGCTCGCGGCCAAGGCGCTTCTCCACCTCTGCTTCGGGAAGATCGATAACGCGATCTTGTGGCATCCAGCTTTCCTTCGTTCTGACAAAATCGGTACCCTGGAGGCCTTTATCGCGAGCGGGCTTTTCTGGGGCCGGGCACCGCTTCGATTGAGACGCCCAGGCCGTCCATCTCTTTTGCTGCTTTCAAAAGCCCGTCGCGGCGGCGGTTTCTCAAATCCGGAAGGTCTGAACGCCTCGGCAGTTCGAAATTCATGAGACTCGACAGCGGGTCCGAGGCACCGCGCCAGCCCCGCGCTTTGTTAAGAGGCTCAAGAACTTGCCGGGCTTCGGTCCTGTGTTCATCGGCCCGGTCCAGCAGCGCAGCTGCGCGCTTGGCTATCTCTTGATTGTTGCTCATCGCCCGCCCCGCCCTTTGCCGGCACCGAGACCAACCGCGCTTTTGAGTTTTTCACCGAGGGAGCGGCGCTGGCGGGACTCCTCGCGGCCGATATTTTTGTGCAGGCCCTTGGCAAAAAACTTTCCCAGGAATTTCTCGGCCGCCTCAAGACTAGAGGAGCTGCCCACCTCGTTGCCATCGACATAGATTTTATGGCCCATGCCCTTTGGATTGCCGCCGCGGCCAGGGACGGCAATATCGAGCCGGTATTGCTCGCCGCCTTCCTTGTAGAAGCCGTATTGGTAACCGGCGCCATCCATGCCGCGCCATTCAAATTTGTTCTGCATGCTTCCTTCCCTCCCGCTTCAGATGAATGTGCCTCAGCATTGCTCCGCGTTTAGCCGCTTGCATTCTGTACGGCATAGAAGGGATCGCACCGTTCTTCTTGGCGCTTAGGCTAGCGCCCTCGAGCGCGCGGCCTTTGGGGCTCATCGAAGACATA
>CAZCIF010000134.1:0-10273 GCA_964498645.1 uncultured Rhodomicrobium sp. | reverse complement strand
TCGATCAGATCGAACCGGTTTCATTTGCACGACGCCGCCATAAACGGACCGATGCTGGGCGCGACCATGAGAGGCAATGTCGACTTCGGGCGTGATATGATCGCCCTTTCCGGCACCTACGTTCCGCTCTACGGCATCAATGCGGCGCTCGGCAATATTCCTCTCCTCGGCGATCTTCTGACTGGGCCCAATAAAGAAGGTGTTTTCGGCATCACCTTCGCGGTTCAGGGAAGAACCTCAAACCCGGATGTTGCGGTCAACCCTGTTTCCATGCTCGCACCCGGGTTCCTGCGTCAGATTTTCGAATTCGACAATGCGCCGGTGCGCGAGCTGCCGCAGCAGCAGCCTCTGCGACGGCCGGCGGCGCAAGCCGGCCAGCCGCGCGCTGCAACCCATTAGTATACAAGGCGGCCGGAAGGCCGCGCTTCAGCAACATCAGCTTGACAAAGGGCGCCCCCCGCGGGCAGGAGCATGCTGTTGCGATGCGCGAGGAAACCATGACCAACGGATTGAAGGCAGCGATCGACGCTGCGTTTGAGCAGCGGCAGAATATCATGCCCGGCCAGGACGCCGGGATCGCGTCCGCGGTTGCCGCAGCGCTCGCGCTTCTCGATAGCGGTCAGGCCCGCGTCGCGGAGAAGAAGGACGGCTCATGGATCGTCAATGACTGGCTTAAGAAGGCCATCCTTCTCTCGTTCCGGCTGAACGGCAACCGTGTAATAGGCGCCCCATCCGGCACAGACCACCCCGCGCCAGGGCCATGGTGGGACAAAGTCCCGGTCAAGTTTTCTGGCTGGAGTGAGGACACGTTCCAGGCCGCGGGCTTCCGCGTTGTGCCGGGCGCGGTGGTGCGGCATTCGGCCTATATCGCGCCGGGCGCGGTTCTCATGCCGTGCTTCGTGAACGTTGGCGCGCATGTCGCGGAAGGCACGATGATCGACACATGGGCAACCGTCGGCTCCTGCGCCCAGATCGGCAAGAACTGCCACATCTCCGGCGGCGCCGGCATTGGCGGCGTGCTCGAGCCCTTGCAGGCAAGCCCCGTCATCATTGAGGATAATTGCTTCATCGGCGCGCGAGCCGAGGTGGCCGAGGGCGTGATCGTCGGCGAAGGCTCGGTATTGTCGATGGGCGTCTATCTCGGCCAATCGACAAAGATCGTGGATCGCGCGACGGGCGAGGTGCTCTTCGGGCGCGTGCCGCCCTATTCCGTCGTCGTGCCGGGCGCGATGCCCGGAAAGCCGCTGCCCGATGGCACTCCAGGCCCGTCGCTCTATTGCGCCGTGATCGTCAAGCGGGTCGATGAGCAGACACGGGCAAAAACATCCATCAACGAACTGTTGCGCGACTGATACGGTCCAATCACTCAACACATGTTATCGCTGCAAACAGCGGTGGAGGGATGGCATGAGCTGGGGTGAGATTTTTTTTGGCTTTCACGGTCGCATTAATCGCAAGACTTATTGGTTCGGCGGCGTCCTTGTGGCAATCGCGGGCCTGTCGTTCGCTTCGTTGCTCTCCTATCTTGCAACCGGCGACCCAGCATCGCCTGACGTCTGGCAAAGGCCCGCAGATAAGGCCGGCCTTTGGGCGCCGGTGTGGCTCGCCTATTTGGTATTTCTGCTGTGGCCTTCCTCCGCTCTCGCCATCAAGCGCCTGCACGACCGGGACCGCCCGGCATGGCTTTGGTACCTCTATTACGGAGCATCGATTATCCTGACGCTCGCGCCCATTAGAAGTGCCGCCGGCGCGGACGCGAACCCAGCCGCTGGTGCGGCCATGCTGGCCCTCATCATCTTCGAAGTCTACATCGTCTTCCAGTTGGGTGTATTGAGAGGGACAGCGGGCCAAAATCAATTTGGCGGCGATACAATGCCCCCTGGATATTACGGTGGCGATTACAGCTTTTGGAGTTGGATGTTCGCTCTCGAAGGACGGATCAGCCGGTCAAAATGGTGGCTCGGAGTGTCGATCGTAACAGGCACCATCATCGCAGCCTCGATCTTGATGGCCCTTCTGGTGGGCACCTACATCAGCCAGCATCCTGAATTCGAGCAGAACTTGTCCAATCCCCAATGGGCAGAAAGCAAGGAAGCAGCGCCTCTTATCCTGAATCTCATGCTCCGGTCATTCCTTCCTTCACTCCTCTTTCTAGCCGCGCTTTGGAGCCTTGTGGCGCTTGGTATCAAACGCCTGCACGATCGCGGGCTCAGCAGCTGGCTGATCTTAGTCGTCGTCCTGCCGTTCCTAGGCGCCCTCATATCTCCTGCATTGGTTGCGCAATATGGTATCAGCGAGAACGCCGCTAGCTTGGCTTTTCTGCTTTTTGCGGCATCCGTAATTTGGAGCGTGCTCCAGTTCGGCATACTAAAGGGTGACACCGGACCAAACGAGCACGGGCCGGACCCTCTCGCCGGGCAGAGCTAAAGTACTTTCACTGAAAGCGGACCCGCCGTCATTGCGAGCGAAGCGAAGCAATCCACGGGTGAGCCTCTGATATTTCTGATGTTATTGTGGATCGCCACGGCGGCATAAGCCGCCTCGCGATGACGGATGAACCGTTGAATTCGCTCTAAAGTCAATGCGAAAGGATCTTCGACAGGAAAAGCTGCGCGCGCTCCGAGCGCGGCTTGCCGAAGAAGTCTTCCTTTTGCGCGTCTTCGACGATTTCGCCCTTGTCCATGAAGATCACCCGGTTGGCAACTTTGCGCGCAAAGCCCATCTCGTGAGTCACGACCATCATGGTCATGCCTTCCCGCGCCAGTTCCACGATCACATCGAGCACTTCGCTGACCATCTCCGGGTCGAGCGCCGAAGTCGGCTCATCGAATAGCATGGCGATCGGGTCCATCGCCAAGGCGCGGGCGATTGCGACCCGCTGCTGCTGCCCGCCCGATAGCTGGCCTGGATATTTGGGGGCTTGGTCCTCAAGGCCGACGCGCTGGAGAAGTTTAGTTGCCTTCGCAACCGAGTCCTCTTTGCTGCGGCGGAGGACTTTCCGCTGCGCGAGGCAAAGGTTCTCCATGACCGTGAGGTGTGGGAAAAGCTCGAAGTTTTGAAACACCATGCCTATGCGGGAGCGCAATTCCGGCAAGTTCGTCGAAGGATCGTTGACCTTGACGCCGGTCACGTAAATGTCGCCCTGCTGGAAGGGCTCAAGTGCGTTGACGCATTTGATGAGCGTCGATTTGCCGGAGCCGGAAGGGCCGCAGACGACGACAACCTCACCCTTGTCAACCTTCGTCGTGCAATTGGAAAGCACCTGGAATTCGGGCGTGTACCATTTGCTGACGCCTATCATCTCGATCACCGGCCTGGCGGCTGGTGTCTGTGAAGCCGTCAAAGGCGCAGTCATCGTGATCGTCATGGGTGAGGTCCGCCTTACCGGATGATCGCGGTGCGCGCTTGAAGGCGCCTCACCGCCGTGGAAGCCACAAAGGAGAACATGAAGTAAACCACAGCCGCGAAGAGATACATCTCGGTCAGGCGGCCATCGCGCTGGCCGATCTTGCCTGCAATGCCCAGAAAATCGTTGAGCGACAAAACATAAACAAGGGAGGTATCCTGAAAGAGGACGATTGTCTGCGTCAAGAGTACCGGTAGCATGTTCCGGAAAGCCTGCGGCAGGACGATACTTGCCATCACCTGCCAATAGGTCAGTCCCAGAGCATAACCCGCCGAGACCTGGCCTTTCGGAAGCGACTGGATGCCCGCTCGCATAATTTCCGAAAAATAGGCCGCCTCGAAGATCGTGAAGGTGATGAGCGCGGAGAGAAACGGATCGATGGCGATGGGGCGTTCGGAACCGGCGACGGCCTGCGCCACATAGGGCACCAGGAAGTAAAACCAGAAGATGACGAGCAGCAGCGGCAGGGAGCGGACGAAATTCACATAGGCGGCCGCGATCTGCGGCATTGGCGGCAGCCCCGATAATCGCATCAAGGCAACGAGCGTTCCGAGCGACGTGCCCAACAAGGCCGCGGCAAAGGTAAGCTTCAGTGTGAAGACCATGCCGGTGAGAAAGAGGTACGGCGCGGCCCGGACAATCTCACCAAAGTCGAAATTCGAGAACATCTGGCAGCTCTCACTTTCCCGCGATGAAGCCGGGCACGGCGATCTCGCGCTCGATGAAACGCATGACGTAAGTGACACCGATGTTGAGAGCGAGATAAAGGAGCGTAGCCGCCGTGAAAGCCTGGAACGTTTGAAATGTGTAGCTGTCCATGTTGCGCGCGGCTTGGGTCAGCTCGGCCACACCGATTGTCAGAGCAACGGACGAGTTCTTGACGGTATTCAGAAGCTCCGAGGTCAAAGGCGGGAAAATGATCCGGTAAGCCATCGGCAAAAGAACATGGCGGTAGGCCTGAACGGTGGTGAGGCCAAGCGCTGTGGCAGCCATCGTCTGGCCGCGCGGCATGGAGCCGATACCCGCTCTAAGCTGCTCGGCCACGCGGGCCGACATGTAAAGGCCAAGGCCAATGGCCGCCGTGTAGAAATTCGCATTCGGAAGCTGTTTAAGCCAGGTCCCTATGCTTGGCGGAAGAAGCTCCGGCAAGACGAAATACCAGACGAACAATTGCGCGAGGAGAGGGATATTGCGGAAGAACTCGACATAGGCCCCGCTTATGCGGCGCGCGAGCGGCGAGGGCAGAGTGCGCAGCACACCGACGATGGAGCCAGCGGCCAAGGCGACAGTCGCGGCAATCGCAGAGATATAGATCGTCAGCTCAAGCCCAAGAAGAAGCGTGTAGGCGTAAGTTCCGGTGCCTTCGGCAGATTCTTGCCAGAATATACTGAACCAATTGGCGATCTTTTCCACGGCCTGACCTGCTTACTTGCGAAACGGCGCCAGGCGGATTGCTCGCGCCTGGCAAATTTATTTATCTCACATAGGCGTCAGGGTTTGGGGAATCGATTGGATTTTCGAACTGCTTCTTGAGAGCCGGGCTCATCGGAAGATTGAGGTTGATCCCTTTCGGTGGGATGGGGCTTTCGAACCACTTCTTGTAAAGGGCGGGTCCTTCGGACTTATAAAGCGCGGCCGTTGCGTCATCGACAACCTTCTTGAACGCCGGATCGTCCTTGCGAAGCATCACGCCGTATGGTTCGGCTTTCGAGAAGGCGTCGCTCGAAATCACGTATAGGCTTGGGTCTTTGGCGTTGGCGGCGAGGCCGGCAAGCAGAATGTCATCCATGATGAAGGCAACGGCCCGGCCGGTCTCCACATTAAGGAAGCCTTCCGCATGATCCTTGGCCGTTAGGATGGTCATGCCAAGCTTGTCCGCGGTATTGCGCGCGTTGGCCTGCTTGATGTTCGTGGTCCCCGCTGTCGAGACGACGATCTTGCCTTTCAGATCGGCAATCGATTTGATATTGCTCGATTTCTTGGTGACGTACTTGCTCTCGGACAGAAAATACGAGTTTGAAAAGGCGACCTGCTTCTGACGCTCGGCGTTATTGGTGGTCGAGCCGCATTCGAGATCGACCGTGCCATTCGCCATCAGCGGAATACGGGTCGAGGATGTGACCGCGACATATTTCGTTTCGATCTTATCGTTCTTGAGTTCTTTCTTTACCGCATCGACAACCTTCGCGCAGATGTCCATGGCGAAACCGGCGGGTTTGTTATTCTCATCGAGATAGGAGAACGGGATGGATGTTTCCCGGTAGCCGATTGTAATCGTGCCAGTGTCTTTGATCTTCTTGAGCGTGCCTGTGAGATCGTCTGCATGCGCCAGACCGGGTAGCGCCAGCGCGGCCAGCCCAATCACGAAACATTTGAAGGCCATGAGTTCAAGCTCCTCGATGTTTAGACAAAAAAGTGATAAGACAGATGCCGGTTTGCGCATAGTGGATTGTCGAACAATTGACTTTCGCCGCAGGGGCGGAAACCTGCGGGCCGGGCCGGCAGATCGGCGGATGACACATTTAACTCAGCAATTTTCGCACCAAATGGCGCAGAAGATAGTAGACTAAATCGGTCTGGATCTTTGGAGCATTCTGAATGCAAGTTCGCCCTCCCTACCTCCTCTTTCTCGGAGATGCCGCCGATCAGCTCGCCGCCAAGACCGCGCAGGGCATTGTCGATTGGCGCCGCAATTGGTGCGTGGGACAGCTCCGCTTGCCCGGCTGCAAGGCAGACCTTCGCATCCCGGAGATGGGGATCAGGCAAGCAGCCGGCGCCGGTGCCCAGACTATGATCGTTGGCGTTGCAAATGCGGGCGGTATTTTGCCTGATCATTGGACGGCTGTTATCGTCGAGGCGATAGAGGCCGGCCTCGATGTGGCAAGCGGCCTGCACGCGCGGCTCTCGTCGAAGCCGGCCATCGCGGAGGCCGCTCAGCACTTCGGGCGCCAGCTTATCGATGTCCGCCACTCGGATCAGCGTTTCGAGACCGGAAAGGGCACAAAGCGTCCCGGAATGCGGCTGTTGACGGTTGGAACGGATTGCTCCGCCGGCAAGAAATACACGGTGCTCGCTTTGGAGCGCGAAATGCGCGCGCGCGGCTTCGATGCCGATTTCAAGGCGACCGGGCAGACTGGCGTTTTTATCTCGGGGCGCGGCGCGGCCATAGACGCCGTGGTTGCGGACTTCATCTCGGGTGCCGCGGAATGGATTTCGCCCGCCGCCGATCCCCACCATTGGGATTTGATCGAGGGCCAGGGATCAATGTTCCATCCTTCCTTTGCGGGCGTTTCCCTTGGACTGCTGCACGGCTCGCAGCCGGACGCTTTCGTCGTGTGCCATGAGCCAACCCGTCAGACGATGCGCGGCGTCTCACATCCTCTGCCCTCGATCCAGAACGTCATCGATCTGACCGTGCGCTGCGGCGCGGTGACCTATTTTTGCATTCGGCCGGTGGGCATCGCGATCGACACCTTGGCTCTCGACGAAGAGGCCGCGCGGGATTACCTCGCTCGCGCCGCCCAAGAGCACGCGCTGCCCGCAACCGACCCGATCCGCTTCGGCGTGGGCGCCATCGCCGATCGCATCGCGGCGGATTTTCCGGCGACGCTTCCCGCGTCCGGCATGGAGGGCTGACAGATGCGGCGGCTCGAAGTCCGTATCGAGAGCTGGCCGGTTGCCGGCACTTTCACGATTTCGCGCGGCAGCCGCACGGAGGCCCGCGTCGTTGTTGCCGCGATCGACGACAACGGTTTAACCGGACGCGGCGAATGCGTACCCTATGCCCGCTATGGAGAAACGGTGGACGGGGTCGCCGCGCAAATAGAAGCGATGGCGGAGGCGATATCGGCTGGCGCGTCGCGAGCGCGCCTCCTGACGCTGCTGCCCGCAGGCGCCGCCCGCAACGCGCTCGATTGCGCGCTTTGGGATCTGGAAGCGAAGAAATCGGGCAAGCGCTTTTGGACGCTTGCCGGCTTGCCCCGGCCGCGGCCCGTGATAACTGCGTACACACTCAGCCTTGGCGCTCCCGAAGAGATGGAAGCCGCCGCGCGGCTCGCCGCCCATAGACCCCTCCTCAAGGTAAAGCTCGGAGGCGAAGGAGACCCGGAGCGCATCGCCGCAGTGAGGCGCGGTGCGCCGCAATCCACGCTCATCGCCGACGCCAACGAGGCTTGGGACAAAGTTTCGCTCGACGCCAACTTTGAAGCCTGCCGCGCCGCCCGCGTGAAGATGATCGAACAGCCGCTGCCGGCAGGCAAGGACGATATCCTCGCGGAGCTCGGCCCGGCGCGCCGCGGCATCCTTGTCTGCGCCGATGAAAGCCTCCATACCTCGGCCGATCTGCCACGCATCGTCTCGCTTTACCAAGCCATCAACATCAAGCTCGACAAGGCACGCGGACTCACTGCCGCGGTCGTGCAGTGCGATAGTGCCTATCGCCACGGCCTCACCATTATGGTGGGTGTCATTCTCGGCACCTCGCTCGCCATGGCCCCGGCCCTGCTGCTCGCGGCTCAAGCCGATTTCGCCGATCTCGACGGGCCGCTTCTCCTCGCCCGCGACCGGGAGCCGGGCCTCGTCTTCAAGGGCAGCGAAATTCAACCGTTCAGCGCGCAATTGTGGGGCTGAACCGCTGTTTGATTTACCATGTTGCAGCGTATAGAGGGAATGCACCATCTAAACAGGAAAGGTTTTCGGGAACCGCGTTAAATTAAAATTTCAAACGCTGAGAGGCCGCACGCACTGACAAGTATCATAATCCCCAATGTCGATGACACGTTGAAACGTCGCCTTCAGGCGCGGGCCGAGAAACACGGCAAGAGCGTAGAGGCGGAAGCGCGCGACATTTTACGTGAAGCGGTCGGTTGGGGCGAACCAGAGCTGCATCCCAAGAACCTCTACGCGGCCATCCGCAGCATCGTGGAGCCGCTTGGCGGCATCGATTTCGAATTACCGCCAAGGGAGCCGGTCCGCGAACCGCCAAGGTTCGAGTAATCGCAATGATCATCCTCGATACCAACGTGCTGTCGGAGGTGATGAAGCCTGTGCCGGCGCCGGCTACCGCTTCATGGATGGCGCGGCAGACTGCTGGGGATCTTTACACAACTGCCGTGACCGAGGCCGAAATCCTGCTCGGAGTTGCGCTTCTGCCCGATGGGCGGCGCAAGCAGGGTCTAGAAGCAGGGGCTCGACGCGTCTTTGGGCTATTCACGAGCCGGATTCTCCCCTTCGACACATCCGCTGCTCAAGTTTTTGCAGAGATCGTAGCTGAGCGCCGGAGGACCGGGCGACCGATCGGAAGCTTCGATGCTCAGATCGCGGCGATCGCGCGCTCGCGCGGTATGGCGCTTGCGACCCGCAACGGGCCGGATTTCATCAGCATTGGTGTCACCGTGATCGATCCATGGCGTGCGTGAGGAGACGCTGTGCGACAGTTTGGCGGCGGCCCTGATTGCGGCGGCGTTGTCCTTTTGGTAAGCATAGAAGGCAATAATTGGTTTCTTAGGCGATCCGCCGCAGTTTGAGTTTTTGCGTATGAATACCATTGTCAATTTCGCGTCTATTCTCGCCCTCGCCATCCTCCCATCGCGGGGGTCGCTGGCGTCTCAGCCGGCGCCGGCTTTCACGCTTGCAACGCTTCAGGCAGATCGCGACGCCGCTTGGCTGCGCGATATGGTCTTTCCCAAGGCTCAGCTGACGCGCGCTGGCGCAAGCGGCCTCACTGGCGGGCCAACGAAGCCATTCGCAGGTGCCGGTGTTCTTGCACCCGATGCGGTTCCGCCTGTGATCGTGAAGAACCCGTTTCTTTCAACCGCGCCGTAACGGCGGACGATAACGCTGCAGAGCAGCGCTCATGCTAAATCTCTTGCAAGCTTAACCTTGTTAGCGCAAATTGAAATAAGGGCACAGCCTAGTATAGATAACCACTTCTTGTATATGCTAGGTTCTGAGTTCTGTGATAGATAATCATGAAACCGTCGTCAAGAACTTAGGTATACGTGTGATGTTTTTGAGATTTCACTGTAGTCTAGCGTCGTACAAGGCGTTCACGATCGACGATACAACTAGGGATGCAGAACGATCATCCTTTTCCATAAAACTGAACTTGAATCAGGTGAAGTCGAAATTGGGTGATACATGCATCATAGACAACAAGATAGATGCTTATAAGTTACCAATAGTTCTGTCTATCAACGTAGGAGCCCCATTTGGTCCCTATAATAGCAAGGAATTTGAGATAAGATTGCAGAAGAAGGACTACGAGCATTGGCGTCCTCCAGTCCCGGAAAAGCCCCTTGGTCCAGTAGTCTATGTCCCCAAAGACCCATACTTTGCAATCCGCGAGGAAATAGGGGTAGACGCGACAATTTCGAAAGAAACCTTTGCATATCTATGGGACAGCCTGAAATCGGGACACATCCTTGAGAGTGTGATTATTGAGGCATTCGGAAACGCTCTACTTTTTGAAAGCATAAGTGACTCTGGTGCACGTAGCTGGCATTGGCAAACCGAGGACAGTACACTTTTACTTTGCAATAAGATCGTATTTGCTTTCCAAGCAAAAAATCCAATTGAAGATAGTAACCAGATCTAAAGAAAAAATAGAAATGTTTCTCTGGTGGCTCTTTTTCTTGTTCCGCGGAAGGATTAGTAGATTAGAGTACCTAATATCCGGTGGGACTTACACGTTTATATATATTGTTGCTTCTCAAATCGGCAATCCTTTTGCGCTTATAACTTGCTTATTCCCACTAATCAGTGGTCTCGCTGTTTCTGTCAAACGCTCTCATGATCGGGGCAGGTCGGGTGTTTGGGAAGTATACGGTTGACGTACCACGATGGAAGAGCTATCTAAATCCGGTGACA
>CAZCIF010000133.1:0-10287 GCA_964498645.1 uncultured Rhodomicrobium sp. | reverse complement strand
CTTCGCTAAGTCGGTGTCCGCAACCATTCGCGCCCTTGGCGCAAAGAAACACGAAACAAGCCAGGATATCGAGGAAGACACGATTGGCCGTGCTCTCGCAGCCGTGCTTGGGAACCGCAACTATGTGGCGCCCGCGAGCGTCATACAAACAACATCCGGCGCGCTGGAAGATGAGCCTTATTATGTCAAGCGCATCTTTCACGTTGCGTCCGTGAAAGGCCGGATCGGCGAGGGACTATCGGCGTCGCTGGGGACGATAGGCGAGTGCATGGACAATGTGCTTACCGAAATTTCGCGTGTGAAGGGCTACCGCTCGGTGCTCATACCGATGCTTGCAACGGGGCAGGGCGGATATCCCGTGCAGGAGGTCGCCCCGATCCTGGTGGAACGTGCGCTCGCATTCTTTGAGGCTCGCCCGAAATCCTCGCTTAAGGAAATCTACTTCCTGGCCTACTCGATCGGCGATAAGGAAATTCTAGAAGGATTGATGGGGACTTCTCCAGCGCTTGAATATCTTGGCCAAGCGTAAGTTGCGGCTAGAGCATTTTTCGATGAAACGGGGTCACCGTCATTGCGAGCGAAGCGAAGCAATCCAGGACTAAGTCTCTGATACTGCTATAGATCGCCACGGCGGCTATGCCGCCTCGCGATGACGCATAAAACGCATATTCGTAGAAATCGCGCTAGCGGTCTTGCGGGAGGTGGCAGATGGCGTTTCGGGACCGGAATATTTTTTCGTTTCTGTCATTGTGGCACCGGCCGCTTTTCGGGGCGCATGGCCGGCTCCGGCATTGGAAGCCCCGCTATTTCCGGTTGATTGGCCAGACCGTCGTCGTGACGCCTTTCATTATGGGTCTGGCCGCTTTTGCCTTGTTCACCGGCGTTCCTCAAATGGAAGAGGTTTATCGCAGCCTTCTCGATAGCCGGGATATAGAGGGCGGCGCTCTCGGCCTGTTCGTTCTGGGCCTGTTCAGCGCCCTCCTTTACTCTTGGAATTGGCTCCACGTCACGCGCCGCATCGATTGTATTTATCCAAGCCACGCCGATTTGGGCTTCGACCGGAAAGTTCTAAATGTCCGGGATTTCAAGACCATACTGATTGCTGCCCTTCCTTTTGCGGGGTTAATGCTGGGCGTCTTGAAAGTATATCTGCATATTTCTGCCTTGGGTCCCGAGATTGATACCATCTCCGAAGAGTTTAGTGGCGGACTGGCGAAGTCCCAGGAACTGCAAAATCAACTCAAGCTGCTCGCCGCGGCGGCGCCGGTTGCCCTGGCGCTGACGGGCGCTGCCGCTGTCTTGGTCATTCTGGCACTGCACTTTTCCAGAAGGCATCCGGACTGGTACCGGTATTTCATCTATTTTTGCTATGCGCTGGCCGCGGCGGCGATCCTGGCGCCCATTTTGCTGCCCGAGAAAACCCTGACCTTTTCGCGCGATATCGGCCCCTTGGCCGGGGCGGGTCTGGTTTTGATCGCCGGCGCTATTTTGATGCGATTGTTTTTCTGGGCGCTGACCTATATCGCGCACGTCCTGCTGACGGCGCCGTCCGCCGTGCTCTTGCTTGTTCCCCGCACCGCTTCTGTATTGATCGCGATCATTCTGATTGCCGTACTCGTTTTCACGACGTTCCGGGTGGTTCAAGAAGAGGACGAGTCTTCGGTATCAAGCTTCTCGGTCCTAAAAGAGCTTAAGGCTCAAAACACGGCCCAAAGCGCCAAGCTGACCACGGATTTCGAAAAATGGCTTGCCGCCCGCCGGCCGGATGACCGCCCATTTCCGGTCTTTATCGTTGCCGCTGAGGGAGGAGGCATCTATGCGGCATCCGCAGCGGCGTTCTTTCTCGCAACGCTCCAGGACCATTGCCCCCAATTCGCAAAGCACGTCTTTGCGATCAGCGCGGTTTCCGGCGGCAGCATAGGCGCAAGCCTATTCAATGCCGGGCTTCATGACAGCAATTACGGCGAGGCGCCCGGCCGGCAGAATTGCGATTTCGGCGGCGCGCCCGCTTGGGAAGACAAGCCCAACTCAATGATTGAGCGGCTTAGCAAGATCACGCTCGACGATCACATCACGCCTGTCATGGCCTATCTCCTGCCGGATCTTATCCATGGCTTGGTCTGGCCGAGCTTTAACCGGTCGGATGCGGTCGCCGGTGCTGGCGAGTTAAGGTGGATTGGCCGGGATCAGATCTTGGAGCAGAGCTTTGTGCGCAGCTTCGAGGACAGCAATCCCAGCGCGAAAAGCAACCTGTTGCAAAGCGAGTTTTCCAAGAGCTGGTCCCCCGAAGCAAATCTTCCGGCGTTGATGTTGAACACGACTTGGGTGGAAACCGGATTCCGTGTTGCCTTTTCTCCCTTCCCGCTGCGCCCTATCGGAAAAGGTACGCTTTATTCCTTTAACGACCTTTTCTGCCTCCCTGAAAAGATAGGCGGTCTCTCCCCGGCATGCCTCGGCACCGCGCCGGGCGGCCGCGCGAGGGCGCTTCGCTCCGCTCAGCCTTCGGAAGGACCCAAGCTTATCGAAGCGGCTGTCGTCAGTGCACGCTTTCCGGTTATCATGCCACCTAAACTCTACGCACCGCGCCGTGGGGCGAACAGGTGGACCTTTGTCGATGGCGGATATGCGGACAGCTCCGGCGCAACCACCGCCCTGGATCTTTATAACGAACTCGAGAGGGTTGTTACGAAACCAAGCATAAAAGGCGTCGAACTGCACCTTATCGTCCTAACCGACGCTTTAACCGAGCCCGATCTGAAATCTATTGACGCTGCCTGGTACGATGACTTCATTTCTCCTCTCAATACATTGCTGACGGTAAGAAGGCTGCTCGCGAAACGCGCGGTGGCTCAGGCCTATCATCAGCTCGAGGAAAACCTGATCGCCGTGGAACTCGATCAGAAGACTTTCCCGTTGCCTCTCGGCTGGAAGATCTCGAAAACATCCAGCAACCTTATCCGTTTCATGTTGGGGTGGCCCGGACGCGCTGGACATTGTTCCCAAGACGATAAAGGCGCCAGACCTGAGTGGGCAAGTAAGGCGCGGACACCACGGGAAGAGTGGGCCATTTCGGTGGTACGCCGCAACAGTTGCCAGCTCGAAAGGATCGCTGAGATGCTCAAGCCCGCCAAATTGCCTGAACAGGCTGATTTGCCTGAACGAAAGGGGCAGGGCACTTGGGATCCATTGCCCCAATAGGGACACCGGGGATGGAACATCTGCTTCCGGTCCCCGTTCAACTCCTCAGGACCAGAAATAACGGTTGCGGCGAAGCTCAAAGGAGCGGTCAATCCCGTTTCCGCAAGAACCTGGAGGCGAACATGACATTCCGATTGGGCGACACGGCACCGGATTTTGAGGTGGACACCACAGATGGCCGCATCCGCTTTCATGAGTGGCTCGGCAATTCCTGGGGCATTCTCTTCTCGCATCCCAAGGATTTCACTCCGGTTTGCACGACCGAGCTCGGTACGATGGCGGGGATCAAGAGCGAGTTCGACCGGCGCAACGTCAAGATCCTGGGACTGAGCGTTGACCCGGTTTCCGACCACCAAAAATGGCTGCAGGACATTCAGGATGTCACCGGTTACGCCCTGAACTATCCACTTGCCGGCGACAGCGATCTCACGGTCGCGAAGCTCTATGGCATGCTCCCTGCGGATGCGGGCGTGACCTCCGCGGGGCGCACAGCCGCGACGAATCAGACCGTTCGCAGCGTTTTTGTGATTGATCCGGCCAAAAAGATCCGCTTGATCCTCACTTATCCGATGGCAACGGGCCGCAATTTTGTGGAAATCCTGCGAGTGGTCGACTCGCTGCAGCTTACCGACCGGCATAAGGTTGCGACGCCTGCGAATTGGCGACAGGGCGAGGCCGTGATTATTGCTGCCAGTGTCCCGGATGACGAGGCGAAGAAGAAGTTCCCGGAGGGGTGGAAAACGCTGAAGCCCTATATGCGTATGGTGCCGCAGCCACGGGACTAACGCTTCATCGCTTGCTTGTGCCCCTTTAGGTTGAAACGGGGCTGGAATGCATGAAACGAAAGAACTAGCCATGGGGCTACAATCATGTGCTAGAAGTGGTTGAACGCATGCAATACTAAGGATCTGCTTCTCGCAGACGCGCATATGTGTGGGGGGTATGGTGCGGTTTTCTTTTATCGCGCTTTGCTGCGCCATGATTTCTGGCTCGGCCTTTGCAATTCCTGGACCCGGTATTATTGATGGGTCATCCGTTCTTTTGCACGTCAACGACGGCCTGGACTTTCCTAAATGGTCGTCTAGCGACCCATCCCCGCCCGCTCGTCCAGACCCTAGCCCCGCGGACTGCCTGCGCTATACACAAGATGTCCCTTCTGCATGTGCATCCATTCTGCGCAAAGCGGCGCGTGAGAAAGAGAATGCCGCTTCCGCCAGCGTAAAGGCTAAGGCAAGCCACGGGCCTGCCATGGCTAAGAAGCAGCCGCCAAAAAAAGTTGCGAGCCGCGCTTTGAGCGAGCAAGCGCGGAACGCCGCGGCGCCGAGGCCGCTCGTGCCGCTTCTGAACCTCACCGCCCTCCCTCCCAAAGCCATGCCGCAAGGAACGCCTGACGGCCGGCTCCGCAAAATAGTTGGGCAACTCCTCCTCACCGGCTTTGCAGGCAGGAAGCCAACAGATCCGGGCGTGCTGCAAATCGCCGGTGCCGCGCGCGATGGTAAGCTGTCCGGCATCATCGTTAGGGGTTCCAACATTGAAGACCAGCGGCAGCTTCGCCAGCTGCTGACCGGAATCGCCAAGAGCAGCGGCGATGTTCCAACGGTTATTGCGATTGAGCAGGCAGGCGGGCCGGACGCGGCGCTGACCGAAGAAAAGGGCTTCGCCTATTACGCCTCGGCGAACGCCGTGAGCAATGGCAACAGCCCCTATGAGGCGCAACTCCTATACCGCAATATGGCCGCAGATCTGGCGGCGCTCGGCATAACCCTCAACATCGGGCCGAGCGAGGATGTTTGCCGCGAACAAGGCGTGGACCTCTCGGCTTCTTGCTTCGGCACCGCCCCATCGCGCATCGCCGCTTTCGCAAGGGCCTTCAACTTCGGCCACCACGATAGCGGCGTTCTAACCGCGCTCCGGCATACCCCCTTCCGCAAAGGCTTGCAGAGTTCCTGGCTGGACGAGCCTGTCAGCACAGCGATCCTGCACGGGATCGTTAAAGGAGAGACGAGCGATGCGCTCGTTGTCCGCGTGAAGGTGCTTGAACCATTACAGCTTACCGAGGCGTCCTTCACGCATGCGCGCGGGAAAAAGCGGGGTGGCCACCGCAGCTCCGGCTTTCACGGCGTCCTGATTTTCGAATTGGATACGGGCACGTCCGGCGCACCGCTCCGCTATGACGAAGCGATCCTGCGCGCCTTTCAGGCCGGGGCCGATATGGTGCTTGTGACCGACCCCTCCAGCTTGCCGTCCGACATTTTTACGCTAAGCTTTGACGCCGTTCAGGGCGGCTTGAAATCGGGGCGCCTGCAGATGGCAAGAATTGAGGACGCGTATCTTCGCGTTCAGCGTTTGAAAGAGCGGCTTCGCGTCGTTCACTCGCCGGCGAAGATCGCCGCCTTAGCCGCAAAAACATTCAAGCAATGTGCTGTTGTCCTGGATCGCCGCAGCGATCAACAGCAGAGACCTGATCCTGGATCAATTCCGGCTTCGCTTTGCTCACCGTCGCCATGACAGCAGGGGAATCGTTTGTGCATGAGAACCCGCCGCCGCGGCCGCGCGTCCCTATGGCTTTCGAGGCGCATTTGGCGGCGCAGGTTCGTGTTCTGGCTAGGCGCGCTCGCCGTGGGCATTTTGAGCGTCTTCTTCGCAAAGGCTGCCGATCTAAGCCAGGACCTATTCTCAAAGGGTGTATCGCACTTATGGTGGCTTCCGCTCGCTGTAACGCCCGGGGGCTTTCTCGCCTGTTCATGCCTCTCTGCAACGATCTTTCCCGGCTCTCAGGGTAGCGGCATTCCGCAGGCGATCGCCGCGCGCCATTTCCGCAGCAGTGCAGAAAGGCACCGTCTGCTTTCGCCGAGGCTCATCTTTGGCAAGATATTCTTGACTCTCGCGGGTCTTTTATCGGGAGCTTCCGTTGGCCGCGAAGGCCCGACTGTCCAGGTTGGGGCGGCGGTCATGCTGCAAGTGGCGAATTGGGGAGGGCTGCGCCATGAGCGCGGGCTGATTCTCGCCGGATCGGCAGCGGGTATCGCGGCCGCTTTCAACACGCCGCTTGCGGGCATCGTCTTCGCTATCGAGGAGATGAGCCGCACCTATGAGCAGCGCACCAGCGTCCTTGTCCTCTACGCGGTCATCATCTCCGGCCTTGCATCGCTTGGGCTTGCCGGGAACTACGTGTATTTCGGCTCGATCTCCGCCGCCGTTCCGGGAACAGGGGATTGGCTGATGGTTATCGCCTGCGGAGTAGCGGGCGGTCTTACCGGGGGCATATTCAGCCGTGTGCTTCTCGATGGCACGCGCCGGGCCAAGCGATGGATTGGCTCCGCCGGATGCCGGCGGAGGTTCATATTGGCGTTCGCCTGCGGGCTGGCTGTCGCCGGCATCGGCGTGCTGACTGGCGGAGCAACCTTCGGAACCGGCTATGAACAGGCACGAAGCGCAGTGGAAGGCCAATCGATCCCTTGGTCCTTCTGGCCAGCAAAGTTCGCGGCTACGCTGATCACGGCGCTGTCGGGAATACCGGGCGGCATATTCGCTCCGTCCCTCGCGGTTGGCGCCGGGCTTGGCGGCTGGCTTGCAGCCGCCGGGGCGGCAAGCTCGGCGGGCCTTGCCGCCGTATTGGGAATGGCGGGATATTTCGCGGGCGTTGTGCAGGCGCCGCTAACGGCGTCCGTCATCATATTGGAAATGACCGGCAACAATAGCAACGTCATCCCCGTTATGGCCGCCGCCGTGCTGGGTTTTGGCGTCTCGAAGCTGATCGCGCCTCAGCCGCTTTATCACGGCCTCGCAGAGGGCTTCATCGAGGATGCTCGAAAGCGCGATTCGGGGCACGCCGGTAGCTGCAACCGTTCTCGCGTCATCTAACAGGGAGCTCTCTTCGGCGCAGCTTGAGGCCGGCGCTTCCTATGCGTCGGATGCGTCACGCGCCGCCTGAGCTTCCACGGCGCTTGAGCGTGCGCGTCTTCTCGGCTACATAGCATAGCTTGATCTCACCCAAAGCAGCCTGCGGCGAGCGGCGGGCGAGGCTCCGGGAAGCAAGAGCCGCGCGAAGTTCATTGAGAAAGGCGTGAGCGCATCCATGTCCAGCTTTGCACCAGCCCGTATCATTTATGAGATGACCCTCAATCTCCTAGAAACGAATATGCGCTTGGCCGAAAGCTTGGCGGCCGTGATGAAGGGCAAGGATGTGACCCGCGGAGTAGCAGTAGCCATGGACTCGGAACCACATACGAAAGAGACAGCGAGGCGGGATGCGGCCGCAGAGGCCGCTAGCAGCCAAAGCGAAGGGGCGGCAGCCGCGCCGGAATATGTCTATCGCTTCGGTGCGGGCAAGGCGGACGGCTCGGCGGGGATGCGCGACCTTCTCGGCGGCAAAGGTGCGAACCTTGCTGAAATGTCCAACCTCGGCTTGCCGGTGCCGCCAGGATTCACGATCACGACAGAGGTTTGCACGGCCTATTACGCAAATGGGCAGAAAATGCCCGAAGGGCTTCATGCGGCCGTAGAGGATGCGGTCGGTTATATCGGCAGGGCGGTTGGCGCTGGCTTCGGCGATGCGGGCAATCCGCTGCTCGTCTCGGTGCGCTCGGGCAGCCGCGCGTCCATGCCGGGCATGATGGACACGATTCTCAATCTCGGCCTGAACGACGAAACCGTCGAAGGGCTTGCCGTGCGCTCGGGCGACCGCCGATTTGCTTATGACAGCTATCGCCGCTTCATTCAGATGTACTCCAATGTCGTGCTCGGCGTTAAGCACCACGCATTCGAGGAAATCCTGGAGCACTACAAAAATGAGAACGGCTACGATCTCGATACTGAGCTGTCCGCCGAAGACTGGCAGACAGTGACCGGCGAGTATAAGCAAGCCGTGCGGGAAAAGCTTGGGCGGCCGTTTCCGCAGGATATCCGTGAGCAGCTCTGGGGCGCGATCGGCGCCGTGTTCGATAGCTGGAACAATTCCCGTGCTATTAAGTATAGGCAGCTCAACAATATTCCGGAAAGCTGGGGCACTGCGGTCAACGTCCAGGCCATGGTCTTCGGGAATCGTGGCGATACAAGCGCAACGGGCGTTGCCTTCACGCGCAACCCATCCACCGGCGAGGCGCGGCTTTATGGCGAGTTTCTCGTCAACGCACAGGGCGAGGACGTGGTTGCCGGCATCCGGACCCCGCAGCCTCTAACGGAGGAGGCGCGCCTGGAAGGCAATAGCGCCAAGCCTTCGCTTGAAGCGCTCATGCCGGCCGCATTCGCTGAGTTCAAGCGCATCTGCGATACTCTTGAGCGCCACTATCGCGATATGCAGGACATCGAGTTTACCATTCAGGAGGGTAAGCTTTGGATGCTTCAGTGCCGCAACGGCAAGCGGACGACGCCCGCGGCAACGAAAATCGCGGTGGACCTCACCCAGGAAGGTCTCATCACCAAGGAAGAAGCGATCACCCGCCTCGATGCGGCTCAACTCGATCAGCTCTTACATCCCACCATCGACCCGTCCGCCGAGCGCAAGATCATAACTGTCGGCCTTCCGGCTTCGCCAGGGGCTGCCTGCGGCGAAATCGTGTTCGCGCCGCATGATGCCGAAAGGCTCAAAGCGCAAGGCAAGAAGGTTATTCTCGTGCGCACCGAAACGAGCCCCGAGGACATCCACGGCATGCACGCGGCGGCAGGCATTCTTACGGCACGCGGCGGCATGACAAGCCACGCGGCGGTGGTCGCGCGCGGCATGGGCCGGCCGTGCGTTTGCGGGGCGACCGCGCTCAGGATCAACATCGAGGCACAGACGGTGTCGGCAGCCGGCGTCACGCTTAAAGAGGGCGATCTCATCACCATCGACGGCTCGACCGGCCAGGTTATCCAAGGCGAGGTCGCGATGCGCCAGCCGGAGCTGACCGGCGATTTCGCCACGATCATGGAGTGGGCGGACAGCGTCCGGCGCATGAAAGTCCGTACCAATGCCGATACGCCCGCCGACGCCGCGCAGGCGCGCCAATTCGGCGCCGAAGGCATCGGACTTTGCCGCACCGAGCATATGTTCTTCGACGCAGAGCGGATCATGGCGATGCGCGAGATGATCGTGGCCCCGGATGAACAGGGACGGCGCGCGGCCCTCGCGAAAATCCTCCCCATGCAGCGTCAGGACTTCATCGAGCTGTTCGAAATCATGGCGGGCCTGCCGGTGACAATCCGGCTTCTCGATCCGCCGCTGCACGAGTTCCTGCCCCACCATGATCAGGAGATCGGGGACCTGGCCGCTGCGCTGAACATGGAGGTGTCCGCGCTTCGTACCCGGCTTGCCTATCTCAAGGAGCAGAACCCGATGCTGGGCCATCGCGGCTGCCGTCTCGCCATCACCTATCCGGAGATTGCGGAGATGCAGGCGCGTGCGATTTTTGAAGCGGCAGTCGAAGCCAGCCGCCGCACGAACACGCCGGTCGCGCCCGAGATCATGGTGCCGTTAATCGCGACCAAGGCAGAGCTCGATATCCTGAAAGCGATCATCGGCAAGGTGGCGAAGGAAGTCGAGAACACGGGGGGCGTATCGATTTCCTATCAACTGGGCACGATGATCGAGCTGCCGCGCGCCGCTCTCAGGGCCGGCGATATCGCGAAGACTGCCAAGTTCTTCTCCTTCGGTACGAACGATCTGACGCAGACAACCTACGGTCTTAGCCGTGACGATTCCGGCTCGTTCCTTGGCGATTATCTTTCGCAAGGGATTTTCGAGACAGACCCATTCGTTTCGCTTGACGCCGAAGGCGTGGGTGAACTTGTGCAAATCGCAGCCGGGCGGGGAAGGAAGACGCGGCCTGGGATGAAGCTCGGCATATGCGGCGAGCATGGCGGCGACCCGGCTTCGATCGCATTCTGCGAGACTGCCGGGCTCGATTACGTTTCCTGTTCGCCGTTCCGCGTTCCAGTAGCGCGATTAGCTGCCGCGCAAGCGGCGGTTCGTGCGAAAGGCGCCGGGAGCGAACCGGTGTCGCGGGATTAGGGGCAGGGGGACGAAGTGTGATACGGAATCTCGTTCAACAGTTCGTCCAGCCCCCAGTTCGTCATCCCGTGCGCAGTGCAGCGCGAAGCGGTGCGCTG
>CAZCIF010000132.1:3355-10316 GCA_964498645.1 uncultured Rhodomicrobium sp. | reverse complement strand
TATGTCTTCGATGAGCCCCAAAGGCCGCGCGCTCGAGGGCGCTAGCCTAAGCGCCTAAAGGGCGGCGTGATTTCTTGGACGCCGTACAGAACACGAGCGGCTACACGCGAGGCAATGCTGAGGTGCATTCATCTGATACAGGAGGGAAGGAGCATGCAGAACAAAATTGAATGGCGCGGCATAGATGGCTCCGGTTGGCAGTGAGCTAGCCCAGGCCGTCGCCCAAGAGTTTGAGTATAGCGGCCAGCGCTACCGCGTGCGTCAGCGCGATCCGTTACGCCTGGAAGCGGGGGTTCCGTGCGAACTGATCGGTCCAGAAATGGATATTCCGCGATCGCGCTCGCGGACGCGCCGCTGAGGCTGGGATTCAACAAGTAGGCGTTGATGGCGCAGAGCGGCCCGGGCGCCGCCGGCAGGGCCGGTTTGACATGTGATTGGCGGTCTCGGCCAAGCTCTTGCCGGCCCGGCGCGGGCTTTCTGGGACACCGGTATTACAAAAAGCAAACCATTGCATGCCTGCTGTCTAATACGTTTATTACTTTGCCCATCTGCGCCCAAGACTGAACAGTGTTCTGGGGAAAAGCTTAGTAAACTGTCCAATAAAACTCATGATTGGTTGAAACTGTACAGTATAAACCGTTCACGGCTGGGCCTCTGGCCGGTCTTTTTAGTGTAACTGCCTTGGGATCTTTCAGCTTCCAGAGAATTGGACGATCGGGATCATCGATAGCGGATGGTCTTGGACGGCCGGTCATGAACGGACACTCCTTGAATTTGGATGCTCTTGCGATCCAGCTTTCCGGTCTCGCGGTTGATTGCAGCTAGTACCCACTATCGCTAATCGATGAGTCGTGATTCAAGGGTGCATGACAAGCATCCCTGAAGCGACGCAAATTACATTGACTGCGAAGGAGCGGGCCGAACTCGATGCCTTGGCCCGCTCGACGAAAACGGAACACCGGCTGCGCCAGCGGGCGCGGATCGTGCTTCTGGCTGCGGACGGCATGGCAACCCGCGCGATCGGCCGCGATGTGGGCTGTACGACGGGCACCGCGTCGAAATGGCGGGTACGCTATGCAGAAAGGCGGCTGGCCGGGCTCGATGAGACCGGCAACCGGGGCAACGATCCCAAATACACGGCCGGAACGGACAAACGCATCCTCGCCGTTCTCGATAGCCCCGTGCCCGAGGGCTATGCGCGCTGGACGGGGCCTTTGATTGCGAATGCGCTTGGCGATGTGGACGTGCAATATGTCTGGCGCTTTCTCCGCGCTCAGAAGATCGATCTTGCGGCCCGCAAAAGCTGGTGCGAGAGCAACGACCCGGACTTTGCAGCGAAGGCGGCCGAAATCGTGGGCCTTTATCTCAATCCGCCGGAAAATGCCCTGGTCTTGGCCGTTGACGAGAAGCCCTCGATCCAAGCTCTGGAACGCAAACAGGGCTATCTCAAGCTTGCCAATGGGCGCGCACTGACGGGCCAAAGCCATGACTACAAACGGCACGGGACCACCACGCTGTTCGCGGCCTTCGATGCCGCAACCGGCAAGGTCACGGGACGGCACTACAAGAGGCGGCGCCGGATCGAGTTTTTGGACTTCATGAACCGGATCGTCAAAGGGCATCCTGACCGCGAAATCCATGTCATCCTCGATAATCTCAACACCCACAAGCCCAAGGAAGACCGCTGGCTCAAGCGCCATCCGAACGTGCACTTCCACTTCACGCCAACCAAAGCGTCCTGGCTCAATCAGGTAGAAATCTGGTTCTCGATCCTGGCTGGGAAGGCCCTTTCCGGCGCGTCCTTCGATTCCGTCGCCGGACTCAAGGCGCATATCGAAGCCTTCATCGGCAGCTATAATGAGACCGCAAAGCCCTTTGCCTGGCAAAAGTCGCAAGTCCACCAAAAGCGCCTCAAGCCCCGTTTCGCGAATCAATGATTCTGGATACTAGAGTGGCAGGATCGAGCGCGTAAAAAAAGCTCGGTCCTTGCTGCGGAGCCGGGCTCGATGTCAGGCGGCCTCTTTCGCCTCTATGCGGTGCGACAAGAGGAATGTGGTTAGTTTGCCAGCCTGCCGCGTCTCAATTAAACTCTGCTCCTCCCACTTCTTGACCCAGAGGTTGAATGTCCCCGCCGGGTATCTAAGGAGCCCGGCCCATTTCCGTTGCGAGGAAACATAGCCGTCAGGATGACCGAGCAAGAAATCGCTGACGCGATCCCATGCCGCCCGCTCCGGCCCCGCATCGCTTGCCGGGGCATCACGGACTTCCGTCCCGGCTTTGGGCTTGGCCGGGACTTTAGCACTCAGGCTCCAGAAGAATTGAGCGAGCATGAGCGCCGCCACCGACGTGAATTCGAGAAGCATCGACGGCAGAAGGGGAAGCCATTTTTCGACGGTGTCTTCGGATACCTCGAAAAACGAAGCGATGACTTTTGCTTGCGGATTAGCAGAACGCGGAGCCTTCCCGATCAGCTCTGCAACCTTCGCGTTCGCGTCGCGCAAGTTGCGCCGGGCCTCGTCCGCCTTGCGGGCATTGACGAGCTCGGCGCGCAATGTTTGAACCTGCGACCCGGTCAGCCTCAGCCTTCGCAGCCGAAGCTGCCGCCTGGGCCAAGGCCAGGGCGTTCTGTTTGCCTTCGCGCTCGCTGATGACGGTGTTGCGTCCTTCGGCCGAGGACCCGATGACGCTCACAAGCGAGTAGGTGTGAAGCAGAATGCCCATGGCGAAAACCGCCAGCGCTTCTCCTATCCTCCACCGGCGAAGCAGGAGGAAGAATCCGGTCAGCCAGAATGGCTTGACGAACTCGCTGAGTACGGCACCCCAAGCGACGGTCTCGGCGCCGACACCTGGAACTAAGACATGAGCGCCAAAGTAGTTCATCCTCGCGCTCACCACTGCAATACCGAAGCCACATATGCCAAGAGTGACGGCCGGTATCCGATGGGCTAAACTGTCCATCGTTCATCTCCTCTCCGATTGTAAGGGGTTGAGCAGTCCGGCGGGCGGCCCGTCGCCAAACAGAGCGTCCGCCGGGAACCCTTCTTGAAAAGGTCCTAAAAGAAAGGCCCCGGTGTCGCGGAGCCTTGATCAACGGATGGGAAGATAGACGATGGGCGAGCCGGCCAGTTAACGCCGGTGCCGCCGCCGCACGTCCCCGTTACGGCATCGATCTTGAGAACAATCGATAAAGGCCGGGAAGCCGTTGCCCGGCTCCCCGTAACAGCCTGCAGCTTCACGAAGGTCAGCTACAAGCCCGCATTCCGCTCCAACGATGCGCTGCATGCCGGCCGCCAATCATCTCTTGTGGGCGCCGCTTTAACCAGAGTTGGCAAGAGCGCCCCCGCACCGTTCGGCACGAGGCGCGGGGGCTACCGCGCCGGAGCGGCGCTGGTAGTAAAGTTTCCCGCCGAGACCGGCTGCTTCGCGAGCTGGGTGTTATCGAGCGCCATGCTTGCCTGCCTCAGCTACGGACCACCGGTCGGGGCGGTTATTGCTGATCCGGGCCTGATGGCGAAACCGCTCCGCCCTCTCTGCTCACAATATTACATGAAAATCATGCTAATACAAGAGTATTATCAGTATACCTCGAGTATTTCTTGCTTGCTATTGCTGGATTTCATGTGAGTTTTTCTAGAATATTGTTGGCCATGGCGTGATACTGGAAAGTATTGCCGCCATTGCGGGCCTCCTGCGCAAGCCGGATTCGTCAGGTTTTGGGGCGCATTAGCGTATGGCCCCGCTTGTAGCCGGCGACGCAGTCACGGTGAATACCGGGCAGCCGGGCTATCCCGGTGCCGGGCATGGCCTTCAGCTCGCGCAGCCCGAGCAGTTCCGCCCAGCTCTCGAAGCTGCATGACAATTATGCACCGTCAAGGAAATGGCCGGGACCACGCGGGATCCCGGCCAGCGCCACGCTAAGCTCTATGCGCCGCCGGCGCCCGCGAGAGCGCAGGCCTCGCGGATGAGCCGTTCGAGCGTTGCGGCGGCGTCATCACAAGCGCCTTCTTTCGAAAGGGCCGCGACCTTCTTGACGGAGGCGGCGGCCTCTTTGTGATAGAGGACGCCCAGCACAAGCAGCTCCTCGATCACCTCCTCGCGCCTGCTCGAGCCATCCACGTAACGGTCGAGCCACATCACCGGCTCATAGACGTCGGCCTCTCCATAATCATCCCCATCCGTGCTCTCAAACCGGCCTTCCTGAAAACATTCGAGCAGGATTTTCCGGGCTGCGGCGTCATCCGGTGCTGAGAACTCGATTTTGCGGTAGTGCCGCTCGTTAAAAGCGAGGGTTCCTACATATTCCGGCATCGCATTTCTCCTTTTTTCACTTGCAGCAGGGGTTCCTGCCTGGCAGGAACCCCTGCCTCGCGGCGAGCAGGGGGTGTGCAAGCGGAGACCGGCTTCGCGGGGAACCGTCTGCAGGGAGCGTGATCTCCCGAAGATGGGCGGAAGCCGGTTCGGAGCGCGCCGAGGGGCGAGGCCCCTAAGCTTTTGCAACTTCACGAGTTTTAGAGTTGGCGCTGTAGGCCGATGGCGGACTATCACGCTGTTTTCTGAGTGTGCCCGCTATCGTAGGTTGAGCTGCGGTGCCAGCCAGTTACCAGCCAACCCGGACACGCTCTTTATGCTTTTCCACGTCTACTATCTTAATTGGAGCGCGCAGGGCTAAAAGCGACTTTCGTCAACCTGCGTTCATGAGTACCATTGTCTATCGGGAACTTGACCAAGTAAATTGCGGGAGCACTTGGGCGGCTATGCAGCTTAATGATGCCGCTAGAATCGCGAAAGATATTGGATGCCGGGCCATCAATGACGTGATGGATGCACGGCAACGATTCAGCCCATGGGAAACTACCGAGGCTTGGCTTCAAGTTGTTATCGCACAGGAGTTGCAGCGGGAAGCAAGCAAGCCTGGATTACTCTCGTGGCGCATCCATGACGAGTTCCCAGAAGATCTAATAACAAACGTATGTTCGAAAGATCGACACCCAATCGATATTGTCGTTTTGCACCCACTCGCGGCGGTTAGCGATCATCCTTGGGAATACTGCCCCGCGTTGGGAGCAATCGAAATTAAGAAGTACCTCAAAAATTTGTTAGTAGGGGATGCCGAAAGATTAGCGCGATTGGCAAGTTTGTCTCCGGCACCAAACATGCCAGCCCTGAAATGGGTAATGCTCGTGGCCTTGATCAACGGCCCCACCAACGAAGCGGTCTTGATGAACGACCTGAGTGTAAACCGCGAAGTCGGTCAGTTCGGCCTCAAGTCAGTCCTGCCCTGCGAGCCTAGGGAAGCGCCACGCTCAGAGATTGCCCCTAAAGAGCCATGGTTCGACGTGGTTTGCTACGGGATAGACATTCAAACGCAAAGCAGCTTTGGGGCAGGTGCGGGCTTCATATCTACCTAATTTAAGGCGCCCTTGCCGATCTGGGCTAAATGTGCGTCCTAGGCAGTGCGTCAGGTTTCGGAGCTTTAGCCACCCACACATGCTCAGGCCGAGAACTTCAGGTTCCGTAATGGGTTTCAGATGCCGGCCGCATGAACGCGCGCGGGTCTTCTGCGGCCCGGCCGGCGTCTGAAACCCATTACGTTGCCGGAAGGATCGAATACGACGATCACTTTCTGCTCATGAGGCAGTTCGGGAAAGCGGCTTTGCGGCTTCAAGAGAAAGCCGTAGCATTCAGCCAGCAGGGCACCGGTAATCCGGCTGAAAGCTTCGCCGCTCAGCACGGCGCCGAAATAAGGAACGGGGACGTCCTCCGCGCCGGCCGTAAAATCTCCGCGCCGCATCGAGATTGTTCACATAAGCGCGCAGTTCCATCACCGGTCTCTCAGTCCTGCCGTGGCCTGCGGCAAGAGCGAGCGGATGCCCAGAGGGATCCTCAAGTTGAAGACAGGTACCGTCGCTGCTCAGGTTGAAGCGATAGCCTTGATCGTTCAGCCTGGCGATGATGACGCTCAAAATTTCGCTGTCGAGGATTGCGCCGAAATTCGGCGCCGGTGCGGTTAGAGTCCCGGCGCGATAGCCTTCAACCTCGTGAAGGGTCAGCTGGTTGCCAAAGAAATCGAGGCGGATGCTTGTCTTTCCCTCTCCTCTCTCTTCGCAGCCAAGGATGTTGGAATAGACAAGGCTGTTCCGGACGATCATCTCGTCCGTAAGATCGCCGCGGTCCTTGATCTCTTATGGGTTCATAGCGAGTGGGCCGAGTATTATTCGCCGCTCGCTCGGCCTTCGATTGATCCGGTGCTTATGATCCGGATGCTCATTATCGGCTATTTGTTCGCTATCCGTCCGAACGCGCCCTGTGCCGGGAGGTGCAGGTCAATCTGGCCTACAGATTGTTTTGCGGCTTGAGCATCGAGGACAAGCTACCGGATCACTCGGCCTTTTCGCGGGCCCGCAATGAACGCTTCCGGAAGAGCAACATCTTCCGGCAAATGTTCGAACGTGTTGTCGCTCGATGCATCGCCGCCGGTCTTGTGGGCGGCGAGGGGCCGCCGTCGATGCCAGCCTGATTGAGGTAGAAGCCAATAAATGCCGTTCGATCCCGGGCGGAGAATGGAACAACGCGGTCGATCCCGGAACCGCCCGCCGCGCGGTGAAAGAGTATCTCGCGACGCTCGATGATCCGGCCTACGGCGCAGCGAGCGGAGTGATGCCGAAATTTATCTCGACTTCGGACCCAGCGGCGCAGTGGACCGGCGCCCTTCGGAACGCTGCCTTCTTCGCCTACGCTGACAACTATCTCATCGACGTGAAGTTCGGCATCATCATGGATGTCGAAGCCTCTCGTGCCATCCGGCAAGCCGAGGTCGGAGCCGCCAAGACCATGATCGAGCGAACCGAGGCGCGCTTCGGCATCAAGCCCGAAGCCGACGCGGCGACGATCAAGGAGACGGCGGAAACGACGGCGGCCCAGCGCGCCAGGAGGAAGGCGCCGGCGAACCCGGCGAATACGA
>CAZCIF010000132.1:0-3345 GCA_964498645.1 uncultured Rhodomicrobium sp. | reverse complement strand
CGTGATCATGGATGTTGAGGCCTCGCGCGCCATCCGGCAAGCCGAGGTTGGCGCATCGCGCACCATGATCGAACGCACCGAGGACTGCTTTGGCATCAAGCCTTCCTGGCTCGCAGCGGATACGGCCTATGGTTCTGCCCCGAACCTCGATTGGCTCGTCAACGAAAAGGGTATTGCACCGCATGTGCCGGTCATCGGCCGCCTTACCCCCTTCGGCTGCCGGCATCCCGTGCCCTCCGTCATCGCTCCAATCCCAAAGAAGCGGCGAGCCTGACACGGCAGCAGAGTCTATCACCTTGAAATGCCGCTCTGGTTCAATTCCATGCTTGCCGGAAACTCGAACAACGGTTCGAGCGCCAAGCGCGTTTCCTGCCTAGGATCGCCTGGTGCAGGCGGTTGAGTTTGCTGATTTGCCAGCGCCTCCGTCAGTTCCTCCCCCAACTGCCGCAGCACGCCGCGCAGCCGTTTCGCCGTTGCCTCGCCTGAGAGACCTGCGACGGCCTCAGCCAAGACTGCCGGTTCACGTGGAAAAAGCGCCACGATTTGGCTCGCCGGTTCGGGCGAGCTGTGGCGATGGAGCCAAGGGCTGAGCGTATCGCTCGCAAACAGCGAAAGCTCCCCCGCAAAGCCCGTGAACAGTGCCGGATCGGCGGCCGTTGCGCCATCAAGGCGCTTCGAGAGCGCACCGGCAAGCTTCGACCAGGCTGCAAGAAGCATGGCGGCATCGCCGGCTTCCTGCGGCGCGTGCGGCCAGGAAAGCGCCCTAGCCGCGATTCGCTGGGCCGCGCGCAAGGCCGATCTCTGCCGGTTTGCGGTAACGGCGGATATGGCTTCTGCAAGGCCCGGCAAAAACATCGCGCCGCCGCTTGATTGCCAGAACTCCGGCCCCGGCCCGCGTTCCTGCAATTTGCGGCGGGCTTGCATGGCCTCTGTCACCGAGATCAGCGCCACGCCGCGGAAATATTGGGCGGTCTCCCGGCGTAGCCGGGCAAGGACCTTCCCCGCATCGGCGCTTCCAGGCAAAAGGTCCTTATGCGTCGCGACGAGCAGGCTCACCGGCCGCAGGCGCCGCGGCAAGGCTAGCCAGGCGCGCTGCTCGCTTCCCTTCCATGCCTGAGTGGCGGTGGTGCACCACAAGGCAAGATGAACGCTCCGGCTCATCTTGCGCAGATATTCGTGCGCGTCGCGTAGCGGATCGGCCACGCCCGGCACGTCGATGATCTCCAAGCGGCGCAGGAGATTCGATGGCAGATGGGCTTCGAGTAAGCGCAGCGGCGCTCCGCGCCATGGACCCATGGCCGATGGGTCGAGCATTGTCCGCCTGCCATCGGTCTGCACGGCAAAAAGAGCAGGCTGTTCGCCGTAGCGGAATAGAATAGGTGCATGAAGGGCTTGCCCGGCAGCCTCGGCGGCGGCGCCCAGCGGCAACCCCCCCCCGATTTCGAGCAGCAAGCGCACAAGGGAGGATTTGCCGGCGTTGAACTCGCCAAGTAGTGCAATCCGCGGCGGCCGCCTCAGGCGCGCCTCAAGCCGCCCCAGGCGTTGGGCAGCATATGCGGCAGCGGCGTCTTTGCCCGCAGCAGACGCAAGACGTTCCCGCACGAGCCGTAATTTCTCAAGCACGGGCGCGCCGGCGTCTGGCGCGGGCAGCGGCGCATCCGCTTCCGCGGGCGCGTCCCGGCGAAATGCCTGCCGTAGCCAAAAGAGGAGACTGGATGCCGTTCCGGAGCTCACATGGCGTTCCCTTGTTCTTCCGCGAGGCGGCTCATACAGGCGAAGAGCTGCCTGCTCAGATCCTCTCCCCTCGCGAGCCGTTCTCGAAGCTTGCCGATCAGCTCCTGCTTTTCGTGCATGGCCTCCCATCCGGCGCCGGCTCCCGTCTTGGCTGCAAAGGTCGCTTCGCAGGCCTTTACGAGCATTTGCTCACGTTCGGCGATAACATTGATCACGCTGGAGCAACGGGCGAAAAAACGTTGGCCGGCCGAGGCGACATATTTGTCAAGCTCAGCCTCCGCCGACCTTGCGAGCTCGCTTGCGATGGGGAAAAATTCGGCGGCGATGAGTTCTTCGATCTTGCGCGCCTTTTCTTCAGCGGCCTGGGCTTTGCGCCACCAAAGCTGCCACCAGCGGTCTTCGAGATCGAAGGTGACCGGCTTACTCAACGCCATAAGCGGGGGTGTCAGATTAAAGCTCAGGAGCGAGGCCGGCGCCAGTTCGAGATCGACGCCCGCTGCTGCCTCCTCCAGCATTCGCTTCAGCTCGGACGCGATCCGGCGCTGGGCGTCGAGAATCCTCTTGCCGGCTTCCCAGTAAGCGCGAAGCGCATGCTCCTCCATGCGGTTGCGTAAGACCACCGCATCGCAGCGCCATGTGCGCGTGCCCTGACCTTGCATCCAGGCGGCGCGCACGGCGTCCGCTTGCTCGGCCCCAAAGGCCGCGATCTCGCGCTCGAGCTGCCCGTGCAAACCGCTGAGGCTTTCGCCCGTTAGACGGCGCAGGTCCTGGGCGGCCGCGATCAAGAACCCATCGACGCTGGCTGCGAGCTGTCTTAACCGGCTGATTTCTCCCGCAAGGATTGCGGCATCGTTTGAAGGGCCCGCTTCCTTGGCCGCCATAGCCAAGAGGCTGCTCAACCCTAGAATCCCATTGCACGCCGAGGCGGCCGCGCTTTCTGCGGCAGCTATCAGCGTCGAACCAAGCTCGTTGAGCCAAAAGCCGCGTACGCCCTTGAGCGTCAGGCTGGAAATAAGCGAGATCATCTCGGGCATCCCTGAACAGGCGAACAGCACCTCGCTCACGCGCTCGCGCGGCAAGGCACGGGCGCCGAACAGGGATGCCGGCTCTCCCATCTGCATGGCGCCGATGCTTTGGGCATAGGCGGCAAGCTCCGGTCCCCAAACCCGGTCGATATCGGCGTTGGCAACGTCGAGCGAACAATTCGCCCAAAGGGCACTGCCTACGACGACCGGGATATGCACGGAAGGGAACTCGCGTTCGATCAGGGCTCGCACGCCGGATAGAATGGCGCGGTTCGCCGAGACGATGCCGGAGACGCAGTCAATCCGGTTTATGAATATGACGATGCGGTTCTTGCGCAGTCCATGCAGGATGCGCAGAAGCGCGAGATCGTCGGCCGTTAGCGGCTGCTGAGCGGTGAGCACGACGACATAGACGTCAGCGTCCTCGATGCTGCGCAGCGTGATCTCGTCGCGAATGAGAAGCGGGTCGTTGGTGCCCGGCGTGTCGATGACTGTCACCGGAAAAGCGAAGGGTCCGGCGTCGAAGAAGAGGTCTGCCGTCTTGGTGACATCCGCAAACCTTCCAGGCGCCGGCTCCTCGAGCGGC
>CAZCIF010000131.1:6618-10386 GCA_964498645.1 uncultured Rhodomicrobium sp. | reverse complement strand
CTCACCATGAGGCTCGACTCGTTGATAGAACCCGGCCTCATCCTGAGCTTGTCGAGGGTGGAGCCAAAATTTCCAGTTTTTCAGAAGCCCGCTAAATCCCGCCATCGCCGACGGTGTCTTCTTTAAGACCGGCGGCACCGCTGTCGGGCTTCGGCTCCCCATACGCGGGCTGTTCAGATGCCTCTCCGTCTGTGCCTGCCCTCGGCGCGGTCTCTGCAACTGCTCGCTCAGGCCGGCCGATCACCTGATGCCAAAGCCGCAAGATGTTTTGCAGTGTTTCAGCAGCGACGATACAATTGCCTCGTTTATCAAGCACATAAAGCGTGGCGGTTGCATCCGTCCTGATCCGGCGCAACGCCTCATTAATGATGTCCAGGCAGGCGATGACTTGGCTGACATTGGGAAGGCGCGTGTGCTGCAAAATATCGGCCAGCCGGAATGACTCAAGCCCATCGCTGCCGAGGCTTGCGCCCTGGCGCCCCAGTTCGAAGAACACATTAACGACCGGAAACATGCCTTGGATGAGGGACAGCACACCGGCTGCCTCCTCATAGGTGCATGCCACTAGGTGTTCACGCCGGGGCTGCTCCGCTGGTGCGATGCCTGGCTGCAGTCCAAGCGACGCGGTGAGTTCACGCTCGATCCAGCGGCGCACCTCAAGGGGTGCGGCACGTATCTGTTCCGGTGTGAATGTAATGCCAACCATGCTTTATCTCCAATTTGGGGCGCCGCCGGATGACAATCGAACCATCGCCTGGAAGCTGGCATTGATCATCATCAATGTTTCAATTTAGGCGCAGGCCAGAAGCCGGTGAGTCTTTCAAGGGACTGCTGGCGTGCCCGTGCGGGCCAGCCTATGATGGACCGGCCTGCGCCGGCGATTACATTGCGTTCCAGCCAAAAAGCCCAGCGGTGCCACCTTTGATAACCATGGAAGCTATCCCGCCGGAAAGTCTGGAGCGATTGCGGGAAACGGCGCACGGGCGCGCCGTTTCGGAAGTACTTTCCTTTTTTTCGGTTTCCCGTGCTGAAGGCCTCCCTGAGGGCGAAGCCGGACGCCGCCTTGCGCTCTATGGTCCGAACAAGGTCATGGCGCGGCGCAGAGTCAGCGCGTTCGCCGTGCTCCTGCATCAACTCAAGAGTCCCGTCGTCTATCTGTTGAGCAGCGCGGCGGCTCTTGCGCTGTATTTCGGCGACTGGAAAGAGGCAGCGGCGATCGTCATCGTTCTCATTCTTAACACCCTGATCGGCTTTCTGACCGAGATCAGGGCCGCGCGCTCCATGGAGGCGCTCCGCGCGCTTGGCACGCATAGCGTCCGTGTTCGCCGAGGCGGCCGGGTACGGCTCGTGCCGGCGGAGGAACTCGTCCCCGGCGACATCGTCGTACTGGAAGCAGGCGACGGGGTTGCGGCCGACATTCGCCTTGCCGGCGCCTCCAACCTCGCCGCCGACGAATCAACCCTGACCGGCGAATCTGTTGCTGTCGCGAAGTCGGTTGCCCCCGTTGCGCTCGATGCACGTGTGTCCGATCGCACCTCGATGCTGTTTAAGGGAACGTCCATTACGCGCGGCAGCGGCGTGGGTGCTGTTGTAGCATCGGGGCTCGACACCGAACTTGGCCGGATCACCCGCCTCGTCGAGGAAGCAGAACCTGAAGTCTCTCCTCTGGAGCAAAAGCTTGCGAGGCTTTCCGGCCAGCTTCTCCGGGTCACGCTGATCCTAACCGCTCTGATCGCCGTGCTTGGGCTTGCCACTGGCAAGGACGTCTACATCATGGTCGAGGCGGCAATTGCGCTTGCCGTCGCGGCGATCCCCGAAGGATTGCCCATCGTGGCGACTTTGGCGCTCGCCCGCAGCATGTGGCGCATGGCCCGGCAGAATGCTTTGATCGAGCGCCTTTCCGCTGTCGAAACGCTCGGGGCGACGACCGTCATTCTCACCGACAAGACCGGCACCCTGACGGAAAACCGCATGGCTGTCCGCAAGTTCTGGCTGCCCTCCGGCGAGATGGACGCCGCTGACGCAACGGAGAGCGCGCTCCTCGATCGCAGCCCGCAGCTTCGCCTTCTCCTTGAGACCGCCGTTCTCTGCAACGGCGCCACGCTCGGGCGCGTGGACGCCGAGGACAGCGGAGACCCAATGGAGCTCGCGCTTCTTCGCGCCGGCCGCGTTGCCGGCCTCGAACGGCCCGCCTTGCTGCGCTCAAACCCGGTGGTCCGCAAATACGCCTTCGATACCTCGACCAAGATGATGGCGACGGTACACCGGCGCGGAGACCGTTTTCTTTTCTCAATAAAAGGTGCGCCTGAAGCCGTGCTCGCGGCGGCGCAGAGGGCCGCATCCATGAATGGCGGCCTCATCCTGGACGAGGCGGTGAGAACGCAATGGCTGAGCCGGGTTGACGAGTTCGGGCGCCGCGGCCTTCGCGTTCTGGCCTGCGCCATGAAAGAGACCGGCGCCGGAGATGCCGCTCCTTTTGAGGATTTGACGTTCCTTGGTCTCATCGGCCTAGAGGATCCGGCGCGGGCGGACGTGCCGCAAGCCATACAAGCCTGCCAGCAGGCCGGCATCCGGGTCATCATGGTCACTGGCGATCATGCCGTGACGGCGCGCGCCATCGGCCGCGCCGTTGGACTTGACGCGGTTTCCACCCTTGAAGGACACGAGCTGGCGAGGCTCGCAGGCGGCGAACGCGGCGAGCTATTCAAAATTGGCATTTTTGCCCGGGTGAGTCCGGCGGAAAAGCTCGAACTTGTTCGCGCTTATCAATCGGCTGGCGAGATCGTCGCCGTGACCGGCGACGGCGTCAACGATGCGCCGGCATTGCAGCAAGCCGATATTGGCGTCGCCATGGGACTGCGAGGCACAGATATCGCTCGCGAAGCCGCAGACATGGTTCTGTTGGACGACGCCTTCTCAACCATCGTGCGGTCGATCCGGGAAGGGCGCGTCATCTTCGGCAACATCCGGCGCTTCGTTTCTTATCTGCTTTCATGCAACCTAGCAGAGATTCTGATTGTCGGTCTGGCGATCCTCACAACGCTTCCGCTTCCGCTCCTGCCTCTGCAAATTCTTTTTCTCAATCTCGTGACGGACGTATTTCCGGCCTTTGCGCTTGCGATGGGCGAAGGCGAGCGCCGCGTTATGGAACGTCCGCCGCGCGATCCCAGGGAGCCGATACTCAGCCGTCGCCATTGGCTCAATATCGTCATGCAAAGCTTGGGCATGGCTGCGGGCACCTTCGCCGCACTCGCATTGGCTCGGTTCTGGCTCGAATCCGATAGCCGCTCCGTCGTCACCGTCACGTTCCTGACCCTTGCCTTTGCGCAACTTTGGCATGTGTTCAATATGCGCAGTGCGAGGTCGGATCTCTTGAATAACGAAGTCATTCGCAATCCGTTTGTATGGGGGGCGCTCATCCTCTGCTCGGTATTGCTGGCGGTTGCGGTCTATTTTCCGCCATTGGCGCAAGCGCTCGGTTTGGCAGAGCCTACTATGGCCATGTGGACCGTTATCCTCGTCATGAGCGTCGCCCCTCTCATTGTCTGGCAAGTTGCGATGGAGGTCCTGAAAGCCTGGCGGCGAGGATGATGCTCGCCGGATCGGCGCGTTACCGTGGCCGATGCCGGATTTCTCGCTTATATATCCCGGAAGGCTGAAGAAGCACGTGACGGAAATCTTGGCTTCATCCTTCGACAAGGATGAGGTTATGCCTCATGGTGAGCCTGCCGGCCATGGGCCACATGCTTTTTTATCGGCCTGTTAAGC